>NZ_JAIOUQ010000017.1 GCF_019931065.1 Methanobacterium spitsbergense | reverse complement strand
TCTCTTTGATCATAATCGGAAAGTTTAAGTTGTATAAAACCTATAGAAGAACCGAAGGCAGATATTATTGTACTTGTCATACTAATAAATCTGCCTTCACTCATATTTATTCTTAACGGTCTTCAAATTTAATTATAAGACACGATAACTAAAATTATAGGTTAATCGAATTTTTTTTTCACAAACCCCAACACCCATTAACTTGACAGCCTCCTTTTACTCATCAACAAAAAACTCTATGAAAAAAGCAAAATTAAGTAACAAGTTATATAAATTTTGTTATAATTAAATAAAAAAACAATAAACTTTAATATTATGTCATTGTTTAAATAACCTATGGAGAATAATAAATGCTGTGCAATTGTTTTAAACTATAATTCAATTGATGATACAAAGGAACTAGTTTTTAATCTACAAATACTTGACAATCTTGATGAAATAGTTATTGTTGATAATGATTCCCCTGATCACTCTTTTATTAAACTTAAAGAATTTTTTAGAGGTTTTACTGATGTATATGTTGTTAAAACAGATAAGAATAGGGGATATTCTTATGGAAATAATTATGGAGCAAAATTTATTTTAAATAATTTTGAATCTAAGTATATATTAATTACTAACCCTGATGTAACTATCCCAAATAAAAATTTTGTTAAGAATATTGTTAAATATTTAGAACGTGATCCTAAGTTAGCTGCTGTAACTGGTTTAATGCTAAATTACAATGAAAACCTTATTTTTTCCCAAATTGCTTGGAGAATACCGAGTTTTTTTAATTATATTTTTATGAGTTCAGATTTGGTGAGAAAAATGTATAATCCCATTAAATATAAATATTTAGATTTTATTGGCGTAAATGAAGGATTAAGCTATGTTGAATGTTTACCAGGATCATGTTTTGTTATAAGATCAGAAATTTTAAGGAAAGTAGGATTTTTTGATGAAAATTTATTTTTATATTGTGAAGAAGTGGTATTAGCAAAAAAAATCGAACAATTAGGTCTTACTAATGGTTTGTCTTTTAATGATTTTTTCATTCACAAACACTTTGAAAAAAGGAGTATAAATGATGAAATTAAACTTTATTTATTGTTGAGTAAATCTAGATTTTATTACACCTTTAATTATACCAAATTTGGTAAGATATTATCGCCCATACATTTATTATCAATTTTATTGGGTATGATTGAAAAATTGATTATATTATCTGTTAAAATTTTATCACAGGAGATCGTTAAATGGCTAAAATAGTTTTCATTGGGGGTAATTTATCTGTAAATAAGGGAGGTGCGGCATTAATATTGAGTGCTTATGAATCTATTAAAAGTATTATTCCGGATACAGAGTTTATAGTAGTATCCTATTTTATAGAAGACATACAGATGGAAAAAAGGTATCCTGAAATTGAAATATTACCCGAATTAAAAAAGAATTTTCCTTTAAGTCGTATTATATCATGGGGTTATTATCTATTTTTAGCAATTTATTTGAAATATATAAAATTAGATTTAAATAGAAAACTGGTAAAAGAAACAATTATCAAAACTTATTTAGATGCTGATTTGATTATAGAAATCAGTGGAGATGGACTTAGTGGAGATTATGGAATTTTATCAACTTTACATTCTCTAATTAGAATCCACATAGGGATTTTATTGGATAAGAAGGTCTTTATTTATGCACAATCTATTGGGCCTTTTAACATTAAATGGCCTCAAACTAAAATTCACTCATCATTTCTGTCTTTTATATGTAAATTTTATGCTAAATTTTTATTAAATAGGGTTAGTTTGATCACCGTTAGAGAGGTTATTAGTGCTGAATTGTTGAAAAATATGAAAGTTTCAAAAGTTCCAATTTATATAACTGCAGATTCTGCATTTTTATTGAGACCTATTTCTAAAAAAGATACCTTTGACATTTTATCTAAATACGGAATAAATGATAAAGAAGAAATAATTGGGATTTCTTTAAGTAATTCAATCAGTAGATTACAATATTTTGATTCTAATACTGGCTCTATGAAGATCAATCAGTATGAACAAATAATGTTGGAAGTGATAAAATACATAACTAATCAATTTAATTTAAAAGTGGTTCTTGTCCCCCATGTGACTGGCCCTGGTGAAATAAATGATGATAGAATAATTGCAAATAAAATAATTGAAAAATTGACTAATAAAACACATGTCGTTAATATATCCGAAGAACTTACTCCAGATGAATTAAAAGGAATTATCGGAACTTGTAAATTATTCATAGGATCCCGGATGCATGCAAACATTGCTGCAATTTCAATGTACGTTCCAACTTTAGCAATAGGATACAGTCATAAAACTAATGGAATAATGGAAATGGCCGGTCAGAAAGAATTTATTTTTAATTTTAAGGAATTAAACTTAGACGTTATCATAAAAAAAATTGATGAAATATGGAAAGAAAAAGAAACGATAAGTAAAGAATTAAAAGAAAATATACAACCTCTAAAAAAGAAATCTTTTTATAATGTTGTTCAAGTGAAAAAATTATTAGATTTATAATCCTACTTATTTAGGTTTCTTGAGTTAATGAACTTATATAAAATGTAACGATAACCTCTAATAAAAATCATCGGCATTAAATTAGCTAATGTTTGAATAAATTTAAATGATGATAAATAATTGTTTATATAAATTAAGATTACAAATAAATAGTCAAAAATATTTGATTCAATCAGATATGTATTATCAGAAGTAAATGGAGTGTTTAATAATTTTGAAATTCTTTTCCGGGCATTTAAGCTTCTTTTCTTAAAATATAAAGCAGGCATTTGAGATTTAATAACATCATTAGATCCACACATCTTTAATTCTACCATATTTGCATGTTCTAATTTTTGAATTAAGTTATCTGCTTTTTTATTTCTGGAAATCATGACTGAAATACCCTTTTTCTCTACTACAAGTTCAGGTAGCCAAGCATCACCGAAAGAGATATCAGCTAATTCATTAAGTGCATCACTACACATAAAACATCTTTTTGGGGTAAAAAAATAGAAACTAGGATAAACAAAAAATTCCCAAAAACGATATTTTTCAATTTTTTCATCATTTAAAACAACCTTAAATTTTCCAGGCCAACCATCTCCTCGATAACTAAGATCAACAATATCTTTTTTATTTATTTTCATCCGATTTATAAAAAAATCAGTCCCCTCAAAACTTACGCCATGATGACAAAATAATCCTAAATGTAAACTAATTTTATTTAAAAGTTTTTTGTTTAACATCTCTGCTTTCCTTATAGCATGAATATGACAAGGTAAACCCACAACTGCAAACTTCTCATGGTCTGGGGCATCTAAAATTTCTTTTAAAGCCACGTTGGCTGGTACAGGACAATATTTGGATTTAGATGCATCAATAATCTCTTTTTTACTTCTTGCAATAAAAGGTATTGGCTTTAATGTACTATCATTTTTCATCTTAGTTACTAGAGCACCATCAATTAAGCCATTTTCTAAAGCAAAAATTAAAATTTGTGTTACTAGACCTCCTGAAGAACTATCACATCTAATTTTATGAATTTTTGAGTAACCCATATAACAATTAGTATAATTACCTATCAAACAATCTTTAGGTTCCTCTTTGAAGACATCAATATTTAACTTTTTAAAATCTACTTCTTGTCCAGGACATGCTTTTAAGCATAAACCACAGTTAATACAACTTTTATTATCAATTGATGGTATGAAATTTTTTTCTGGGTCTCGCATCTTCATATTAATAGCATTTTCAGGACATAATGAAACACAAGTTCCACATCCAGTACAAAGATTATCTTTTAATACTTCTAAAATTGTATTATTATCTCTAGTTTTAGAATTATTCATTTTATCACATCCTTCAGCTAATCTATTCTCTCCTATAAAATATGAATATTTACTAAGCCATAACGATATAAAAATTATTTGAAAAAGTTTTTTTATTTTATTTTGATCATATTCTATTTTTGAATTTATAAATTGTGTTAAAGAATTCGCTAATTAAGAGGATGTTTCATAAATTTTAGTTATTTTTTTAGAAATTAGTTTGTTTTTATGTATTTATATAGTTGGGTTTGATTTGTTTTTTGTATATTCTTTTTTGTTGTCTGATTAAAATAGCATAGAAATGGAAAGAGTTATTAAATAAGTCCCCAAGAGACATTATGAATTTTGATAAATGATTAAATGAATCTATTCCTCTCACCTTAATACTGATTTTATTATCCTTATTTCTTCGTCATCAAATATTTTTAGTATTAAAAGAATTGAAATGTAAATTATTGCCCCAATAATAATTTCTAAGAAAACATTTAGGTTTAACAAGTATTTTAATATTATTCCCATAATCAAACTAGCCATTATTATTTTGATCAAACTTATTTTGCTGTTTTTAGTGATTGAAAGTCCCATATCCTTTGTAGCTACAATAAGTAATGCTAAAACTATTGTATCAGTTAGGACTGTTATTATACTTGCACCAACATAGCTGTATTTTGGAATTACAATGATATTCATAATCACATTAAATATAACTCCTATTGCAAATATTTTGGTAACGGTGAGTTGTCTGTTTGATGATTCCAAAAGTCTTTCGAATGGACTTCGTGTAAAAATCAGAACGATTGACCAAATCAAAATCTGCATAGCAATTACAGCCCCAAGGAATTGTGCACCGTAAATTAACATTATAACCTTTTTAGCTATTAGAACAGTTCCAACACCAAGGGGCAAGGCTATTAGTATCATGATTTTGAATAGTTTTTCAAACATTAAGTTAAGGGATTGTCTTGATGAAATGTAATATTGGGACATCAATGGATAAACAGCGTTGTTGAAAACTACAGGAATAACAATTAAAATTAATACGAGTTTGTAAGATGCGTTATATACGCCGACAGCAGCAGTTCCAATGATAATTGATAATAATATCGTATCTATCCATATGTATATATTAATAGAAATAGTTGTAATTGCAAAAGGCCATGATTCTTTAATCAAATCTTTCCAATAGACAATATTTAACGTTGGGTTTGGCAAAGAATAATTTCTAGAGTATGCAAGGAGTGCATAACACAAAATGGATGCTCCACTGAATAAATAAATTAAAGAGAATTGTATAATATTGAATTTTAGGTATATGGCTAGAAAAACTCCTGCCAGTAGCAAAACACTGCTTAAAATAACCCCTACAGATTGATATTCCATTTTTTCATTTGCCTGGAAAACAGCATAAAATAGTTGGGAAAAAGTAGTAAAAACAGTGTATAATGCAATTACATAAATAACCTGCATTGTTTGAGGGTTATATCCTAAAATTTGGACAACAATAAATATAACGAAAAGAGTGAATATGGCCAGAATTATCTTAATAAATGTTATATTAGCAACAAACTTTTTTGCAAGTGATTTATTCCTTGCGACTTCTCTTATAGTGAGAGTGCTCAATCCTAGATCCATACAAACACTAAAAATACCTGTAAATGCAAGTGCAAGTGATAATGTGCCGAATCCTTCAACACCCAAATATCTGGCGGTGTAGACCAAAGTGAAGAACCCTAAAACGTAGCTCATCAACTGAGATATGAAAAGTACTCCGACATTTTTGGTTATTCTTTGGATTGTGTTCATTATAAATCATCTAAAAATTCAATGGTTTCTTCAAATTCTTCTTTAAATTTGTCTTTAGGATTGTATCCGAAAGATTTTCCTATAACTACTTCATCAATTTCATTTATTTTTTTTAAATTTTGAACTAGTCTTTGGTGTCAGCAATGGAATTATAATTGAGCATGATTGAACAACATTTTCACCTTTCATAAACATCTATAATAGATGATATATTATTAAATTTACCATTATGCTTATTTTTACAAAAACTTGTTGAAAAAGGTATCAAGAGGAAGTTATATAAATGAATTAGAAGAATTATGAAATCCTTCAAATTCATCCAACTATTTGGTTCATAATCTCTTTTTTGAATTTATTCATGACTTTGTTATTACAAACATTGCTTGATCTCCTAATTTTTCTTTATTTAATTCTTTAGCTTTTTCCTGAAACTTTTTAATATCTTCGGGCGTAAAAATACTTTTTTTGGGATTTATAGAATATGAGTTTAATGCGTTTAAAGGAATACCTAACTTATACTGTTCACTTCCTCTAAATACAAAATCATTAGAATCAAAAATGACATTCTGAAGCTTAAAATTCGTTTTTTCTAAAAGAAAATTAAAGCTTTCTAAAGTATTGATCAAAAAATGTCGTGGGGCATCTATTTGTACCCAATTAACTCCATAAAGTTTCCATATATAGTTTGTTTTAACGGGCATTCTTACTATACAAATCCCATTTTTTGATAAGATACTCCCAACTTTTTTAAAGGTTTCAAATGGGTCATACATGTGTTCCAATGAGTGTTGGAAAAGTATCAGATCAAATTTTTGTTCATTGTGTAACTGATGGATGTTTTTTCTTGTAATTTCCAATTTCTCAGACAAAACTTCTTTTTCCACATAAAGATCGATTCCACTGAGTTGATTAAAATTTAGCTCTTTTAATCGAAAAAGGAATTTTCCCGAACCACAGCCAACATCCAATATTTTTGAATTATTATTTATCTTCAAATCTCCTAAAATAGAAAAAAATTGGTTGGGATACTTAATATTTATTAACTTTCCAAAAAGATTGTTTTTCAATAAACAATATTCATCCCTTTTATTGATTAATATCTTCATTAAAGCGTTATAATTATTTTGCTTATTTTCAAATGAGTAGTAGTTTTTATTAGGATAATATCTTCCCATATTATCCGGAATTTCTATTATTTGTAGACATCCACATTTAGAGCATTCTACATAATCAAAAGATTCTCCTGATCCAAACATCATTTCTTTAATCTTTAAAATTTTATTGTCTTTTTTATTACCACATATTTTACACTTGAATTTAATTCCCCCTTCTAAAAATGCTTTTTATTATTAAAATTTCTTCATTATCAAATTTGACATATATGGCAAGTAAAATTCCAGCTAAAAGTAAAACTACTTAAAATGCCCCCGAATTTTCGTAGTAGTAGCAGTTGGAGCAGGAAATTAATTTTTTGAAACTTTTAACCCCGAAAATACTTCCAAAAATGCTTAATTCGTGCTTGGATTAATTGATTTTGAGGTGTATTGGCGTTCCAAGTATAGAGATTACTCTTTGCATCTATCTTCTTGATATATTCATCAAGGCTACAAATTACTTTTGCAGGGTTTCCAGCAACGACAGTATTGGATGGTACGTTCTTAGTGACAATAGAGCCAGCACCGATGATGGCATTTGGGCCGATAGTTATATTTGGAAGGATGATAGCACTATTACCAATAAAAACATTGTCTTTGATATCTATTTTACCAACTTTATCAAGCCAAGGAATATCTAAACCAGAATTACGAAGCATTATTACACTTGCATCATGAGCTAGAAGCACAACCCCACCAGTTAGCCAGAGTTGTTTCCAAGGCTAATCATGTAACCATCAGCTTCGTTAATGTTTGGACTAATATAACAATTATCGCCCTGGTGGTAAAATATATGATGTTTTTTATACCATTTGGCTTTTTTCTGTCCGTCGATAAGTGTTAAGTAAATAAATTTAAATATATAAGTATATTCATTATTATCACCTCTGATATTAAAATAATATGGATCTAGGGGTATATGGATTATTACTATTATTAATATGGGAATAATTATAGTGAAAAGCTGATGATATATTGGTAACAGGAGTCAAAAGTAAACACATTTAACCTGAGGGGTTAGAAAAGATGCTCACCACTGTTAAATTTTTTCAAGATCATGAACATCGTAATCCCATAAGTTTCAGCAATGCATCAAATAAAATTATAGCTCATTTACTGAAAATGCTCTCTAAAACTTTAGAGGATGCTGTTTTATACAATCATGAACTGAAACTTTTTATTGATCTTATTGGTATTATTGATTTAATGACTCTTAATTATATTACCGAATTAATTATTGGTTACCAAGAAAAAAAGATGAATCGTATCTTAAGAATGCTCAGGATCAAATTAATGAATTAAAAAGAATGAAAATAGCAATTTTAGACAATGAAATATTTCCTGAAGCACTTAAGTAGTAAATGGAATTTTAATGTTTATTATCCCGGAGGTAGATCCCATACTATCTAGTTAAAAAAGCCCAAGGAATTGGGTTATCACTCTAAATTTATTGCTGCTGAAAGATCCATTAGTGATAACATGCCATTACACATGTTTAATCTGGTACAAGATGCTCTAAATGAAAAGGAAAAATCAATAAAAAATTCAAATATAGTTGTTTTAGGTTTCTCATATAAAGAAATGTAGGCGATCCATGCGAATCACCAGCTAAAACATTGACTAAAAATTTAAAATGGAAAGGAGCAAATGTCATTGTAGTAGATCCGTACATCGAAGAAATCAATGAAAAATTTGGAGTATTGAACAATGATTTATATACTGCTTTAAATGGTGCAGATGCACTTGTTTTAATTACACTACATGATGAATTCAAATCCATAGATTTTAAAAAGATTAAAGATTTGATGAATCTGCCAATAGTGGTTGATGGAAGAAGAATATATGATCCTGATGAATTACGGGGTATTGGATTCACTATAAAGGCGTAGGTGTTATAAATTAATTAAATTATTTTTTTTCTTCAAATTTTTAACATTATTTCTTATTTTAAAGGTTTTGTATAGATTAAAACCTTTAAATAGGCAATAAAAAATTTTTAAAAACCTATTTTAACTTTTTATCCTATTTTTTTAGTTATTTTTATTTAATATGGGATAAAATCCAAAATTCATAATATTTATAGGTTAGTAATGTCATAGAGTATAGCAACGAGCCATTGAGTAGAATTACATAAAAAAGGAGTATGTTTGTATTGAATATCCTGACATTAATGTAATAGGATATTTACCATTTTCTTACAGAAAAATTAGAGATGACGAATATGGATAAGGATTTAGATAACTTGGAAGATAAGGAAATTTTAGGATTAGATGGTGTTTCTGAAATTTTGGAAAAAGAAATCCAGAATTTATCTGAAAAAATTAGGAATGGAAGAATTAAGGATCCTAAAAAGGAAGAAGTTAGGATAAAGATGATCAGAACTCTTGCCTATTTATCGAAGACCTATGCTAGAATCAAAGAAGCTCAGAAAGTTGAAGAGCTTGAGAAGAAGATTGAAATTCTAGAAAAAGCCCAAAAGATGAGTAAAAGATGACAAAAAATATTGAGAATAAATTTAATAGGATTGTAGAAAACTCTGATCCCCAAGAATTGGAAGACCAATTAGTTATGTATACTAACAAAGCTATAGATGATGTATTCATGAATGAAAATAAGAATGATGGATTAAATAAGATGAATACCACCGTTAAATTTTTTCAAGATCATCAACATACTAATCCCAATATTTACAACAGGGCATCGAAAAGAATCAATAATCATTTATTTGACATTCTATCAAAAAGTTTGGAAGATACTGTAAAATCCTATCAGAATCTGAAAAATTTAATGCAATTTGTAATGGTAATGGATTTGATGTTTTATAATCTTATTATAGACTCTTTTAATATCTACAAAAAAGATAAAAATGAATCGGATCTTAGAATGGCCATAGATAACTTAAATGAATTAAAAAGAATTAAAATAAAAATATTAAACTTAGAAATTTTTCAGGACGCACTTACAGAATTTGAAGAAATGATAAAAGAAGATCCTGATTTTCAGGTATATGAAAAGATTCATAAAGAAACAGTTAATGATCTTAAGAAGAATATTTAAGAATATAATCCAAAATCTGATAAAAAAAATATTCAATAAAAGAAGTTCATAAGTCTTTAAATTTATTAAAACAGGTTATTATTAAGTATTTATTAGTCTATAATGTTCTTTATCTGCACTCTAGCAAATAGTAATTGGATATGATAATAATATAACCCAAAAACTCTATATTAAAATAGATAGAAGTCCCAGGATCAGTCAATTAAATTATTAACCTTTAATATACCTGTATCGTTAATTTTAATAGTTTATATTAATTTAATTAAAAAAATATGCAATTCTACTTCGTTATAGCACGATTTAACGAAGTTGAATATATTTATATTATACAAATCAATTAATTTCAGATTATATACAGTCAAAGACAGATACTGAGATGGCCTTGATAGTTTTACTGAGATGGCCTGGATATTTGATAAAGAAATTAAAAAATATCCTATGAAACCACTTACTAAAATTCCTATTATTATGAATAATTAAAATGCTACTTTTTCATTTAAACATTCTTTTCATAAGTATCCCTTCTAAATTTTAGTCTTTGTTTTGAGGTTATAAGATAAGTAATAAAGAATTAACTAATTTAGGGAACCCCCCTGGAACCCCAGTATGAATCCGCCCATAATAATTATTATATAATCCTAACATATTAATACTTTTTGTTGCAATTGTTATTCTTTTCATTTCTTAAACATTCTCTACATATATCATCTGAACTTGGATTAGATACTCTTCTGTAAGTACTAAACTGCGGATATTTTGAGCAATTTGTACAGAAATGCCAACAATCATCACCAACCTTACGGACATATTCAACCATAAAATTATCCCCTAAATATAGCATAATTTTCATACTAAATATTTTTATGGAAATTTAACAATTGTTATTCGGAGTTGAAACGGAGTATAACATTCGTAGGTACTTCTGGTTGAGTTATATTTTTTCTTAATTCTTCAAATATTTCAAAGGTGTAGCATTAGTATCAATATCTCCTAAATTTGATCTGAACATATTTGACCATGTTTTATCTTGGGGAATAATTTATCTACTAATTCCTCCCCATCTAGAGATTTTAATTCGTTAATTAAATTTTTTAATTTGGAATATTCTCTAATTATAAGTGTTAGTCTAGGGATGTTGATTATTAATTTTATTATCTGTTGATTTATGTAGCTGAGTAATAATAATCGTAATACTTATATATTTGAACTTTTACATTATACTTTAGTTGTAAGGACATGGGAGGTGAAATGCTCAGATCTTGAAAAATAATCACATGCTAATCCTTACTATTTTCTCTTTAAGCAGGGTTTTTCAGGAGTATTCGCAGTAGATAATTTATTAAATATAGAAGAACATCAAATAGACGTACGAAAAAACTTCTTTTTCATGATAAACTGAATTCTACCATTTCGCAGCCTTAGTATAGTTTACTTAAACAGCAAGTGTTCTTTTTTTAAGACATTCAAACCCGGCGCAAAACACATATAATCATGAATATGAATGGGTTGTTCCAAAGTACGTTATTTACCATATAAACATCAAGTAATTTCCATTTTAAAGAGAGTATACTCTGTTTAATCAGTTAAAACGGAGCATACGCAGGATTTTCTAATAGATGTTGAAGGGAAATGCAAAGGTTTTCCTAATAATTACGCTTATAGAAGGAGGGTTTATTGTAATGATAAAGATGAAGATTAAACTTTTAAGTCTGTTTATTGTTATTTTAATAATAAGTATGACTCCGGCAAGCGCGGCAGAGATGGGAGAAGTATTCGGAAGCGATAATAATTCATATCCTGTTGATCAAGGGCAGCTTGAAGCACTGCAAAATTATGGGACCCAAATGGGACCACTGGCTGAAGTAATGCAAGCTGACATGGATAAATTCAATACAAAAGTCGAAGAACTTTTACATACTCCATGGTACAGAATCGACAGGATTCTTACAACAGTGTTTGAAATTAAAGATTTATATTTTAGCATTAAAGATAAGGCCGCCAGGCTACAGACGGTAACAAATAGTTCTGGAAATGGACAAACCCAATCAGATAAAATAGTTCTCCCAGGAGAAGTATCAGAAACTAATCTTTCCGATCTTCCTCTGGTAGATATAATATATAATGCAACAGGACACAATCCCATCCCTAATATGACCTATGAGGAATTCTTAAACCTAAAGATAGCAGACGATACAAATCAAATAGATCAGGAAACTGAAGGAATAACAAATGATACAGAACTTTTGAATCAAACTCTAGACGAGCTTGATAAGATTCCACTAGACATAGTCAAAAAAAGGATCATGAAAAAAAGGATCCACCTGCTGACCTTAAAAACGATCCAAATTCTGAAAATAAGCAAGGACCTCCTGGATCATAGTCAAAGCTTAAACACAACCGCAACCGATCTTAATTGGACACAAAATGAGTTAAATAACATTGAAGTCAATGCAACGAACGATAATTCTCCGGCGTATGACCAAGCCGTGGACATGGCGAACAAGCTTTCGATAGCATTTGCTCCCAAAAATTTTACGGTGAAGTCGACCCTTGACAGCGGGGGTTTGCATGTGGGTGATGTAGTTAATTACCGCACTAATGATAATTATTACAGATATGTAAAAATCTATAACATCACAGATAATTCTGTGACCATACAGGGAGAAAATCACCAAACCGCTAATATCTCAAAACAATCGGCAGACGATAGAATTTCATACGTTTTAGTACCAAGTACGTATATTGACAGTTATACGGTAGTTCATCAAGCATACAATTTACAAGATAAGGATATACAGGCACTACAGGATAAGGCAAAGACGCAAGAAAATCTGCTCTTGGACTCGAGATCTCTGCCGGTGCCCTCGGTATGTTGGCAGGATCAATAGGTCTGTATGTATTGAGATTGCACTACAAGATCAAGGCACTAAAGATAACAAAAAAAGCGACATATGTACTACTGCGCGCAGGCATCTCAGCAGAGATAAGAAAGCTTGAAAAAACTAAGAGACGATTAGAAGTTCTAGGGGTAACTCTTACAATAGCAGCAGCCGCATTAGCTGTGTCCATTGCACCAATCAAGGTTATGGCTAATGACAATAAGGACAAAGCGGACAATTCTGAGGAGGATTTAAACAATTTCCTGTCACTTTCATCTTCTGGGCATGTTCCTGTAGCTGGAAATATGTCAGTGATCACCGCCATGAATAAGGATTGGGTGGGTGTTTGTAATGCCACAGATGAAGATGGTGATTTGGTAAATGCCATCATAGTATCTGCACCTAAACACGGGAATATAACTGTTAATGGTACTAGATTTGTGTACACACCTGCTGATGGGTATCTAGGTAATGATACCTTAACCTACAAAGTAAAGGACAGTAAAGGCTTCATATCCAAAGTTGCTACGGTTAATATCCAAGTAGTTAATGATAATTCAATTAATATTACTTTAAATGACACTGCGCAAAATTTAACTTACACCATCGCCAAAGACAAGGCCTTAAACTTGAATATTAGCTCTAATGGCAAAATTCTTCGGGTTCAATCACCATTACATGGAAACTCTACATTGGCCGACTCCGTATTCGGTCATACCACCATACAGTATATTCCATTTAAGGACTACATGGGAACTGATTCATTAGCCTACAGACTACAACTGCCAGATGGGACGATGTCAAATATCGCCTGGATAAACATAAAAATTTCATAGACATCTGGCATTAAGATATAGTATGAGTATAAATTCGAAAAAGGGATCTCCAATTTTTTTGCCCAAGCTATGGGCAAAATTTTATTTTTTAAACTTTTTCAAATTAATTCTCAGTCTGGGCATCCTAATCGTTTATAGACATCAATAATCAGAATACTTATATATTAAAACTTTTACATTATACTTTAATTAAAATCAACATAGACAACAGATGGTAATCCTGGGACTATGAAGGATATAATTCACAGTATTTCGGTGATGTTGGACATACCATACGTTCTCATTGGACCTGGAAATGCCCCTGTAAACATAGCCCCTAGTGGATATTAAAGATCAACAAAGTATTATTTAGATAGGAGGTTCATATGATGAAAGATTTTAAAATGCCGCTATTCCTGGTAGTTTTAATGATTATGGGAAGTGTTCCTGGAATTTATGCTATCAGCGTGGCGCCAAACGATAATAATGTGAGTGTTGGTGGAGTAAATGTTGATCCGGTCGGTGCTAAGACGATATATGTTGCTAAAAATGGTACGGATAGGAATGATGGATTAACACCGGAAAGGCCTAAACGGAATATTGAAATCGCACTTGGAGTTGCAAATCCGGGTGACACTATAAGAGTAGGACCCGGAACATATTATAATAATCTTCAGATCAATAAAAATATCACTCTAATCGGGGATAACCAAAACAACACCATCATCGATGGACAACAAGCATATCCATGTATAATCATCCAATCAGCAGATGGACATATATACACCCGATCAGTTGCAGTTACAATCATCAACTTCACCTTAAAAAATGGGATAACACCCAAAAACTGGGGTGGTGGAGGAATACGTAATGACGGGCAGTCAGTAACCCTAGAAAACTCAACAATCACCAACTGCGCATCACAAAGCTACGGCGGCGGCATCTCAACTGATTTCGGTACAATGACTATAAGCAGGGCAATAATCGAAAACAACAGCGCATCTACTGACGGTGGAGGAATCTATATTGAGGGAGGGTCATTAACTATAGAAGATTCCAATATTACAAACAATACTTCAAGGCAGTGTGATAATGATCTCGGTACCGGTGGAGGAATTGGGAATCATGGTTTCTTAACTATTGAAGATTCAACAATTAAAAACAATACTGCTGGCTTAGGTGGGGGCATCTATAATACAGGCACATTGTACGTTTATGGGTCAACAATCACCACTAATTGGGCGCCAATTGGTGGTGGAGGAATCCTTACCGCATATTTTCGTGGACCCGTGGTTTATATAGATGATTTAACCATTATCCATTATAACTTTCCAAATGATTTTGAAGGCCCATCTTTCATTCCATCATAGAATAATGTATTTGAGGATTTTCATAAAAATTTTAGGAAGTTAGAATTTATGTTTGAACGGAGACCAATGATAAATAGGTATATTGTTCACTCTGGCTCTTGTGGCTATGTCTTTGTATCTAGGCCCAAAGTGTAATGGTCCTTGGTTTCTTTCTGGTATGACTTGTAGTAAGTGTTTTGATTGACGGAGAACATAAAAGACGGCGTACTTAATGCACTTATTCTGGTGTAATAGCTGTACTGCTTACAGTGATTCCAATAGTAACTTCATCCTCGTGGAAATGATCATTTGGCTATAATTGGTGGTGTATTTGGATATTTCATGAGACGAATTCCTGAACAGTATAGAATCACAAGAGACCTAAGAAATCGTAGAATTAAAATAATACAATACTATTTTATTTTTTTACTTTTGGAATCCTTCCGCTTCGCAGGATGCCGTCCACAAAAATTCTTGGAGGGTCCCTGATTTCTGATGCGATTTTTTGGAGCCGGTTCACGAACGCTATCGAAGTATTCGCTATATACCCAACGATTTAACGAAGTCAAATTTTAATTATTAATGAGTATAATTTTTTGGATTCGAGTTTTTTACTCGGCCATTAAACTAATAGATTAGCGGGCATTTTTGGATAAAAATTGAATAGTTTAAAATGGCAATAAATGAATGTGTTATATTTTTTCCAAAATTCATTTTTATCTTTGTAATTTTAACAAGTTTATATATAGTTAACCATATATAACAAAATATGACTTTTGCAGATCATAAAGAAATAAAACAAGCTAAAACAGTAGGGACAAAATTAACTCTAAGGGAATATGAAGAAATAGTAAATCTAGTAAACAATGGATTATATTTAAGTGTATCCGATTTTTTAAGAGAATCCGTAAGAGATAAACTGAAAGCTACCAAAGTTATAAAACTACGTGATATTATTTATGAAGATGCTAAAAAAGAAATTTTAGGATATTACAGGAATTACAACGAAGCTTATGACTATGAAGTATCCGAAAACCTAGAATTAGATTATGAATTAGTATGCCAGATAACAGAAGAATTAGAACAAGAAGGACGCTTACAAGGGATAAAAACATGACTGACACATATACTAAAGAAGGAACAACAATAAAAGGAGATCGGATAGTAGGCGAGGCAAGAAAGATATCCGATATCCAAGTTATAGTTAAATCTGGAAGACATAAAGCACAAAGAGTTATTTTAAGAGATAATGCAATGTGTAGGATTGCTAAAAAATATAAATTTATTAAATGAAATATTTGCTCTTTTTTAACGTTTAAAAAAAATTATCCATTACAGATGTATGGAGCGGATTTAATTGAATATTAGGTAAAAAAGACATTCAATGTTATTAATTTCAACAAGTTAATACCTATATTTGAAATTCTTTATAGTCAATAATCTGCAACATTAAAATTAACCTAAAATTTATTATAAACAAAAAAATTTAAACCCTAAAACATAGTTACTAAAGAAGATACAAGTCCAGATATCTGACCATACAATAATATTACCATAATATAATCATATCTCCAATTTAGTAGGATTATGGACTTATTTACAGTAAATAGCCATTTTTATTTCGTTAAATTCTGGTAATAACGAAATTGGATATTTTAGTTCGTCATAGCATCATTTGTTTGTTCTCCAGTAGTTTGACAGAAGATGAAATTATGATTGTTGAGAAGAGTTTAGGATGATTATATTAGTTTTTTTAAATTGTTATATGAAAAATGTTCTTTTTATAGGCATTCTTCCTTCAAGTTTCTGTCTTTCCAGAACAATTCAAAAACTGTCTATTCATAATAACACTGGCCCTATTAGTGTTTAATTATTTTAAATAGTATGTATTGGAAGGGATTACTTCAACTTGGAGTGTTCTACTATAAAGCTTTCCATCAAGCTGCTGCTCGAGGTCTTGCACAGGAGGTAACTGACCGTTTCCTACAACAACGAGAATCACTGTATTGTTGGCATTTTCTGCATTTACGGATGCTACCTTGTATGAAGTTCCATTCAACCAGGTGGTTGATGCATCTTGAACATTTTGTGTGATAGCGTTATTGATATTGATGTTGTAGCCGTTATAGGCCAGTGGTATAGCAATCAAAGAAATCATGACTAAGACAATAGCAATACTTTTCCGCCTTGTGTGCACAGATTGATTTAGGCGAGCTGCCCTGGAAAAGCCTATTAGTGCAAAAAGGGCAGCTCCTGTCAGCAATATTGCAAAGTAGTTTGTTATAAAGAGCAGAAAACTCCCAATGGCCAAGGTATAATTAGATGTTGCCAATAGAATGCCCGTATTTGCTAAAGGAGGAACAAGAGATATTGCGATTGCCACCCCTGGAAGGGTGTCAGAAACATCGCTGCGCGACATGGCAAAAGCACCTCAAGCCCGGTAACTAGGGCCGCAAGGAGGTCCAAAATACGTGGTGAAGTACGACTCATTATTTGGTCGATGTTTAGGGGCTGGACAATGTTACTTATAGGTAAGGTCAAAATGTAACCAATTACGATCGCTGTGGCGATTCCTGCCAAGCTGATAAGTAAGTGTACTTTTAATGGCTTTGCTATCACCAATGCTGATACCGAAAGCAAGTCCCATAATCGGCAGCATGAGTGGTGCTACAATCATAGCCCCTATAATTGTTGCCACATTATTCCCTAATAGTCCATACGTAGCAATACCTGTAGCAAGAATTAGCAGGGTGAAGAATCTTATCAAACTTTTTTTTAGATCAGATCCTTCATACACTATCAATTCCCGCAATCGCTTTACTTCTTCTTTATTAACAGGTTCACCATGCAGTGCGGTGCCGATCGATTCGAACATTTTGATAAATTCTCCTTTACTGATCTATTCCGAACAGAATTTTGTTTGCCTTTTCTTCAACCCAATCTCATTTGACATCCAATGTAATGGCCGATTTCTTGATTTTATTCTTATACAAATATTAGATCATACTCTGATTCTGTGATTACTCTATTATCCTTTAAGAGTTCGGTTAATTTTTCTATCTTATCCGAGCTAAGAGGTTGAAAAGAAATTTCAGGTTGTTCTTGTTCAAGGTTGCTTTTGTAATTGTTGAATTTCATTAACGCAATTATTATTCTTCTTATAGCTCCTCCGCGGAGTACCCACTAGTAATCAATTGTTTAATATTCCTTACTTTTTAACGAGTTAAATAAATACCTGTTCTCACATAATCTGAAGTAGTATTCATTGAGTTAACAGTTTTATTCCCTCTTAATATTGATGCAGTTAGTGTGTCTGAGCTATTATCTTTTTTATCAACCCTAACATCCACACTACCACTGATACTACCTAAATCGATTGTTTTATCACCAGTGCCTTCTATTGTATGAGTCCCAGTTTCATCAGATATTGTACCATTCCAGCTACCAGGATAATTTACAACGACCTTAACCGGATCAAATGAAGTACATCCCGATACTGCTACTATAAAACAAATAAAAACTATTAATAAACATATTTCCCTTATTTTTAACATTTTATAACACCCTCCCTACTTAAAACATATTAATCCATATTTCTAAAATGTTTTATTTTAAAATTTTTGGACATTCTCAATAACAATTCTTTAAAAATTTATTCGGATAAACATTCAGTTTTTTTTTTATTCGAAATTTCTCTCATCTCCTCATATACAGAACATTGAACATTACTGTTTATTCAAGATAATTCCTTATCTCTGATATTTTTTCTCGAGAATCGGAAATGGTTATTATGTACCCTTTAGTTATAGGCTGATTTTCAAGTGGATTTTTAATTATTTTTTGGTTTATAATAATATTTTGAATTATAATACCAAACTTCTTTTCTATATCAGATTTTAATATTTCCCCCTCTATTAAAAATTTTTCACCTACTTTAATAAGAGCTGTTTCAGAAGGAGGACTAAGGGTTTCTATATTGCAAGTCACTTCTTTATCCTGCATAATCCGCTGAAACATTCCATAATTCTCTTCTCTAACTTCATTTATAAAACGGTTAATTCTATCATGAGGAACATTATATTCATCCAAAACCCGGCTGAAAATTTCCACTGATGTTTCAAACTCCTCAGGAATAACTTCATCAGCCCCTAAACTTTTTAAAATTTTAATTTCATCAATATATCTTGTTCTGACGATAATATATAAATCGGGGTTGATTCTTTTACTCAATTCAATTATTCTACGTGTATTAACCGGATCAGAAATAGCAACAACCATTATTCTGGCTTTTTCAATCTTAGCTTTTTTTAAAATAGTTTCCTGCGCAGCATCACCATATATAAAAATTTCACCTTCTTTATCAGTTTTAACCATTCCCGGGTCAATTTCAACCACCACATAAGGTATGGATGAGTTATGAGCAGCCATGGAAACATTTTTACCATTAACACCATAGCCAATGATTATTAAATGATCATCCAATTCAAATTCAGAACTGTTTGTCTGGACAATATTAGGCTCTAAAATAGATTTTAATGGAAATTTATTGAATAATAAAGATGTTCTATGTGATATGGTCATTAAAAAAGGGGTTAAACCCATAGTAATTATCGATACGCTTAAAAATATTTGGAAGATGGTTAAACTGATCAATCCATATTGAATACCAACTTTAGATAAAATGAAGGAAAATTCTCCAATCTGGCTGAGTATCAAACCTACAATTACCATTATACGCAGTGGAAAACCCAGAAACCTAGTAGCTAATCCTGCTGTGAACGTTTTGATTAGTAAAACTCCCAATGTTAAAAGTAGAATAATTCCAATATTCTGGAAAAAGAAGTTAATGTTAAGTAACATGCCTATGGATACGAAAAAAAAGCTCATAAAAATATCATGGAATGAGAGCACATTACCCAGTGCCTGATGGGCGTATTTAGTGTTGGATATTATAAGACCTGCTAGAAATGCCCCTAAAGCTGGTGAAAGACCTATTAATGTGGTTAACCAGGTTATACCAAAACAAATTAAGATAATAGTTAATAAAAAAAGCTCACGATTTTTTAGCTGAGCAACATGGTTTAACAAGTGTGGTACCAACCATTTAGCTGCAATAATAGTGAAAATTAATAATACTCCACCTTCTAACAATAAAATTAGTACAGATTCACTCGAAACACTAACCCCTGCAAGTATAGGAGTTAACAAAATTATGGGAATTACAGCTAAGTCCTGGAAAATAAGTATGCCCAACGAAGTTCTGCCATGGGGGGTGTCAAGCTCATTTTTATCCTGCAAAAGTCTTAAAACAATAGCTGTACTGCTGAATGAAATTAAAAATCCGATGAAAATAGATGCACCCACACCTAACCCCAGACTCAATGTAATTAAAAACACTATTATAAATGTGAAGATTAGTTGTAGAGACCCTCCAATCAAAGCTTGTCTCTTAATCTGGGAAAATTTCTCTAAAGAAAACTCAAGGGCAATAGTAAAAAGTAAGAAAATAATTCCAATCTCAGCCAGAATTTCTACCTGTTGCACTTCACTGATGAGACTTAAACCTTGAGGCCCTGCTACAATACCTGTTATAAAAAAACCTAAAACAGTAGGAATTCTGATTTTATTAAACAAAATCAGTACCAGAACTGATAAAGCAAATATGATAACAATATCTTTTAAAATTATTAAATCCATTTTAACCACCACTAAAGATAGAGATTGTCTATTAATTATATTTCTTATATCTTTTTGGTTATTTATCCATATTTTTACTACTTTATCCCTTTTTTTCGTGTATGTTTTGATAAGTGTGGTGAACCAGTCATATTACATGATTTGAAATATGTCTGGATTAAAATGGAGTGGAGTTCTTCGGGGCGGAGCAGTATGGGGCGGATAACGGATAAAAGCTTGAAGTTCTAGAATATAAATATTCACCTAACTCCTTTAATAAACTTATAAATAAAAATAAGATATTCAATTGATACTAACAATGTATTTTCACTTGATTTATAGAGAAGGCGGTGACCTAATCAATAATCACTAACAAAATTATATAAACTATTGACTTTTATTAAGTATTTTACCGGGATACCACCAATCTACGGGATATGTGGCTTAAAAAATTATAGCGAACTTGTGGTAAACCATATTCGGGAATAACGAAATTAATTATCTTACTTCTTTATAGCACGAGATGCATACATTATGGTAGTTTTAAATGTTTGTTTATAATTATAAAAAAAATAAGGACTTAAATTTAACTCAGGTAGGTCAAAAGAATGTTTATGGTAAAGCGCTTTTATAAGTCCTCCAACAAAGATTTTGCATTAGTTTTTTTTTATTAATTCTTCATAAATCCTTTTTTTCATACAATTCTTTTAAAATGGTTGGGTTATTCAATAGTTCATCTAATAATTTGTCTCTTTCTTTATTTTTTTCCTTAATCTCAGCTAGTTCTTTAGTTAAAACAGATATCTCTTCTTCTTTTGGATTTTGTCTTTTATTCATTGTTTTCAACTCCTTTATTTTTGCTTGGTTTAATGAAAGGAATGGCAAAACTTTCTATAATTTCTTTGTGTGCCTGAAGAAAATATTTTAAATATTGAACCATTGTTCTAATAGATATTTATCTTCAATTTACATAGTTATTATTATATGTCGTATTTGTATTATATTTTTTGTTGTATCATCCATCTTCCTAGAAGCCTTGTTGATGTGTGCAAGATTCAATGCCCAAAAACCAATTCAAATAAATATTAATAAGCATTAATATTTAAATTCAACGGTTATTAAGGCCTATTACAATAATATAATAAAAATTAAAATGTATTTTTAGAATTACAAAACAAATATTATTCAAACACTCAAAATACTAGATGAAATACCTTCAAAAAAGAAAAAAATCTATGAGGCTAAATTGTTTTAAAAGCTTTAATAGAAAATATAATTTCATTGAAATTTATTACTGTGATATATCACATTAAATAAGATAAATTTTTGTTTTCAGGCATTAAATTAACCTCCTTTCTATCCAAAATTTAAACTTCATTATCATTTTAATACTAATTTGTTATTACCTTAAAAGTTTGAGTATTGCTTGCATAATCGCACAATTAATTAGTTGCTCTAAAATTATACTAAAATAATGAATGTTAGTGAAACTGTCACAAAATCCTTGTTTTTATATAAAAACTTTGCTATTTGGAGGTTAATAATAAATTATATTTAATCGATCAGATTGTAAATAAAATTATAGTTTATAGTAATTTTTTGTAATTTTACAGATATTATATTTATAAAAGAATGTGAAAAAAAATGACTTTCTATAGAAATAATGAAAAAGTTTTTAAAATTAGTTTAGTCTTACTAGGAATTATTGTAATCTTTTCTTTAGGAATTAACACTGCATCCGCTGCGAACAATTCCAAGATTTATGTTAACACTCATGGAAACGACAATTGGGATGGTCAACTTGCAGTATGGGATGGTACAAGCGGACCCAAAGCAACTATAAAAAATGGTATAGGGACGGTTCTTAATGGGGGAATTGTTAACATTGCTCATGGAACGTATAATGAGCATGACATAACTATTGACAAAAATATGACCATAAATGGATCAGGTCATATTTCTACCATAATTAATGGGACAAATAATGATAGAATATTCAATATAATAGATGATTTGAACATTATTATATCTAATATGACCATTACAAATGGAAAAGTATCTGATGGATTGTTAGGTACAGATCCTGGTGGGGCAGGAGGGCCTGGTGATGATGGTGGAGCTATTTACAACCAAGGAACACTTAGTATCATAAATTGTATAATCCAGAATAACACAGCAGGAAATGGAGGTAAAGGAGGCTCAAACAAAATTACGGGCACAGAAACAATTGGAGGTACGGGTGGTTCTGGTGGTTCTGGTGGAGCTATTTATAATTCAGGAACTCTTATAATAACAAACACTAACTTTACGAATAATTATGCAGGATCGGGTGGCAACGGTGGAGATAGTGGAGATTTAGCAGGTTTTGGTGGTTTCGGTGGTTCAGGTGGGGCTATTTGCAATTATGGCGCCCTCATCATAATTAACTCTAATTTTACTGGGAATCAGGCAGGACATGGAGGTCCTGGAGGAATTGATGGATATTTTGGTGGTTACGGTGGTTTAGGTGGTTCTGGAGGAGCTATTTATAATTTTGGAACTCTAACAATATCTAACTCTAATTTTGCTAGTAATCAGGCAGGACATGGTGGCGATGGTAAAGATGGAAAGGGTGGTCTATTCATTGTAATAAGCACTATAGGTGGGGAGGGAGGATCTGGAGCTGCTGGTGGTTCTGGTGGAGCTATTTTTAATTTTGGAGTCCTTGACGTGACTATGAGTTCTTTTATCGGTAATAATGCTGGAAATGGAGGTTACGGAGGAAATGGAGGTCATGGTGGTGATGGTATTGACGCCCGTGGCGGTGGTTCTGGAGGTTCTGGTGGTCAGGGCGGATCAGGGGGAGCCATTTATAATCAGGATACAGTAACAATAAAATCTTCCATCATCAGTAATAATTATACTGGCAAAGGCGGCAATGGTGGAGATGGTGCTCGTGGAGGCGATGGTGCTCGTTCAGGTTATGGTGGAAATGGAGGTCCTGGAGGCCAAGGTGGTTTAGGAGGAGCTATATACAATGGTATTATTAAAAATGATACTTTTAGCTTAACTGGCACTATAGACTTAGTGGATTCTACATTAAACAGTAATTATGCTGGTTACGGTGGTAAAGGAGGTAACGCAGGCCGCGGAGGTGATGGTGCTAATGCAAAAACTGCTGGAAATGGAGGTCCCGGTGGCCAAGGTGGTTCAGGAGGAGTTATTTATAATCAAGGTATTTTAAAAATTCAATCTTCAAAAATTAACAGCAATCATAACGGAAACGGGGGTTATGGTGGGTTTGGTGGACATGGTGGTAATGGTTTGGATGCAGGTAGTGGTGGTGATGGTGGAAATGGTGGCCAAGGAGGCTTAGGAGGAGCCATATATAACAATGGCACGCTAACTATGGGAAGCAGTGAATTGAACTATAATTTTGATGGTAACGGTGGAAATGGGGGTAATGGGGGCAGTGGAGGCAGTGGCGCAAACCCCAGAGGTGCTGGTTCTGGCGGACGAGGAGGTGAAGGTGGCCTTGGCGGTGCCATTTATAATGAAGGAACATTAACTGTACGATCTTCTAAATTCACCCATAATATTGCAGGTAACGGCGGGTTTGGCGGTTCTGGTGGAGATGGAGGTGACGCAAAGTTTATTGGTAAATATGGAGGAAATGGAGGTTCCGGAGCTGCTGGTGGTCAGGGCGGATCAGGGGGAGCCATTTATAATGAAAGAATATTAACTGCACGACAAAATGATTTCACCAGTAATTCTGCTGGAAACGGTAGTAAAGGCGGAAATGGAGGAGATGGTGGATCTGGAGTTTGGCCGGGTAAAGGAGGATCCGACGGTTCTCGTGGTTATGATGGAAATGGAGGAACAGGTGGTGCTATTTGTCACCAAAATGGCACAATGATTATATCAAATAGTCAATTAATTAATAACAAATTTGGAACTGGCGGTTCCACAGGGAAAGGGGGAGCCATATATACAAATTATGGTGATGCGGATATATTATTTAATAGAATAATAGGAAATAGTCAATTTGAGATTTATTGTTCTGGTCGAGCTGCAGATGCAAGGTATAATTGGTGGGGCTCTAATGGAAACCCAGATAAAGAAAACAAAGTAAAAAGTGCATATTATGATCCTTGGTTTATCCTTACAATTGATCCTTCTGATAAAGTAAAACAAATAAGAAATGGGGAATATGAGACTATTCGGATAATAATGAAATTAACCACCGGATCAAGTTTTAGTTTTGTATCAAATGTGCCTATAATTTTTGCAGATCCAAGTTGGGGAAGTTATGAAGGTATTGTACCAACTATAATGATTGGTAGTGAGGCAATTGTCACTTATCATGCTAATGGTAATTTGCCATTCCCTAATCTGGTGGAAATTTCAGCAACAGTAGACGGAGTTAAAATGATCACTCATCTTATTGTGGACACTACCAGAGTGAGTAACTACAAGGTGAGTAATTATATTATAGATTTAAATGGTCAATCTTATTCTGCATCTGATATGTCTATTAATGATTTATCAACTATTAATGATTTATCAGCGGCTCTAAATAGAATAATATTAAATATTGGAATTAATGAGGGAATATTGAATACTGGTTCATTCAATGTTAAAAATCTATTGATGACTCTTATTGACTGGATAAATACCTATATCGATAAAATACAATTAAAAATGTTGCCATGGGGGTCATATCTGGATACTTTAAGAATAATACTAGATTTATTCCTAAAACAGATTTATACATTAATTCCTTCTTAGAGTTTGAAACTAAGCTTTTATTGAAGTTCATAAGTTTACTTTAAAAGAAAAGGATAAACATTGGTTGTCAACAAATTGAATTGGCACAAAAATCAGTTGATATGATAAATGCAGATGCCCTTGCAGTACATTTAAACCCATTACAAGAAGCTATACAGCCTGAGGGTGATGTAAATGCAAGAGGACATATTAATGCAATAAAAGAAATTTCAAAAACCTTTAGGTTTTAATAGTAACCATTAACAGTCTAATTAGGTATTCATCAAGAATATCATCCCAACAGACATATTACTAGTGATCTACAGTAGAATACTGCTGTTGTATCCCAATTTCTAGAAAAAATTTTATTTAAAATATTTTCTAGGAAATGAAAGTAACAATATCAATTTGATAAAATTTTTCATAGGTTATGGTGTCAATTAAAGTTAAATATTTATTTTTTTTACACTTTTTGTTGAACTTAAGTTAGAGAATTTTCAGAGATTATTATTTTCTAATTTTTTTATTCGATTTTCTAGTTTTATTCTTTCCTCTTTTTCTATCTTTAATTCATTGATTATGTTATCATATCTGTCTGTTGTTACTATTTTTATTTCTTCAAATGTAATATTTCTGAGACCTTTAAGATATTCCTTTTTAAGTATTTCAGGGTTATTTTTATAGTAGGCTAATTTTATATTATCTATTTTATAGCCTAACATTAATTTGATAACTAAATATTCAACATCACTATTTAGTAATGCTCTTTCGAACATTTTACGTGGGATATTGGATGTTAAAAAATTCCGTTTTTCATTACGTGATCCTAAACCTGCTCTCGTATTAATTCTTCTATATATAGCTGATAATGTATGTTCTCCAATTTGTTTTCCATTACCAATAAATAACGGCTCATCAAATGATGTGATAGGTTTTTTATTGTTACGTTCTGATAGATAATCTATAATTGCTTTGTTACTCTCAGATGAATTAAATGTTAAATAATCAATATCAGTTTCTGACTCTATTGAATTCCAAATTCCTATAATATTATCTTTATTTTTAAGTTGATGGTATATTTTATTAATATTAAATATTTCATTATTATTAAAAGTGATATATTCTTTTACTGCAATGAAAAATTGACCATATGTTAATTGCCGTATTTCAGAGGCACGTAATCCACTAGAAAATTGTAAAAGAATAATAGCTTTATCCCTTAAATTACAATGAATGAGAGCTTTATGTAGATCCCCGTATTAAATTGTATATATTTAACCCCATATATCCTCCTGAAGCACTTACAAGAATTAAAGAATAACATCTAGGATAATACTGGCTAGGATGTAGATGATTCAGGAAGAATTGATTATTAGGTAAAAAGGACACTCAATATTATATTTATTACAACATGTTAATACCAAATATTTGAAATTTTTTTATCTGCCAGTAATCTGCTATATTAAGGAATTTAACCTAAAATTTATTATATGCCATAAAATTTAACTCCTAAAAACATATTACTAAACAAGATAGAAGTCCAAGTATCCGGCCAAACAATCATTTTAACCCTAATATAATTGTATCTCCCATTTAATAGGACATAAGGTATCTTATTATCAAATAACTCATTATTATTTCGTTAAATTCGGTATATGGAAGTTCGTATATTTTAGATCTTAGGTCGTTTAATCATTATATTATGAGATGATGTGGGATGATGAAAGGTTAAGTAGAAAATGGTTTTTTTACGAAATATTGATGATGGAACCCAGGAATCTCATAAAACCTCATTTGACTAATATTGTGCTTTAATCGGAAAGACTCCCACTGAATTATATAAAGAAGCGGATATAGAAGAAGAAGGAATAAGACCAATTAAAAAGAAGGTTATGGAATATTTATTAGAATATAAGGATTATCTCAAAAAAAGTGGGAAAGCTCCTACTACAGCAAAGCTTTATATTTCAGCAATTAAATCATTTTATAAATCATTTTCTATTATCTAAGAGTGATATACGAAGTTTAGCTAATGCTGCATCATCACGTGAACGTACTTTGATTTATTTAATGAGTTTATCTGGTATGGGTCAACAAGAGGCTAAACTTTGGTCATGAAGACATTTATTAAACTTGTTACTATGGTTACAATTGGACTATTAATGAGGGGGTAGGGGCAAAAATAGAAATCATACAGGCAAACTACAAATTCAAACAGGACCATATACTTCTTTGTTTTTTATTTAAAAGTCTTTCATTTGGTTGTTATTTAACAATATATATTAATAGTCCATATTGTAAAAATATCAAAGGATGGTAAATAATTTTTTTTATAAAAAAAACCTTTTTTGTAATGGGGGTGGAAAGATTTATAGGACAATGTAAATTTTCAATAAATGATCATAATTTAATGGTTTTAGTAGTTTTAATAACCCTATTAGCTGTTATTTTTGCTTTGGGTATGGGTAATGTTTCAGCTGCACCGGGAGATACTATTTATGTTAATGGTAATAGTACTTTGGGAAATGATGATTGGAATGGTGAATCTGCAACATATCAATCAGGCATAATCGGCCCTAAATATTCAATAAAAAACGCAACAGGAACAGTAAACACCAACGGACAAATATACATAGCCCATGAACAATACAAAGGAATAAACAACACACAAATCACCATTAATAAAAACATGACTATTAATGGAGAAAGTCAAACGGATACAATAATAAACGGAACAGGCACCAACTGGATATTCAAAATAAACAGTGGAATATATGTTACAATCAACAACCTAACACTAACCAACGGAAACACAACTTATGGTGGTGCTATCTACAATAATTATGGTGGTACTTTGACTGTAAACAACAGTACTTTCACCAGTAACTCTGCACAATATTATGGTGGTGCTATCTACAATAATGGTGGTACTTTGATTATAACAGACAGTAATCTCACCAGTAACACCGCAGAATATGGCGGTGCTATCTACAATGGTGGTACTTTGACTGTAACAGACTGTAATCTCACCAGTAACACAGCAAATTATGGTAATGGTGGTGCTATCTACAATGGTGGTGGTACTGTGACAGTGAACAACAGTACCTTCACCAGTAACTCTGCAAATTCTGGTGGTGGTGCTATCCTCAATTATGGTACTGTGACTGTAAACAATAGTACTTTCACCAGTAACACCGCAGATGTTGGTGGTGCTATCCTCAATTATAGTGGTACTTTGACAGTAAACAACAGTACTTTCACCAGTAACACCGCACAATATTATGGTGGTGCTATCTACAATTCTTATGTTGGTACTGTGAATGTGAGTTTCTGTCGGATTGTAGGAAACACTCCACAAGATATATATTCTGATGGAAGTTCTTGTGATGTTGATTATAATTGGTGGGGGTCTAATTTTGTTGGATCCGATCCAGTTACTGCAGGAAGAGTAGTAGGGGCCACGGTTTCTAAGTGGTTAGTTTTAACTACTACATCAGATCCGGACACCATTAATACTGGTGAAACCTCAAATATCACAGCTGATCTGTTACATGATCAAAATGGTGTTTACCAAGACCCTGCAGGTGGTCATGTTCCTGATGGAATTGTTGTAAACTTCGCAAGTGATGCATTAGGAACTGTAAACCCATTAATTGCCAATACCTTAAACGGTAAAGCAACTACTACTTTTACAGGCAATTCTCCTGGAATTTCAACAGTATCAGCCACAGTTGATGCACAAACGGTGAACACAGATGTTACAATCAACACGCCAACTGCAGATATTGATGTGACTAAAAACTTCTACTACGAAGATTTAGGGCCAATAATATTCCCTGATAATCCATTAGACCGTTACTGGAAGTTCTTCAGCGAGGTAATAGTAACCAACAACGGTCCTGATACAGCAACCAACGTGAAAATAACAGATCTACTGGGAACAGGCATGGAATTAGCACCATTCGACATATTTGGAAGCTGGTTTGTAACTTACACTGGACAGAATCCCGACCTTGACCCACCAGAGAACAATCCATCATTCGATCCTCTAACCATGATCTGGACAATACCAACCATGAACAATGGAGATGTCTGGGTTTTAGATTTCTTTACAATAGCAAACACCACAGGAACCGTAAACAACACCGCAACCTTTGATCCAGCAACAGCAGATCAATACGACCCGAATACAACCAACAACGTAGGCTTTGCCGAAACTTATGTCCCAACAGCTCAGACACAGCTTACCAAATGGTACCAAAACAACAGCACATACGGATCACCACACACAACAACAGCATACTACTTAGACAACCTATATGCATTCATAAAACTCTATAACAACGGACCCGACACAGCTAAATACATAACAATAATCGACGACTTCACAGGCAATTTAATCTACAACAGTGCATTAATGGAAACCAGTTACGACGGTGGATTAACATGGGGCACAGACCCGAACGCCTACTGGCTTGATTTCGGAACATACTCGGAATTAGAATGGTTCCCAAATGACATAGCACTAAACGGTATGGCATTATTCAGAATACCTGCCCAAGTCAATGTAAGCAACACCACCATAACCAACAACGCAACAGAAACACAAAGAACATTCAACCCCGACGGAGATAACACAGACAATCCACCTATAAACCAACCAGGATTCAATACCATAAACACCACAACAACACTAAATGTGCCATTAACACCAACAACAATAACTGTAAACCCTGCAACTGGATTTAAAGGAGACATAGTTGATTTGATTGCAACACTAACAGACACATACAACAACATACCCCTAGCAGGACAAACTATACAATTCAATGTAGACGGTAACCCTGTGGGAACAGCAACAACCAACGCACTTGGAATAGCAACCCTACAATACACTATAACACAAACACAAGGAATCTACACAATACTCGCAGAATTCCTACAAGACAATACATACGCAGCAAGCAGCAACACAAATACCTTAGATGTGCTTGATAACACACCGCCAGTGGTTACTAGTTCAAATCCGGTGAATAATTCATTTAATGTGGCTTTAAATAAGGTTATACAGATAACTTTCAATGAAGCAATTAAATTCGGAGCCAACCCATGGATAGAACTTAAATTTTCAAGTGGAACTGGAGCAGCAATACCATTCACAAGTAGCATAGTTGGTAATATACTCTCAATAACACCAAACAGTCTTTTAGATGCCGGAAGAAAATATACTGTTATTTTACATTCAAACAGTATAACTGACCTGGCAGGAAATGGATTAACAGCACCATACACAACCAGATTCACAACATCAGCACCACCAGTCGTTACAAGCACAAGTCCAGTGAACAACGCAGTTAACGTAGCAGTGAACAAAGTAGTGCAAATCAACTTCAGCAAAGCCATCCAACTTGGAACCAACCCCTGGATAGAACTCAAAAATCAATACGGACAAATAAAACCATACACCACATCCATAAATGGTAGTACACTGAATATAACGGCCAACGCAGCATTTGCAAGAGGAACAACCTACACAGTCATACTACATTCAAACAGCGTTACAAGCACAGGCGGAGCAGGACTAACAACACCATACACAACAAAATTCACAACAACCACAACATAAAAAAACAAATAAAATAAACGAATATCTATAGAGGATTTAAAAATCCTCACATATTTTTTTCATGTAATAACCGGATATTTAGGATTAAGTTCTAAAAATACAGCTTGTTTTCTGATGGTATTCTCTAAGTATGAAGGGATTGCCAAAAAATCTAAACAATTGACTATGATAGATTGGACTGATTATAACGTAAATTTGATATTAAAAACTTCTAAAGTACTCTAAAACTGTGTATACACCTACCCCAACTGTATAAATATATAGTCAAATCATAGCCTTTAATATTAAGTTTAACAATTGATAAATTTTTAGATCTATATACAATTTGATTTAATCAATCAGAATAGTAAAAAAAAGTTAAACTAATGGTTTTGGCCACATTCGTAAAGGTTCCTATAAATCAAAGATCTCATAAGTGCATTAACATATAAAGCTATTCGTTTACACATAGATACATTCATACATCGAGAATATTACTATGTCATTCACTCATAGGTGCTGTTAATTTGAGTTATCAAAGTACCCCTCAATAAGAATCCCTCAATAAAAATAATAATTTAAAAATAAAAAATTAATCTAGAATTCATTTGATAGGTATTGTAAAATAGAATGTTGTTCCTTTTCCAAGTTCAGATTCGGCCAAGATTTTCCCGCCTGTATTGTTGTATAAACTTCATTAATCATGATAACCAACAGGTAATACAAACAATTGATTGAGATCGTTGCTGAATATTGTCAAACTTCCATCTAAATGTTAGATATCCAATTAAAAAAATGTAAAATATTGTTTTAGTAATATCTATCATCCATCTAATGTGAATAACGCTCGATTTTTTCTTGAAATCTTTAGATTTAAATTTGGTTATTTTATATTCCAAAAAAAAAGAGGGGAATAGGAAATTTTTAGCCCTATTCTCATTATATTTTACTTATTCATTTTTAATTTAGTAAATGATGATTTTCCATAATTTATTGGTTTTAGACTTGTACCCTACCTCCAGCTCCGGTTAATACCTCTTTCCAGTATACTAAGAAGGGATTGGGAACTAAATAGTGTGTTTTCCAATTCTGAAATACAACTGTAGTGCCTGAAATAGCAGGATAATATCCAAATTGACTATCACCATTCTGCCAGATCACCCTGAAAACCGATCCAGTGACTAAATTTTTAACATAGACTGCTAATATTCCACCATAGTAATCTTGCCAGACCACTTTGCTCCCTGAGATTTTAGGCACATACTGCTCGTTACCTCTGTATAGTTTACCTCCAGCACGTGTTACAAGGTCCCTCCAGTATATGCTGTTATTATCTTGCCAGACAACTTTATTTCCAGAAATGTCAGGCTGGCCTGCATGATTGCTCCCTAACCTTCCAATTGCCCCTGTTGCAATATTTTTCACATAAACATAGGAGTTAGCTGATCTGTATTCCTGCCAGACCACCCGGGTACCTGAAATAGCAGGATTATTTTGATCATAGTTTGATGATTGTACTTTGCCACTATATCCTGTTGCAAGGTTTTTATAGTAAATATAAGAATGGCTTCCAATGGTCTGTTCCCAGACCACTCTGGTACCTGAAATATCAGGATTATAAGAACTGGATCCGCCTACTCTTCCAATTGCCCCTGTTGCAAGATTTTTCACATAAACATATGAGTTAGTTGATCTGTATTCCTGCCAGACCACCCGGGTACCTGAAATAGCAGGATCATGTTGTTTATAGCTAGAACCGGATACAATTCCACTTTTATGTGTCTTAAGGTGTTTCCAGCATATTTGAGAACTAATCAGGATATCGATTGAATTATTTTTCCAAACTGTTTTCCTGTAGACCACTATGTTACCACTTATATCTGCCTCGTCCTGGACAGCAACAGGCGTATAACCCACGACTTTGGTGTTAGAATTACTGATCTGACTAGTTTTCACAGTTGAGGCTGATGAAGCTCCACATAAAAAGAATGCGGATACAAAAAGTATAGTAAAAAATATTATATACTTATTAATATTATCCTCCCCCTAAAATATTAACAGGCTATTTATTTATTTATTTTTTGTTTAATGACAATATATGTTTTATTATTACAATCAAATAGAAAGCTTTTTAAGTAAAAAAAAGTTTTTGTAACCATTTTCACTATTATATTCTCAATTCAAAAAAATGAAGATTTTCCAAACTATTTGAAATAGTATTGCTAATTTTATTTAATACTCCTTGTCTAACCATAATTGAAGATATATTCCAATAGATTTCATATTTCGCATAATTTGTATTGGAGATTCTTCAAAGGCGAAAATAAAACATTTTCTCCATTTTTACAAGTATTGTGCAAACTGTGCTGATATGCTATTTTTCCCTGTTCCGGCTGCAGTAACTATGTGATGCTTCCTTTATAGGATCCTTTACCATCTAGCATAGTATCTAAAGTTTAATACCTGTTGTAATATACTCGGATGATGCTTCGTGTTCTAATAATTTCTCGTTAAAAAATAAAAAATAATAATTGATAATAAAGTGGATACTAACCAGATTATGAAGGTGTGTTACCTGCATATCTTCCAGGTTAGACTAGTAGTAGATAACATGAATTGGAAATATACTATTTAATAATTATTTATCTGTTTGAGTGTTTGGAATCCTTTTGAAATTTTTGTTTCTGTTATCCAGTATATCCCTCATATGTTGTAATTTCACAATATTTCTATAATACATACTATAAATTATTTGTTAGTTTGGGCTAAACGTAGTAAATCAGGCATATGTGAACTTTGAAAAATTCTATTTCAACGTGGAAATAATAAAAACAGACTTTTAAAGGTTTATACATAGATCTGGTAAAAAACATTTTAATGATTCAAAAAAATTTTAAAAAAGAAGAAAATTTAAGATTTATCATGGTTTATTTTGAATTTTTTTGCATTAGTAATCATTTCAATAGGTGAATTTTTAAGATCAATTTGGTAAAAACTCAGAATTGATATTTCCCTTCCAATGTTTAATATTTAGTGGATGTTCTATCTGCAATTTGATTTTTTTTTTGGGGGGGGGGGGGATGAGAAGGACAGGGATTTAGGTTTACATCCTTTTTTTATGACCAATGATTTCTGATCAAAATTGGTGAAAAATCAAGTAGGTGGTAACATCCCCGTCCTGTTTAATATTTATTTGAAGATCATATGAACCCCAATCATTCTGTTTTTTTTAGAGGTTTTTACATTAGAAATTATACGGCTGATTTACAATTAACTTCTGATTTAATACACATACTTGGTGATAATAACTTGACAGATAAATTAGCAGTAACAAACCACCAACAAATAGTTGCTAAGGATAAACTCATAAAAAACAAGTAATAATACGTTTCCATTTAACAACCTCTTTATATACTAGTTAAGAATATCCAATGGACTTAAATTAATGATATCTTATCAATATTAAAGAAAAAAAGATGGAGAGTTTAGAAGCTGTCTATAACTTCTCCGAGTAATTTTATGGATTTCTCTTTGTCTGGTCCAATTGGTGAACCTGCGACGTACTGTGTTACACCCATTTTTCCGAGAGCTTCGATCTTTGGAACGAATTCTGCTGGTGTTCCCACTACTGAGAATGCTTCCATTAATTCGTCGGTTACGGCTCCGATTGCTCCGCCGAAGTCTCCTTTAGCGAGCATTGCACCGAATTTAGCGCCGGTGTCGGTTGGTAGGCCGTGTCTTGCGAATACAGGTGGTGGTGATCCTGCTGCGATAAATGCGACAACTATTTTGGCTGCACCCAGTGCTTTGCCTGCGTCGTCGTCTATGGAACAACATGTGTATGCTGCTACATCTACATCAGATAATGATTTGCCTGCTTCTTCTGCTCCTTCTTTTATGAGAGGTACAGCTGCTTCAAAGTCTTTTGGGTTTGATGCGTTAATTAATGCACCGTCTGAGAATCCACCAGCGGTTTTGAGCATCATTGGTCCCTGAGCACCCATATAGATAGGTATTTTTTCCTGGACTGCTTTAACTCCACCGAGCTGAGCTCCGGTTTCTGTTTTTTCGCCAGCCATAAGGGTTGTCATCATTGCGATGGCATCTTTAATTGTGCTGACTGGTTTTGTCCATTCGATACCTAATGCATCGAAGGTTGCTTTGTCACCAGGGCCAATACCTAAGGTAGCCCTTCCATTGGATAATTCATCTAAAGTTGCAACAGCTGCTGATGTTATTGCTGGGCTTCTTACATAGGGGTTGGTTACACCAGGACCCATTTTAATGGTTTCAGTACCATCTGCAATTAATGCTAGTGTTTCGTACACGTTTTTGTTGTTGTAGTGGTCTGTAATCCATGTGTATTCAAATCCTACGTCTTCTGCTAGTTTTACAAGCTTTACAATCTTGCTTATTGGTTCATTCGGAACAAATTCAATACCAAACTTCATATTAGTCATTAAACCACCTCTGTATATTAATATGTAGATCATGGCATATGAAATGATGTACAATATTTAACAAAATTTAACTTTTAAAATATTATGATATACGCCTGTCAGTTTTTTATGAATTATTGAAAATTCTTTTTAAACTAAATCGAATAAAACAATAAAACGAAACACTTTAAAGTTTAGGAGGAACTTTTTGTTTTGGTTAATTGAAGTATCCTACTCATGGCCTGTACGAAGTTAGCTAAATGTTTTTCTTGGTTAGGGGGAATAATTTTATGTTTAGCACTAAAAAGTACAATAAAAAGTTATTAGATTTGGGAATCGATGGCGTTGGATATAAATTATATTTTTATTTTTTCTTGGTTTAAGGGATAGTAGTGCTATTTCTTTAATAATAACACCTTATTTACTTCTTTATTGTTAAATGGTCCTTTAAAAACATTAATAAATCATAATCAACCCATTTACTTTCATCATCATAATCTGAATTGTTTTTGATTTTATCAATAAAAACTTTCATTTCAAACACCTTAATCCTCTTCAATCACCTTCATATATTCTTAGTACTCGATTATACGAAGAATTTCCATTGGATATTTTGAATGATCCAAGCGAAGTTCTAGTCTAAACCTTTTTTTTAACTAGATCTCTATAAAAAATAATTTTCCTTATGCACCTCATTTTACCTTAATACAATATATTGGAATACATATAATTAAATTTTATGATCTTGAACATCAAAAGTATTATGTTTTCAAAACAATGAATAAGAATTGCATGAACACAAAACCAGCACGATTACAGTTAATTTACCATATAAATTAGTTATGTATTATAACAAATATTATATAGAACTGTTATTCATGGAAATGTTTATATAAGAATAGTTATATAATATAACAAAGGTGTTGGAATTGAATTTTTATAAAATTTAGCACCCTTCTATAAAAAAAAATTTGGTGATAAGATGTGTGAAGAAAATAAATGTGGACCTGAAAATAAAGAAATGGGCTATAAAATGCATGATCATATGAAAGATGGGCATATGATGCACCATGATATGAAAAAAGGATTGATAATGAAGAAGATCTTCATTAAAAAAATCATGGAACATCTTTCAGAAGCAGATAAGAAGAAAATATTAGTTAAAAAAATGGATATGAAAATATCTATGGCAGAACAGAAAGCTGAAATTATGAAAGAGAAGAAGAAACTTGTAGCTGCAAAATTAGATATGAAAGCATCCATGGCGGAACAAAAGGTTGAAATGATTAAAATGGTCCGTGATATGCTAAAAGAAGAATAACTCATTTTTTTTAGATAAGATCTACTAAATTCAGAGGGACTGATAAATTATTAAAATTTATTAGTTTATATTCCTCCTTTTTAGCTATTTTATTGGATTTATAAGTCTAATACAGGTAATAGAAATATTACTGGGAAGCTTTTATTCTTTAAAAGTATAAAATTAATGTTTATAATAGGTTTAGTTTATCAGTTGTTTGGATATTATCATAATTTTGGTATGTTTATTTATTAGAAATGTTCTTTATAGTATAGTTAAATAATATTGACTTAACTGGTGAAAGTTATGGACGAGGAAAGATTAAACAAAATGGTGGATGAACTGTATCTGTTTTTTCCATTGTTTAAAAAAAAGTTGTTTAAACATAAAAAAAAGTTAAAACAGAACAGTATGCCACATTCATATTATCATATATTAAAAGTGCTTAAGAAGCGCGGCGAACTGCCAATGTCTGAAATTGGAAGAATGGTTTACATATCAAAATCAAATATGACCTCTTTAATAGACAAACTCGTAGAAAATGGATTAGCCGAACGTTTACCCGATAAAAACGATCGAAGAGTTATTAACATAGCTCTAACTGAGAGAGGAAACGATCTTTTAAGAGAATGGCGGAAACATTCAAATAATGAGATTAAAATGAACCTATCAACCCTTTCTGATGATGATCTAGAAAAATTTTATGAATCAGTTAAAAACATAAAAATTATACTAGGTAAAATAGGAGAAATTTAATGATCAATTGTACTAAAAAAAATAAAATTCTTCTTTTTATAATACCGATTTATTTATTTGTTTTCGATAATTAATTTATTCTAAAAAATTGTAAAAAGTATTTATATTAAATTTAGGATGAAAAATCAGTGATTAATATTAATAATAAATTCTTAGGAAGATTGAATAATTATGGGAAGTATACCAACAACTATGATGGCTTTATGAGTTGGAAAAAAGGGATGAATGAACTCTTTAGGTAATTTGGGGAGTTTAGGTAAAACAGGAATTCTTGGAAAACTTGGTATAATACTGCTCCTTGGAAGATTGGGAACTTCAGATTCAACTATGATAATATTAATATTTCCATATCTTCTGACCAATATTCACTTACAACTTCCATTCTTCATTCAACTTTAATATTTTCCCGTTTTTGATTAGTATACTAATCACATGCTTAATCTATGAATTACTCGATAAAAACAGTATTTATCAAAGACTTGATTGAAACTAGCTGTCAATGTGGAAGTCGATCCATCAGGAATACTTAATGGACTGCTTTGAAAGTCAAATACAGCCATGGAGTGTACTCCTCAGTTTGAACGCCATACAGACTTCCAATTGTAGGTCCTCTGTTAAAACCCCACCAGTTACAAGTAGCGTTTATTATTGCTTGATTATTCCAGATAGCTCCACCATTATTAGTTGCAGTGTTTCCAACGATTCGGTTGAAATGCACATTATCAGTATCACCATTCCAGATAGCACCACCATCTTGAGTTGCATTGTTACTGGTGAAAATTGTATCTATCACAGTACCACAAAATGAAACGGTGATTTATTAAGCGTTATTCTCGGCCCTAAAAAAAATGGAATATATCCCAGGTTTCCAAAGGAAAATAGTATTAAAAAGTGATGGATCCTTGAAGTTGTCCTGAGAATGAAAATCCTAAAACCTGTTGTTATATTGTATCAAAAGATTTTGAACAGGTACTCACGTATGTTTGAAACTTTAGAAAATGAAAAGAAGACTATAAATGAACAACTCGATGGGTATGATCAAGTATAAAAAAACATTCAAGATGATAATATTCACTTAAATGAACAGAACGAGTAATTAAATAAATAGTTACTAGGGTGTATTGCATTTATCGGCATGTATAGGGATGCGTTTGTTGTTTTTGATATGGAACAAGAAGTTTATAATTCTCCCATTACATAATGAATGTGGTTGTACTCCAAGATTTAGTTATAAGGCCGTGTTGAACACAATATAATTGAAAATTAATGGATTCGGTTGAGATTTTTAACTTTATCGAAATCAGAATCAAAAGAAACTATACTATTAACTTGATGCATTTCAATGATTTCTAGGGACACACAATCAGCTAAAGACAATGTACCATCATATTGAAGGAATTTTTCCATAGCATTGTTACTTAAGGTTTTATCTATATAAACAACTTCGTAGTTATCTATGATGTATTCATATATCAAAACACCTGCTTTGCCTCCGCTTAAACTTCCTACCAGGGTTACTGTTTCAGAAAGTACAAGAATAGATGTTATTTTTTTCACTTTATCAATTTTAGATAATACTTTAGGAATATCCTTATGCCATTGGTCTTTTTTATTTATAAGGGCTATAAAAAAAGATGAATCTGCAAATATCAAATTTTTTCACCCCTTTGAATTCTTTTCTTCATTTCTACAGCATCAGTTTTAGGACCATCGATCATACCTAAAACATCGTTTATAGTTATTTTTTTACGGAAAAAAACTTCAACTCTATTATTTTTATCAGTTTTCCATTCTACGATATCCCCAGGACCTACTTTAAACATTTTTCTTATTTTCGAAGGTACTACTGTTTGGAATCCTTTTGAAATTTTTGTTTCTGTGACCATCATATCCCTCATAATATATTGTAATTTCACAGTATATATAATTTCACAATATTTTTAATACCTATACAAATTATTTGATTAGATTAAATTGTTTTGCCCCATCCACTGCAAATCCTATAAAGTCATTAGCGTCCTGATCCAATTGATCACAGTATCGTCTCTCTAATAATTGTGATAGAAAATAGAATTAAACTGATATGTAGCTTCATATTATGGAAATCTTTTAGCTAAATCTTTAAAGTATTTAATAGGTGAAGCATCAAGACAATTCATTAATTACTCTAATAAAATGGGATACAAGTTTTAATGTTTCAAAAAAAATATTAATGTATTAATAATTAATTTTGCAATTAAAATCTGTTGATGAAATAGAAAAAAGATTTTTAGATATTTATTCTACTATATCCGCAAAGCCAAAGTTTCTTCTTACGGAGTTGACCCTTATTTTTACTTCGTCACCGAGTTTGGCACCTGAAACAAAAACTACAAATCCATCTACACGAGCAATTCCGTCTCCATCCCTACCCGTATCGTCAATTTTAACATCATATTCCCCACCTTCTTTGATAGGCGCATCATTTCCTCCATCATTTCTATTATCATTTCCGTAATTTCCAAACATACTCATATATTACACTTCCAATTTTTTTGAGACAATTCATTTGTATTAACATTTATAGTTGACTAATGAAGTTATATTTGATTTACTTAAAAAACAAGATTTTTTTTGAATATAAATATTCTCCATCAGAAAAATTTAAAAATTCAAATAATGCCTATTTTAAGAAAATAATCATCTAAAGAATAATTCTTCACATCAATCGGGTATAATGCATTAAAATTAATCAATTAAATGGTATATCTTTCACTAGTTCTATAAAATAAATTATGTCACTCACATTAAATAAACTTTGGGAAATTTGAAATTATTAATTATACTAAATTTTAATTATATATCTGCACAGGATAAGGTGTCTAAAACTATCAGATTTTACTTCTGAAATAAACAAATGTAAATATAAAAATGGAACTGCCATTAATTAATTTCCATCATCTAAATCAAGAGATGCTTCAATTAAATGATATGATGTAACGATTAATATCAAATAAATAAAGGTAATTATGAATAAACACTATCCATTAAATAAAAACGTTATAAGACATCAATAATCTATAGCAACAAGTTTAGATATGAAGCTAACCCACAATTTTATAATTAATTACTTAATAAACTGAGCAATAGATTGAATAGAATCAGTTAACGTTAGTCCATTGCGATTTTTTAATTATTATAAAGATGCAATAGTTGCTATAAAAAAGATGAATCTGCAAATATCAAATTTTTTCACCCCTTTGAATCCTTTTCTTCATTTCTACAGAATCAGTCTTAGGACCATCGATCATACCTAAAACATCGTTTATTGTTATTTTTTTACGGAAAAATACTTCAACTCTATTATTTTTATCAGTTTTCCATTCTACGATATCCCCAGGATCTACATTAAACATTTTTCTTATTTTCGAAGGTACTACTGTTTGGAATCCTTTTGAAATTTTTGTTTCTGTGACCATCATATCCCTCATAATATATTGTAATTTCACAGTATATATAATTTCACAATATTTTTAATACCTATACAAATTATTTGATTAAATTACATTTGTTTCTAAATGAGATAATTCTATTTTTTTGTACGATTATGGTTTAAAGTAGATATTTTTTTTCATTGTATTAATTCATTTTTTTGTTGTAGTGAATTTTAATTTAGATTAGCTACCTGAAATTAAGATTAATCTCATGAATACATTTATTTTTACCGAAAGCAGTTCATAGTTTATTAAATTTTTGGAATACAAGTATAGTTTATTAATTTATAGAGTCTTAAAAAAAATTTTTAACAATGGAATTGTACAATTTTCTGAAGTTAATTTATTTTTCCATTCATTGTTATATAATTCACAAATTTACTATTATGTTGGGAATATATGAACAATTATATATCTAATTAAAAATATATTGTGATATAACAGTTAGTATTGTGAATTTATAAAATTTTTATCTTCAAATTGGGGCTGAGTAGATACATTTGTAATAATAAACTCGAAACAAAATTTACATTGGAGTTGAGTTTTTTTGTCTGCCGAAACGATTTTAGTTGTTGAGGATGAGGGCATTACAGCTATGGGACTACAGCGACAACTAAGGTTCTGGGGATATGACGTCCCTACATTTGCTTTTTCCAAAAAAGAGGCTGTACAAAAGGCTAAGGAAATTAAACCCGATCTTATTTTAATGGACATAGTTTTAAAAGGTGATGGTGATGGAGTAGACGCTGTCACAGAAATAAAGAAATATTTGGACATACCAATAATTTATCTCACATCTTACAATGATAAAGAAACAATTAAACGCGCTAATATTACAAAACCCTTTAAATACATTTTGAAACCATTCCAAGAAAAATTACTCCGCGAAAGTATTGAAAAAGCTATAAAGAATAAGAAATTAGAAAATAAAATAATTGAATCTGGGGAATGGATAGACAAAAAGATGAATGGAGCTTTTGGAGTAATAGTAACAGACAAAGATGGTTGTGTAAGGTTCCTGAATGAAGCTGCTCAAAAAATTATAAGGCTCAAAACTGAAGAAGCAAACTACAAGAAACTCAATGATGTTTTTAGGATCAAAAAAGGAAACTCATATATGGAGTTTAAAGACTTCAAATATGGAAATCAAGAAATTCCTAATGGAAAGAAAACTGAATTGTCTGATTCAAATCTAATTAAAGATATTATAAATGAAGGAATATTTAATGGAATAAAGGAAGAAGTTTATTTATCGCACAGTGAAGGAATGGTAATTCCTATAGAATATAATGCATCACCAATCCTAAATGAGGGAGAATTCTTAGGATTGACATTAGTTTTTAATGACATAAGTGAACGAGTTCTAGAAGAAAAATCCCTCTTTGAAAGTGAACATCGGTTTAAAACTGTTTATTCACATTTTCCATTAGGAATTGAGATATACAATATTGAAGGGCAGATAATAGATGCAAATATTGCAGCACTTGAACTATTCGGTGTAGAAACCATCTCCCAACTAATCGATTTCAACCTATTCAAAGACTTCAGACTTAACAAAAATGAAAAAAAATTACTTCAAGAAGGAAAAACTGTTAAATCTGAAATAGAATTTAATTTTAAAGATTTTAAATCATTTAAATCCTATAAAACAACTAAATCTGATAATCTTAATTTAGAGATTATTTTTAAACCACTCAAGTTCTATGATAACATCACTATAGACTCATATCTTCTCCAATTCCAAGATATCACTAAACATAAAACCATAGAAGAATCTCTTGAAATAAGTAAAGAACTGTATAAAGGCATTCTTGGCAGTATAAAATATCCATTTATTGCATTAGATGAAAATTTAAAATGTATATACTCCAACAAGGAATATGAAAAATTAATAGGCATACCTCTTAATGAAACTTATGAAAAATCTGTATGGGAAATTCTGCCCAATTTTAAAAATCTTAAAGATATTGAGGGATCTGTTAAAAATTCCATAAATAACAAAAAATCGGCAATATCTGTATTTGAACTCCATAATGATGATCAAAACCGTTTTTTCGAATTAAATATCAATTCCATGGATAATGGGCTTTCAATTATTCTAAAAGATGTTACAGAAAGTAGATTTAATGAAGATGAACTTAAGAAACGAGAAGAACAATACCGAATAGTAGTTGAAGATCTAACAGAACCGGTATGTCGTTTTGATCCCGAAGGAACATTGACATATGCCAACAAATCCTACAAATCATACTTTGCAAATGATGATGTTGGTAGTTTTATATATTCAACTCCAGAAGAAGAACAAGAAAAAATGAAGGAATATATAACCTCTTTTGATAAGATTAATCCCATAAAAATTCTTGAAAGTCCAATTAAAATGTCAGATGGAAATATACATTGGTGGAGATTTGTTACAAAAGCAATATTTGATAAAGAAAATATAAAAGAACTCCAATCAGTTAGCCATGAAATCACAGATCAGAAGAATCTGGAAGATGAATTATACAGAAATATAAAACTGCTTGAAAATGAAATCAAAGACAAAAAACAACTTTATATGAAGACAGAAAAATCTTTAAAAGATGAATTAACTAAGATAAAGAACAATGAAAAGGATTTAAAGGATTTATCTAATGAGCTTGAAGAAAAGGTTAAGGAAACATCCTTAGAACTTTCAAAGACCCAAAAAGATCTGAAAACTATTACAGAAGAACACCAAATCACAGAATATCAACTAGATCAAACAATAGAAAAACTTGAAAATGAACTTGAAGATACAAGAATTAAATTTGAGACAGAAATCGAAAAACTGCAAAACGAATTAACAGCACGTATGAAAATAGAAGAAGATCTTAACAAGAAATATCATATACTCGAGATAAACTTCGATGAAGTTACCAGTGAACTTACAAGTACACGTAAAGACATGAGATTGGAGATAAACAAACACATCAAAACTGAAGAATCCATTAATCAACAGAAGGAAGAACTTCAAAAAAAACTTGAAACTAAAAAATCAACATTAAAAAGGGTTAATCTAGATATGGATAAAGAAATTGCCAAGAGAACAGAATTAGAAAACCAATTCAGTATAACAAAGGACACACTACAAAAACAACTAAATGAAAAACAAGCTAAACATCTTAAATCTATTAAAAAATTGGAATCAGGAATAACTGAACTCAAATTTAAAAATAATGAAATAAGCAATCTATTAAAAGAAAAAGAATTGATATTGAAAGATGTTCACATACATACTACTAAGAATATGCAAAGAATATCTAGTTTAACCAGCCTTCAATCGGATTACATCAGGGATCAGATGGTTAAAAGTTTTGGAGAGAGCCAAAACCATATAAAATCCGTTACATTAATCCATGAAAAACTCCTGGAATCATATGGTCAAGATAAAATAAACTTTTCAGAATATGTTAAAAGTTTAATTGATGATCTATTCATCTCCCATGAAGTTGATCTAAATAGAATATCTAAAAATATTCAAATTAAAAATGTTTTCCTTGATATAGATACAGCAACGTCATGCGGCCTCATTATAAATGAACTGATTTTAAACAGTCTAAAACACGCTTTTCCTAATGGAAAAGATGGTATGATACAAATTGAGATGTATCCTAAAGATGAATGTATTGAAATGATCATTACAGATGATGGAATTGGACTACCTGAAATATTAGACTTTCAAAATACATATACCCTTGGTTTACAGCTTGTAAAAACATTGGTTTATGAAATGAATGGTAAAATAGAATTAAAAAATAATAATGGTACAAAATATAAGATAAAATTTAAAAATAATTAGAATTCAGTTTTTTTTAATAGGATAATGATAGATAAAATAACTTTAAAACTCATAACCCACTTTAATGTGACAAATATTAATAGAAAATTTTGGTTTTTTTATATTCATATACACAATTTTTTGGCTCATTAATATTTATTCCATATTAATTGACGAACCCTCAACAAATTGATATTATCACATATGTTCTTTTTTATGAACTACATATATTAAACCATAAAGATTAAAATCAAAAAAATGTATACACTCATATATATTCATGAATTTAACTGAATTTATCGTATATTTAAACTTAAAAATTATGAAAATAATATTTATCGTTAAGAAATATGGGGCGAGTATTATTAATAAAAAATTAAATAGAAAATTGGCATTATCATTATTACTACTAGTTGGATTAGTAGTGGTTTTAAATTTAAGTACAATTACAGCTGCAAATGTTACTTCTAACACAGCACCTAAGGTAACATCAGTAAATCCTGTGAATAATTCAGTTATATTAAAAAGTCAAACAATTAATGTTTATTTTAACGAGCCTATAAAAGCTGGAACTCTGTCAATAACACTTAAAAACAGTGCAGGAACAACAATTTCTACAAAAAAAAGTATAAATTACCGAACACTCAGCATTGTTCCATCAACTGCATTACCAACTGGGGTTAAATATAATCTTATATTAAATTCAGGCAGTATAAAGGACTCTGCAGGAAAGGGTAATTCCTACTACACAACCAGTTTTACAGTATCCCCAATAACATTAGCTCAAATGAAAGATGGGGTTTCAAGAGCACAGACCTTCTATAATATTAACCATAGACTTCCAACCTATGTGAGTTATGGTTCTAAAAAGATAGCTATAACCACTTTTAAGAAGATCATAGCAACACAGGGTTTAAAAATAAAAACAACTACTATAAATGTTACTTCTAACACAGCACCTAAGGTAACATCTGTAAATCCTGTGAATAATTCAGTTATATTAAAAAGTCAAACAATTAATGTTTATTTTAACGAGCCTATAAAAGCTGGAACTCTGTCAATAACACTTAAAAACAGTGCAGGAACAACAATTTCTACAAAAAAAAGTATAAATTACCGAACACTCAGCATTGTTCCATCAACTGCATTACCAACTGGGGTTAAATATAATCTTATATTAAATTCAGGCAGTATAAAGGACTCTGCAGGAAAGGGTAATTCCTACTACACAACCAGTTTTACAATATCCCCTATTACATTAGCTCAAATGAAAGATGGGCTTTCAAGAGCACAGACCTTCTTCAACACCAATTTACGGTTACCGAGCTACGTGAGTTTCGGTACAAAAAGAATACTCATAGCAGAATTTCAGAAGATCATAGCAACACAAGGATTAAAAATTAACACCAAAATAAAGGATTTAACAGTCACCCAAGTCACAGCCCCTACAACAGGAGTAAAAGGGAATACAATAATAGTGCCAAACACAGTTAAAAACCAAGGTAATACAGCTACTGGTGGATTTTACATAAACTATTATCTAATAAATAATTCATCTATCTATATTGGACAAAGATACATAAGTTCACTAGCTGCAGGAGCAAGCAACAGCCAGAACACCAAATTATCAATACCCCTTAATATAACCAGCTCCAGCTATTATATAGATGTATACGCAGACAGCTCCAAAATTGTAAGTGAATCCAATGAATCCAACAATTACAAATACAGCACTACTAAAATTCAAATAATAAATAGCATAAATAGCAGACCAATTTACCTTACAAGTGATTGGATCTATGATGAAGATGTTGATAATGCTAAAATGGATAGAATAGTTTCTGGTTTAAAAGCTATGGGATTATATGCCATGAATTATGGTTGGGGAGCAAATTCTCATTACCAAATTCTTAAAGATATTACAATACCACAGAATGCTCTAGTTGTCGATATATACGGTGGAGTTTGTGCAGGTACAATATGGGAGATGACACAAGATTCTTACAAGTATTATAAAGGGAACAGGAGTGTATTTTCTATTTGGACATATACAAACATAGATATTGCCAATGTTACATTTTTACGAAGAGCATACGACGATAAATTTACACCCCTATATGGTACAACCATAGATAAATCATCATTCCCTTCTTATAATGATTCTAATAATGATGGAAACTTTGATCCAGGAGCAGGATATGTAAATGGAATAATAGATCCTACTAAGTTACAAGAATTAGATGGAATATATTACCCTGCGGATTTATTGTTATCGAATGGATATCACTATTTATATCAGCAAAATGGGGATATAGCAGCCATAGTGAGCAGTATATATAATGAGGCAACATCAAATTTCTAATCTAAAAAAATAATTTAATAAATGCTAGTTATATTTTTTTTAAAGATGTCATCATAAAATTTGGGTCATTTTTAGGCTGAAATACTCCAATAAAACCAATATGACTCAAAATACAAAATTAGTAGAATAAAAATCAGTTAAACATAAATTACTCTCAATATTATTTTATTATTCCATAAATTCTTGTTAATGTATTACATATATTAAACCATAAAGGATTAAATTAACAAAATTTATACTGATCTTATTCAAGAATTCATGGTATATTAAACTTAAAATTATTAAAATAATATTTTTCGTAAAGAAAAGTGGGGTGGGGGGTATTATTAATAAAAAATTGAATAGAAAATTATTATTTTCATTGCTATTACTAGTTGGATTAATATTAATTTTAAATTTAAGTACACTTTCAGCTGCAAATGTAACTTCTAACACAGCACCTAAAGTAACATCTGTAAATCCAGTCAATAATTCAATTATATTAAAAAGTCAAACAGTTAAAGTTTATTTTAACGAACCTATAAAAGCAGGAACTCTATCAATAAGAATAAAAAATGCTGCTGGAACTACAATAAGTACAAAAAAAAGTATTAATTACCGAACACTCAGCATTGTTCCATCAACAAGATTACCAACAGGGGTTAAATATTATATCATACTAAATTCAGGCAGTATAAAGGACTTGGCAGGAAAGGGTAATTCCTATTATTCAACCAGTTTTACAGTATCCCCTATAACATTGGCTCAAATGAAATATGGTATTTACCGAGTACAGAACTTCTACAACACAAATTTACGGTTACCCCGCTACGTGAGTTTCAGTACAAAGACTATACCCATAAGAGAATTTCAGAGGATCATAGCAACTCAGGGATTAAAAATTAACACCAAAATAAAGGATTTAACAGTAACTAAAGTCACAGCCCCTATAAGAGGAGTAAAAGGGGATACAATAATCGTACCAAACACAGTTAAAAACCAAGGTAATACAGCTATTGGTGGATTTTACGTAAGCTATTATCTAATAAGTAATTCACATATTTATCTTGGAAAAAGATACATAAGTTCGCTCGCTGCAGGAGCAAGTAACAGTCATAACACCAAATTAAAAATACCCTTAAACATAACCAGCTCAAGCTATTATATAGATGTATATGCCGACAGCACCAAAATTGTAAGTGAATCTAAGGAGTATAACAACTTTAGATACAGTACTACTAAGATTCAAATTAGAAATGCACGACCAATGAATATTGGATACTTTATCAATCATGAGAGTACGCCGTTAGCTAATATTGATTTTAATAAACTCAAATCTGACGGGATAACTGAAGTTTATATCCATGCTAAGAACGCCGATTATCTAAACTTAAAACCATATTATTCTAAGATTGTTAATAGTGGATTACGTCCATTTTGTTGGGTTTGGCAAGGTTTCACTCACGCAAAAGAAGTAACAGCTATGGGATATAATACTGTGATGGATTTGGAAACTTATAAGATGGCTGATTTTATTTCAGAAGTTAAACAGTTAAGACAGGACACGAAAGGTAAAACCCTTATACTATGCACAAAAGCCGATGGCTGGGACGGAAACCAGAGATGGGATTTGTTAGCTCCATTAGTAGATGCAATTATGCCTATGTGCTATTTGGGAGATTATGAGAAATCAACAAGTGATTTAGCTTCATATATCAAGAAGTACAATACCCTCTACCCTAACAAGATTTACCCAGCATTAGAAACCTACATGTCAGATAAAACCGTAAAACCAAAAGCTAACAGTGCATTACAAGTTGAAATCAAAGCATGTGGAAATGTAAAAGGGATAGGACTATTCCGTTATGGATTGAGCAACTAGGTAAGGAGAAGCCCTAGGATTGATGTTATTCCTTGGTGGTGATATGGTAGCACAGTTGACAATGCTAGAATGGATGGTATAGTTTCTAAATTAAGAGCTATGGGATTAAAAGCAGTTAATTATGGTTGGGGTCCAAATTCTCATTATCAGATTCTTAAGAATATCACAATACCACAGAACGCTTTAGTAGTGGATATATATGGTGTGGTTTGTGCAGGTACAATATGGGAAATGACCCAGAACTCTTACAAATATTATAAGGGTACTAGGAAAGTATTCACTGTCAGGATAGATACAAAACGTAAATGTTGCTGATATCTCATTTTTACGAAGGGCACACGACGATAATTTTACACCATTATCATATGGATTATATAAACCCTATTTGTCCCCATTGTCAATCAAAAAAGGTAAATAAACAAGAATATAGAGAAAGAAAGTTGATTATCGAAAATCAAGAACCAATTAAGGTATATTTGAGAATATATTTATGTAAATCCTGTAAAAAAAAGTTCACAACTTCATTGAAATCAATCATTAAGCCAGGATATAGATATCAATCAATTTTTAAGAATAAATTAATTGAATTATTTAAAACAGGATATCGATCGTTACGCAATTCTTCCTGAGGATTTGTCAAATTTCTTTGGTGTGAAAATATCCTATCATTTCAAAGAAAATATAGAATTTGAATTATTTAATTTCACTTATTTATCAAAATTTTAATATTTCTTCATCTTTGAAACAGGTGAACTACCCCTCCCTTTCGGAATGGGCTTCTTCCTTCATGGAATCCACTTTTGTGGTTTTCTCAGAGAAGCTTTAATTCCCGTAGTTCCTACGGTACTGATTAGATTAAGTTTAGTTTACTTGGCTATCGCATACTATATTAGTAATAGGTATTAATTATTATTTATATGTTGTGGTTGGATTCATCCCCACCCTCATGGATGGGGTATTCTCCAACATTAAGATAAATAATGTGAAATTGTTAGAGTTAAGCATCCTTTAATTTTTTTTAGCAAGATTTTTTAGGAATTCTATCTATTTCTCTTCCTATTAAATAAACAAACCCTGCAATACATAGGGCAAGTGTTGTAATCAAATAATCTGAACTGTTTGTAATTTCAAGCTGCCATTGCCACCAGCTGAATGGATAAAACAGGTATATCCCTCCAGAAACATGTTCTAAAATTAGATCAAGACTGTAGTGAGTTAAAACTCCAAGTCCTAAAAACATGAAGGTCTTTTTCTTTTCTTGGAAAAAAAGTGATATTATCCCCGCTACTATGATCGAACCCATTGGTAGGTGTATTGGGGACAGATATTCATAGGCATCTACACCAATGAGTTTCAAACCCAACACTACCTTGACAAGGTCGGGTATTAACGCGCCAGCTATAACGATCATGGTGTTTGAAGCGTCAAACTCCTTAAATTTAAAGCTTAAAATACGGCATAATGTCCATGCTACTGCAATGTGTGTGATCCAGTCAGGCATTACTTCAACCTCTTGAATTCCATTTTCTTAAAGTCGAAACGCCAGTAACGTCTGAAAAAGAACAAAAAGATTAATAAAGCTATACCCGAACGTAGAAGCATAAAATTATAATCAAAACTGGATATAACAAGTATTTTCGAGGGGGATATTTGATATGAATTACCTAGAACTCCTAATACCTCAACTTGATCTCTGTTACTTATCTTTTGAGTTGAATAAACCGTGTACTTCACTTCAATACCTTGATATTTATCTAGAAGGATAAAATTATCATTATTTACCTCAGTAACAACACCTGAAACAGAAACTGTTTGTCCAATTGGATAATTTTTTAATATAATACTTGTATTGGGATATTCTTGGTGTTGCTGGTAATTAGATTCATAGTAAATACAAAGTAAAATCAATGCCAGTACTAAGCCAATTAAAATAAACTTTCTGCTTTTAAAAATATTTTTCAGTGGCTGTTTAGGTTTTTCTTCTATCATTTAATCACTGTGATAATAATTTAATTCATATATTGTAAACAATATGCTATATGTTAAATTAAAGAGTTTCATAAAAAATGTACACTATTAATATGAATTTCATATCAGACTTTATTAAAATAGTTTATTGAAACTTTTATTATCAATAATTTCATTTACTAAATATATTTTTTTTTATTAGCCTGAATATCGATGTAGAATAAACATCATCTCAGATCATATTTGATAAAATTCAATTTTTTTAGATTGAAACTGGTCTGATACATCAATTTGTTAATATTCAAAGCCCATTTTTATTAGTAGTTCTTAATCGTACTGATTTCTACCATCAAAAATATTTAATGTTCAAGTTTTAAAATCCTTAATTTCTAAAGTTTAAATAATGTTATTATAATGATTAACAACTTTTAAAAAAATAAAAAAGACTTTAATTATTGTTCATATAATTTCATGTGAATTATAGAATTAGTAATCTGTAAAATAGTTCAAATATTCGAGTAATTGTTAAAATAAATATGTCAGTTTCCAGTTTTATGGATTTAAATTTAATTAAAAAAATATAAAAAATTAAAGAATCCATTATTTATGGTTCTTTTATTTCTTAAACTGGATTTAATGTGTTGATTCGTAGAATATTGCACTTACAACACTTGTAATACTTCCCGAGTAGATGTAACTGTAACCATTTGCTTTCAAGTAATCATCAGGATGTGCTATGCCTTTGAATGATGCTGAGCTGAAGTTATCATCATGTGCCCGTGGTAAATATGTTAAATTAGTTATATCTGTAGATGGTGGCCAGAAGACTGAGAAGACCTCTCTAGTACTTTTTATACTTTTGTACCATGAACTACCCATTTCTTTTAATGTACCGGCACAAGCCCCGCCATATATGTCAATTACTAATGCATTTTTAGGAACCTTACTTGATTGAAGAACACTTATATGATAATTGGGTCCTACACCCATATTATAAGCCTTTATTCCCATAGCTCTTAATCCTTTAACAATACTGTTTATCCTGGCAATGTCACTGGTTTTGCTTATTATATTATCGCTTGTAATATAAACTGGTCTACCTTGACTTGCACTTACTCCATTTGCAGTAGTTGTTTTTATTTTTAACCCCTGTGTTCCTATGATCTTCTTAAAAGTGGTTATATCAATCTTTTTAGAACCATAAGTCACATAATTAGGAAGTCTATAGTTACTATTATAGAACTTCTGTGCTCTTGAAACCCCATCTTTCATTTGAGCTAATGTTATTGGGGATACTGTAAAACTGGTTGTGTAGTAGGAATTACCCTTTCCTGCAGAGTCCTTTATACTGCCTGAATTTAATATAAGATTATATTTAACCCCAGTTGGTAATGCAGTTGATGGAACAATGCTTAGTGTTTTGAAACTAATAACGTTTTTAGTTTTTATAACTTTTCCTGCACTGTTTTTGAGTGTTATTGAGTTAGATCCAGTTTTTATTGCTTCGTTAAATTTTACTTTAATTGTTTGACTTTTCAATACAATTGAATGGTCTGCTGGATTTACTGATGTTACTTGAGGTGCTAAGTTGGTTGTAGCATTTGCTGCTGCTGATGTATTCACATTTAAAATTAGTGCTAATCCAAATAATAATAGCACTGATAATAACAATTTTCTATTAATTATACCGCCTCCATGTTTGATAAACATCAAATAACTAAATATTTGATTAAATCAAACATAAAACTGGATCACTTGACCATCACTTATAAATGTTTTGATTTTTTTTCCAAAAAAAGGCCGTTATAGGGCTATTTTTTTAATTTAAGACCCTCTAAATTCTTATTTAACCAACAAATTATGGATAAGCTTACTCAGTTGGTATTTTTAACAAATGGGGTCATTTGAATCAGTATATCCTTTAATCACATTTATTTAATCCGTTTACAAATACTAATTATACATACATCATAAAAAAAACCAATATAATGGACTTTAAATTAAAATAAAATCTATAATTCGAGTTAATTCTTAATTAAAACAAAATAAATCCTTTATTATTTAAGATGTAGATAGTTGAGACAATACTCCAATTTTAGACGGTATTTTAAAAATAGAAGAAAAGATATGATTTTTATCTAAAATGGTAGTGTTGTGTATATACTGTTAATTTATAGTTGAAGTGTTCCAATTTTTATAACACCAAGTGATTTTCTAGAATTTGGTTCCATTGGGCATTAACCCATTTACCATTTAAATATAACTGAACCCATACATGACTATAACTGAATCACTTAAACGTCACTAATAAAGACTTCGTTATAATTTCGAAAAAAAGATGAGTATGAGGCTGTTTTAATGATCTAGCATCCATTGCGGGGGTTATTGATGCCGAAGGAATAGATAAACTCATTCTTTTACTATTTTTAACAATAAATATCATATAGAACTAGATAATCATAAATTAGATGCATTGATTCTTTTTTATGAACGTGTTAAATACTTTGTATTCACAAAAACCAATGATAAATTGATAATAATCAAAAAAAAGGTTAATTTTTACATTATTTTTAAATTTAAATGTTCTATGATAAGCTTTAAGAAAAATAAATGGTTTTGATAATTAACCAATTTTTTAAATCAATATCTATTGGATATTAGGGTTTAAAGTGGATTTAATAGGCATTTTTAAAGAAGCTTTTAAATGTCATGAAGAATATTTTCACGTCCAGTAGGAAATTCCAGTTTTCAACATAGAAGATATCATGATCAATTCTTTTTTTAATTGATGTATTGCCTCTGTAACCATTTATCTGTGCATAACCCGTCATACCGGGACGTACATGGTGTTTTATCATGTACTTTGGAATTTCATCCCTGAATTTATCAACAAAATAAGGACGTTCTGGTCTGGGACCTATTAAACTCATATCCCCTTTTAATATATTAAAAAATTGTGGTAATTCATCAATATTAGTTCTACGTATAAAAGAACCGAATTTTGTCTTCCGGGGGTCATCTTCTTTGGTCCACTTATACTCCTCGTTATCTTGTACCATCATACTACGGAATTTATATATATCAAATTCTTTCCTGTTACATCCAACCCTTTTCTGTTTGTATATCACTGGTCCGGGTGAACTGTATTTCACAAGAATAGCAGTGATAAAAAGTATAGGAGATGTTGCTATTATACCCAGGATTGCAAGTATTATATCAGATATCCTCTTCAGGATCTTGTTTAAATTGTTATCAAGAGGAACATATCTTATGTTTATAACTGGAATATCATCTATCATATCTATATATGGTTTTGCTTGGAAGTACCTGTAAAAATCAGGTACAATCTCGGCTTTCACACCAAATTTCTCCAGTGTATTTACTATATCTTCTATTAACATGTAATGTCTGGAAGATATGGTTATTATTGCCATATCCACAGTATGTGTAAGAATTATTCGTTCTAAATCTTTAATTTGGCCAAGTATATTTGAATCAGCAATTTTTTGACCTTGGGGGATGTTATCGTCTAAAAATCCAATTACATTGTATCCTATGTAATAGTTCTCCTTGATCTTGTTTACAAATTTTTCACCAAGATCACCGGCTCCTATTACAAGTATGAACTGCACATTATACCCTTTTCCACGTATGTATCTTAACACGCCCCTAAGAATACCCCTTTCAATGGACATTAGGATTGTACTGAATACTGCAAACATTGCAAGTAAATATCTTGAATAGTCACTAACCTCGATTATATACAAGGCTGTAATGAGGAGTAACAGTCCTATAACATTCACTTTGAGTATCTGCTTTATTTCAGAACCGAGTTTATTCGTTCTCTGGGGATTATACAAACCTAAGAAGTAATTTAAAATGGTATACGAGACTACAATAAATAAAAGGGAGGTTGCATATTGAGATATTCCCCAAACATCAAAACCAGGACCTAAAAGATCTGTTTTAACACGCATGTACCATGCAAAGTACAATGCAATGGTTAGTACAACAGCATCAAGAATAATTTGCAGAATATTTAGTAGTCTTTGATTTTCTCTGATCACTGTTACACCCTATTATATCATTGTCTAAAATTGTATCTATAAACTCATCATTATAATTTATCTTGTAATGTAATTTTTAAACATTTTCAAACTGCAAATGCCCCAAATTCCTAGATATGTTGCTGCAGTTGTTATCCACGGGTATCCATCTTTATAATGTTTATTGTAGAAGAGATACATTGCTCTATAAAATTCATATGTCAGTCTTTTATTTTGTTTTTTACTGTTACTTGCACCTTTATAATGAATAATTTTTGCATCACTGTAATAGATTATTTTCCAGTTTGCAGCCTTGATACGATAGCACCAGTCAATATCTTCCCCATACATAAAGAATGATTCATCTAAAAAACCAACTTCTTGGATGGTTTGTGATCTAACAAGCATGAATGCACCCACAATACAATCTACTTCGTAGGTCTCATCTTCGTTTAGATAAGTGAGATTATACCTTCCAAAACGTTCACTTTTAGGAAAAAGCCTTGATAACCCTGTCATTCTATAGAATGAAACATTGAAATCTGGAAAACTTCTTCTACAGGCTTTGTCGAGTGTACTATCTGGTAAAACTACTTTACATCCCAATGCACCAACGTCTTTGTGGTAATTCATGTAGTTGAGAGAATCTTCAAGACAGTTGTTAACAACAACGGTGTCTGAATTGAGTAAAAGAATGTATTTAGATTTTATTTCTTGGAGCGCTAGATTGTTTGCAAATGCAAAACCCCTATTTTCAATGTTTATGATGAATTTAATAAGGCCATCTTCAGATTCTTTTAAAAACCGTTTCTTTAATTTGTCGATGCTTCCATCCTTCGATCCGTTGTCAACCAAATAAATGTCATATTCAAATGGTTGGTCATGGTTAATAACAGATTCTATAGTCTGTTTTGTTAGATCGTAAGTTTCATAATTCACTATTATGATGGATAGGTCCATTTTATTTCTCCTTTGGAAATGTTTATATCATATTTTGGATTAGATCCAAAGTAGATGACTAACATAAATTAAAGTGGGATAGCAGTTTTATAAATATTACAAGATTGTAAATTGAAAGTTATATGTAGATAAAATATATTTGATTTGCTTAGGAATAAGCTTTACTACTAACCAATTTAAAGATAGATTATAAAAATATATTTTTCACAGTATTCTTTATTAAAAGCCATTCTATGTAAATATAATTATTTAATCTTTCTCTTTTGTATTCTATTTTATCTATTTTATTTAAAGAATTTAATCCTTCCTTTAATCCTGTAATGTAATCGTTTCCATGTCCATTTTTTAGGAAAAATAGGTATTTTATAAGGAATCCAAATATCAAAAATAGGAAGTTAAATGCCAGTTGAGGCCATGGCATGTTTTTGTATGGTACGTACACGTTATTTCTTGCTGCTAACCTAATTTTAAATCTATTATATTTGCTTCCAGTAGTAGCACTGCCAACATGATAAACAACTGCTTTGGGGCAGTAGATGCATTTGTATCCATAGATTTTTGCACGGTAACTGATATCAACATCTTCCATATATGCAAAGAAGTTTTCATCGAAGAGTCCGATAACATCAAAAATATCTCTTCTGTAAAGGGCTGCTCCTGCACATGCACTGAATATTTCCCTTGCACTTTGATATAAGTCAGTTGATTTACCGTTACCCACCTTTTGGGTGTAGCCTAAAATGGTATATTCATCACCAGCATCATCGATCTTGGTTTTATTGTGGTACTGTATCATTTTGGAACTTGCAGCAAAATAATTTGAATTTTTCTTTAAACATTCAATAAGATTAGAGATACAGTTCATTTCAAGTACAACATCATTGTTCATTGAAAAAACATATTCTGTGTCTGTAGATTTTATTCCCTGATTAACTGCTACAGCAAAGCCCCTATTTGTGTTATTTCTTATTAATGTAAATTCTGGATAATTGTTTGATATATAATCCGCACTTCCATCTGTAGATGCATTGTCTATGATAATTACTTCAAAAGGATAATTTTGATTTTTCAGCGAGTTAAAACATTCCTTTAAAAAACTTTTTCCATTGAAGTTTGGTATTATTATAGTCAAATCAGGCATCTGGTTTCACCATTTAAATTAAATAACATAAATATTCTTGAAAAATAATCTTTATTCTAATATTATAATTTCAATATTTAAACGTTTTACAACATAATAACGATTTATTTTAATGTAATCCTGAAAGAAAATCCAATAATATATTGGATTAACGTGTAATAGTTATCAAATTACAATTTTATGTCTAAATGTATATTTAATTTATATTTTCAAAAAATTAAAATACATAGTATATCATATTTATTATGTTATAAAATATTAAGATTCTTATTGAGAGGAAACTAATATAGAATTTACAAATAAATAGAATTAACTTTTTAAATGATGTTTTTGATTTAACAAGATGATATCATTAGATATTTAGAGGAGGACTTAAATTTGGTGTATAATAAAATAATATTTTCCATCAGTATGGTAAAAAATGAAATGGATATTATAGAATCTTTTGTAAGATACAATGTTAATTATCTTGATGGAATGATTATCCTTGACAATGGCAGTACCGATAGTACTCTTAAAATACTGGAATCACTAAAAAATGAAGGTTTACCCATTTTCGTGTTAGAAGATGATACCCGAGATTTTGATAAAATATTGAAAATGAATCAACTATTACATAAAGCTGTTGAGGAGTTTAATGCAGATATAATTGTTCCATTAGATGCAGATGAATTCATGTTATCATCCAAGGGAGGAAGTCCAAGGGAATTCTTGGAGAAGCTTAAATCTCCAGATTACTTTGTTGCTAAATGGAAAGTTTATGTTCCTGATTTCGATATTAATGGTGATGAAAAATTTATTCCCAGTAAAATTACAATGGCACGTGATGACAGCTCTAGAACAGGGCATACTCTTTATAAAGTTATAATACCCAAGGAACTTGTGATAGATTATGGTGTTCAGTTAACAAGGGGGAGTCATAGCCTAGTTTTTAATCCAATATATAAAAATGTATTAAATCGTGTAATTAATCCAGATCTAAATATTGCACATTTTCCTATACGCTCTAAGGAACAAACAATCTCAAAAGTTGCCGTAGGTTGGCTTAATGCAATAAGTAGCGTAGAGAAAAAACCCAATGATAGTTTTCACTGGAAAAAGATTTTCAATCAGTTAAAGGCACAAGAGGATATAGAAGATGAAGATATTGTGGCAATAGCAACTGAATTTTCATGTGAAAATGATAACACCGAAAAAATAATTTCAGAGGATCCAATGGATTTATCATTTAGTACTAATATTGAACTGAAATATACAAAAGAAAAGATTAATCCAATGTCTAACCTTTTGGAGGCATGTGAATGGTTATCTCAAAGTTGTGTAAATGCAAAAAAAGAGAATATTCGCCTGGAAAATAAAATCAAGGGATATGAAAACAGTATTTCTTGGAAAATAACATCACCACTTAGAAAAATAAAGGCTATCGCAAAAAAGCTAAGATAATTATTAAATAAAATATTGGAAACTTAAATTTTCCAAATATTAAATTTTTTTTAATGAATCAAAATATAATATTAAAAGTTATACAAATTTAAGGAATTATCCTGTTGTTGTTGTAAAGCTTGTAGAAAATGTACTTATTTTATGATCTTCCATATCTGTTACACAGCCTGTGTGCAAATATAATGAATATAAAGTTCCTCTGGTTAACTGTATATGAGGTTTTATTAGGAGGGTGTTACCGTCAATAGTTTTCGTAATGGGAACCTGTTCTCCATTACTGCTTAAAAGTTCTATCCAGTTGCTGCCCTGTTTAATGGTTTCGCTGAAAGTCAGTTTGATGGTATTGTCAACTGGTACATTGACTTCATTATTTCCTGGCTCAGTTCTGGTAACTATAATATCTTCATCCGAAAGTGTAAAGCGTTCATAACTGTCACAAACCTCATCAACAGAACCTTGCATAACCATTTCCCCATTTTCAAGCCATATTGCTTTATTACATAATTCTCTAACTTGGGCTAATGTATGGGAAACAAACAATACTGATACATCTTCATTCAATAGATTTTTCATCCTTTCCTGGCTTTTTTCTCTGAATTTTGCATCACCAACTGCTAATACTTCATCAAGTATCATAATCTGTGGTTCAACAACAGTAGCAATTGAAAATGCCAATCTGGCACTCATTCCAGTTGAATAATTTTTTAAGGGTACATCTATGAAGTCACCCAGTTCAGAAAAGTCTATTATTTCATCTATTCTTTCCTCTAAATATTTCTTTGAATATCCTAACAATGCACCTTTGAGAAAGATATTTTCACGGCCAGTATATTCCTGATCAAATCCTGATCCAAGTTCTAATAAAGGTACAATGTTTCCTTTCATTTTTATACTGCCTTCAGTAGGTTTAATAACTCCAGATATTATTTTTAGTAATGTACTTTTTCCAGCTCCATTCAACCCTATTATACCTAATTTATCTCCCTTTTCAACTTCAAATGAAATATGTCTAACCGCCCAAAATTTTGTGTATTTGAGATCCCTTTTTAAAAATTTAATAACATACTCTTTAAGGTTGTCTACCTTTTCTTTGTTAAGAGTGAATTCCATTCCAACATCTTCGACCTTAATTGCTATTTCTCCCAATATTTTCACCTTTATAATAATTTAATTTTAGAGATGTAGTAAAAATTTATTCTGATACTTATAAAATAAAGCCATTCCAACCACAAGTGAAACAAGTGCAAATACAGTGGCATATAACAATGTCAGAGGGTTGTACAATGTACCATTCAATAAAACAGTTCTAAGACAATCTATTATTGCATATACAGGGTTTAGTGTCAAGATTATCTGATATTGTGGAGGTATAATGTTTGCAGGGTAAAAGACTGCAGATGCATACATCAATAACATAACAAAAACTCCATATAAATGTTCTATATCTCTGAAAAATACTGTTACAGTTGCAAGTATAAGTCCAACGCCTAATGTCATTATCAAAAGAACTATAACTGGAAGGCTTGCGAATATTATATAAATTGTGAACTGTACATTGGTTGCTATCATAACAGCGAAGAGAATGATCAAAGACAGGAGGAAGGTAAAAAAATTGGACAACACTGCTGCCAATGAATACAGATATTTAGGAACATAAACTGATTTTAATATGTGTACGTTACTTATTATTGACGTCATTGATCCCATGGTTCCCATCTGGAATAACCCAAATGTAACCCTTCCTATCAAATAATAAACTGGAAAGTTGGGTATGGAACGTTTAAAAATGAACGCAAATATAATTGTCATTATAATCATGGTTAGTAATGGCTCTAAAAAACTCCAGAAAATTCCTAACATAGAATTTCTATATCTTACCTGGATATCTTTTTTTACAAGCTGGATAAGTAAATATCTGTACTTTCCAAAATTAGCGAAAAATCTATGTTCATTTATCATTATAATCTCCATTTCATGATTAAATCTAAATTACAAATAAATAAAATCTTTGATCCCATTGTATAAATCATTTGAATAATAAATTTTTTATCCATAGTTACCTATCTGATAATATTCAAAGCCCATTTTTTCCAGGATGTTCTTGTTGTACTGATTTCTTCCATCAAAAATTATTCTTTTCCCAATCATTTCCTTTATCTTATCAAAATCAGGACTTCTGAATTCCTTCCATTCAGTCACAAGAATTAGGGCATCAACATCCTCCACAACATCGTACTTGTTATTATAAAAGCTGATATTGGGGTTATCTGCGAAGTAATATTCCTTGGCTGCATCCATGGCCTTGGGATCGTAGGATTTGATTTTAGCACCTAGTTCAATTAAACTTTTTATTATAACAACAGATGCAGCTTCTCTCATATCATCTGTTTCTGGTTTAAATGCCAGGCCCCATAGAGCAAAGGTTTTTCCTTGGAGATCCTCACCAAACCTTTTGATTATTTTGGTTACAATGGAAAATTTTTGCTTTTCATTAACAGATTCAACCCCCTTTAAAATTGTGGATTCATAACCATTATCCTGGGCTGTTTTAATCAGGGCTTTAACATCCTTTGGAAAACAGCTGCCACCATATCCACATCCTGGATATAAAAAACTGTAACCTATTCTTCTGTCGCTTCCAATACCTTCCCTGACAAAGTTAACATCAGCACCAACTCTCTCACAAATATTGGCCATCTCATTCATGAATGAGATACGGGTTGCAAGCATGGCATTGGATGCGTACTTGGTCATTTCAGCACTTCTAACGTCCATGGTAATAAATCTTTCATGATTGATGGTGAATGGACTGTAAAGCTCCTTCATGGTTTCAATAACATCCTCATCATCTGAACCAATAACAACCCTGTCAGGCCTCATAAAGTCAGAAACAGCTGCTCCTTCCTTTAAAAATTCAGGATTTGAAACCACTTCAACTTTAAATTCAACACTCCTAACAGCCATTTCACTTTTAATCACCTCTTTAACCATATCCGCAGTTCCAACAGGTACTGTTGATTTATTAACAACTATGAGGTCGTGTGAAATTAATTGTCCAATTTCCCTGGCGGCTTCCAGCACATACTGCATATCTGCACTTCCATCTTCACCCATTGGAGTTCCAACAGCAATAAAACAGATATTGGAATTGTTAAGTCCTATGCTTAGTTCAGTTGAAAAGAAAAGGTTACCAGATTCAATATTTTTTGATACAAGCTCTTCCAAACCAGGTTCAAAAATTGGGATCTTACCATTTTTCAGATCCTCAACCTTACCATCATCAATATCAATACAGTAAACAGTATTTCCCATCTCAGAAAAACATGCACCAGTCACCAATCCAACGTAACCTGTTCCAACAATTGTAATTTTCATAATTATCACATAAAATTCTTAAATACTAAAATTTGATAAGCTATAATTAAACTAAAATGTATATATAAGTTTCTTCATTTATTGTACTATGTTTATAATTAAATTAATTTAGTCACTATATGAATTTTAATGGAATTTAAATAATAGAACTATAACACATATCAAAATTGATGATACTATAAAATAATGTTTAGTATTAATGAGAGAGGTGAGCATGGGAAAATTTAAATTTAGGGAAACATCCATAGCAGATGTTTATGTCATTGAACCAACAGTCTTTGGAGATGAACGTGGTTATTTCATGGAAACCTATCATAAGGACGAATTTAAAGAAGCAGGCCTTGATATGGAATTTGTTCAGGATAACCAGTCAAGATCAGTTAAGGGTGTTTTAAGGGGACTTCATTTCCAGCACACCAAACCACAGGGCAAACTTGTAAGGGTTATCAAAGGAGAGGTATACGATGTTGCTGTCGATCTTAGAAAGAACTCTACCACATATGGAAAATATGTTGGGGTTAGACTTTCAGAATCCAATAAATTACAGTTCTATGTACCCGAAGGATTTGCACACGGATTTGTGGTACTATCAGATGAAGCAGAATTTACCTACAAATGTACAGATTTTTACGACCCAGAAGATGAAGGAGGAATACTCTGGAATGACCCGGATATAGGTATTGTATGGCCGATAGGTTCAGAAGAGATAGTCCTGTCAGAAAAGGATGAAAATTGGAAAACCTTAAAAGAAACACCGACCAACTATTAAATCAGTTTTAAGATGGTTAAAAAGGGTTTTATTATATTTGTTAGTTTAAATAATTAAATGATTTATTAAAAAAAGTATTATATTTAATAAATTCATATCTAGTATTAGTTTTTGATTTAATCAAATTTTATAACGTAAAAAGGCCTATTAATCGTCAAAATATATATCACATAAGGTGCAAAATAAATGAAAAGAAATGTTCAATGAGGGTGACTAATATGAATCGTTTTTGGGATATTATAATGCATCCAATTATCGAAAAGGTAGATGCCAAATATATCGTTGAAATAGGTTCTGATACGGGTATTAACACGAAAAACATCCTGGAATATTGTAAAGACCACGATGCCCACATGACTGCTGTAGATCCGTCCCCCCGTTTTGATGTCAATGGATATAAAGCAGAATATGGTGAAAAATTTGAAATTTTCAAGGATTTGAGTTTAAACAAATTATCACAACTTAAGGACTATGATGTCATTTTAGTTGATGGTGATCATAACTGGTACACAGTCTACAACGAATTAAAGACAATAGAAAGGAATTTTTTTAATAAAAAGTTTCCAATAGTATTTTTGCATGATATTGGATGGCCTTACGCTAGAAGAGACCTTTATTACAATTCTGAGAATATACCTGAAACTTACAGACAGCCCTACAAGAAGTTGGGTATTCTTCAGGGAAAACCGGACCTTCAAGAAGAAGGAGGTTTAAATTCGGACCTCAATAATGCTGTTTCCGAAAACACTCCGAAAAATGGAGTTTTAACTGCTATTGAAGATTTTATAGAAGAATCAGATCTTAATTATTCTTTTGTGAATATAAAAGCCCTTTTTGGACTGGGAATTCTATATCCCAAGGATAAAATAATTGATAAAATTGTTAAGAATACCATTCAAAGTGTTGATCTGGTGGATTTCCTTGAAAAAGAAAGGGTCAAAATGGTGATCAAACGTTCGGATCAAAGAACACAAATACAGCATCTAAATGATGAAAAATCTAAACTATTTAGCAAAGTAGACAAGTTTAGTAAAAAAGTAGAAAAGATTAGTAAAGATAGAACTCAACTATCAAAACGCTTGAATCAGCTGGAAATTGAAATTGACAGGTTAAACAAAGATCTTATAGAATCTGAATCACAAAACAAATTGCTTGAAAAACAGCTGGAAGAAGCTAAGGAAGAAGCTAGTGAAGAACGTAGGAAATATATTAAAAAAGTGGGTTTATTAGAGGATACTCTATCTGAACATGAAAATGAACTTGAATACAGAAGTAATAAGTATAGATCATTCAGGCAGAGAATGGTTTCAAAATTCCCTTTTCTTTACATGCTAATGTACCTGCCGAAAACAGGATTCAGAAACACCTTGATAAACAGAAAAGGATACCATGCAATTAAAAATAAATGCCTGGTTGACACGGGTTATTACCTCAAAAATAATCAAGACGTAAAATTAACAGGCAAAGACCCAATAATCCATTACATATACAATGGATTCAGGGAAGGAAGAAAACCTAATCCCACATTTGAAGGTGAAGAATACCTCAATAAACATAAAGATGTTAAAAATTCCAATTTAAACCCACTTGTACATTATGCACTCTATGGAATTAAAGAAAAAAGAAAAAATCAAGAAAAAATGGGATTAGTAAAGAAAAAAACCACAGAAATAAAGGGAGAAATACATTTCACTAGAAATGTTTTAATCATTGGATTCCTTGCAGTAATTGGAGAATATTCTCCACGGGAAGCTCTTATAGAAATAGATAACAAAAAATTCAGTGTTATGTGCGATGAATATCGTGCAGACCTTGAAAAAAATGGTGTTAACAATGGATACCACTCTTATACATTAAATGTACCACCACAATTGTTAGATGGTGAAAAACATACACTTAGACTTTTTGATAAGGCAACAGGAAAATTAATTGCCAGTGAAAAAAGGACATTCTCACAACCTCGACGTTACAGGGATCTATCAGGATACCTTGGAAATTCACTGGTATCTCCAATTGTATACGTTCCGTTCCTTGAACAGGATAAAAGAGTTTTTGCAAGTATGGAAAATATCACAAGATATCTAACAAACCTATCTGAAAGTTATGGGGATTTACCACTGGTTTCAGTTATAATGCCGGTTTACAATTCAATTGAAACTCTGCAGGCAGCTGTTAATTCTATTTTAAACCAGACTTACAAGAACATAGAATTAATTATTATAGATTGTGGAAGTGATGATGGTTCTTATGAACTTACAGAAAAATTCCAAGATGAAAATGTTATCTTAATAAGAAATCCAGAATTTAAGGAACCCTCCCAAGCAAGGAATCTGGGACTAACAGCAGTACATGGGAAATACATAGCATATCTAGATCCTAACAACATATGGGATAACAGATATGTGGCTGCCATGATGGGAGCCTTCAAAGAACATCCGGATGCAGATGCAATCTACAGTGGACAACTTTTATTTAAGGAAAATGGAAAAAATCCATTTGCTGTTCGTTTTGGAAGTTTAAACAGATCATTACTGGAAAACAGGAATTATATGGATATAAATGCTCTTTGTCATACATCTGATCTTTACAAGTCCATAGGAGGGTTTGATGAAAGTTTGGGTCATTATACGGATTGGGATTGGATATTACAGATATCTAATAATGCTCAGATGTATTCTGTTCCAGTTATACTTTCACAGTACTATTGTAAAGGTATTACAGATGATAAAACCGATAAAGATGGAAAGTATCTAAAAATGTTCCGGGAAAAACAGGCGAAACGCAAAGAACAGGCAAGATTGGATAGAATTAACTCACCATTACCAGTTGAAAACAATTTAAGCATTATAATACCCAGTTATGAATCTTTAGAGGACATATCGGAATGTATTGAATCAATTCTTGAATTGAATGCAAGTGAATGGATTGAGATAATAGTGGTTGATAATGCATCGAGCAGACCGGTTTTGGATTATCTGTCAGGACTTGCATTGGAGGGTAAAATTAAACTAATAGAAAATGATACCAATTATGGCTTTACCTTTGCAGTGAATCAGGGTATAGCGAGTTCAGAACCCGGAAATGATATACTATTAATGAATAATGATGCAATGCTAACACCTGGTGCAATTGAGATCATGCAAAATGCAGCATACAAATTGCCAGATTGTGGCATTATTGTACCACAGCAGGTTCTGCCAAAGGGTAGTAAAACACTCACAGAACATGTTCCATTTGCAAATCCTCAATATGAATGTGATGTCAATCTTTCATGGTTATTTGACAACATGATAAACATACCAATCTCTTATTCAGGCAAGTTTGTTGAACTTAATTTTGCACCTTTTTTCTGTGTATTCATTAAAAGAGATGTGCTTGACAATTCTGTAGGATTAGATGCAGAATTTGGACGTCACTATCGTTCCGATCGTATATTCTGCAATTATATACGCCATGTAATGAAACTTAAAATATATCATGTCACTGATGCTGTAGTGTATCATAAAGTACAGAAATCGACTGATGAACTGCGTGAAAGGTCAAAGGATGACTTTGAAATCATGTTCCAGAAGAACCAGTGGCATGATGAATTAGCAGAAGAGTTCGGCTATAAAAAACCATTATGGGACTTTTAAAAAAATTTTTTATCCTTCAAACATGAAATGTCAGATTTCTTTCCATTTCATTGAATGAATATTTATTGGCAGATGTTGCAATATCCATCAATATCTGCATCTTAGGTATAAAAGGATCTTTAAGAGATTCTTTGGTCATTTTTATAGTGGTTTTAGTTTTTGGATATGCATTAGATTTTCCTTCCTTTATTATCAGATTAATGCAATATTTTAGATTAATTCTATTTTTCCTGTAAGAAGTAATGTAACGTTCAAATTTGGGATTGAGGAAGTAATCTAATTCGTTTACTCCGGCTAATAAAAAGATTATTTTACTTTTTATACCGAGAGAATTATTGAATTTTTTGATTAAAACTGGTTTCAAATTTTTTCTAACGTAATCATAATCCCATAAAAATGGCTCTTTTTCATGATGTTTAGAGTCAAAAACCGTTAAATATGGTTTTACATTTGTTTGTGGTAATGATTTTCCTACAAATGGAATTTCCAATAAATCTGGATTGGAACGTTTTAATATTTCATATACCATTTCATCAGCACCGGTTTCTCCCTTTTCAGCATACATAAGGGCAAACCATATTTCGTAACATGTAAAGAATAAAGGGAAGAAAAAATTCTTTTGAAAGAGTATTCTCCTTCCAATCCATCTATTAGCAGTATAAATTTTATGTAATTCATCTTTTTTATGACCGCTCATTCCTAACTGTTCTAACACATTCAACTGTAAAACTTTTCTTTTATAAATTGGGATAAAATCTTTTGAATTAAAATCACCTTGAGACATGTAGAATGTTGAAAGATAATCATTATACCTCTTTGTATTAGGTCGAATTACTTCGGATTCAATAATATGTTTAACCTTAAGAATTTCTGCTACCTTTTCTGCAATTACAATATCAGGATGACTTATTTGGCCAGAAGTACGACATTCAAAGGGTATTTGGTGTTTTTTTGAAATTTTAGAAAGGATCGATGCAGTTATTCTGGAATCAAACCCTCCTGTCAATCCTAAAGATATTTTGTCGATGTTAGGTTTAAGATGTATAAGATTTGTTTCAGTAAAATCCAATAAAAATTGATAATATTCATCAAATAATTTGTTTCTATCATTTTCGAATTTATCCCTAAACCAATCAGGTATTGGAATTGTATGTTTTTGTTCGATTACTAGTTTACCTTCATTAAAATATTTAATATCATAAGGTAATATTCTTTTTATTTCTTTGAATATTGTTTTATCTGGTGAATTTCTTGGTGTCCATTCATTGAAGATAGCATCTTCTATGAAATCAGGATCAAAATGATTAATAAAGCTCTTTTTCCTGAATTTTTGTATACCATCCACAATTAATTTAATTTCTGAAGAAATTACAGAACAGTTTTCATCTTCATAACTAAAGAGTTGTCTTATGCTTAAAGCAGGTGTTATAATAGATCCATTGCCATTTTTATCTATGGAAATAAGTTGATAATCACCCGATAGCTCATCAGTATCTTTTAAAAATTTGAAAAATTCTTTAATATCAGGATTTCTAAGATTGTTATTTACGTTCACTACACCATTTATTAAAACTATTTCATTTTTATCTAGACTATACGAATAGCCGTAAATTTCATGATCAATATGATCATATGGATACAAGTAGATTAGGAATTTAGAATTTTCGTATTTAATTACTTCTCTTGATATTAAAGAAGGAGCTTGTGATGATTTCAATAATTTTTCATTTATTTGTCCATTATTAAACCCTTTCTTTTTAGAAATTAAAATGAAGTGCATATGCTATTCTCCAATAGTATTTATAATTTAATGATTAAATTTTTACATGCAATTTTTAGATTGAAATTATTGTAGGTAAACATTTAATTAAAGAAATCAGTTATAAATCTTAGATTGAGATTTAAACATTTTTATATGGAAACATTCTAATTGAATATTATAAATATTTTTTAGCTTTTAATAAACATGTATATTATTTTATTTAATCAATTATACGGATTAATATTAGAAATATAAATATTCTTATACATCTAAATTTAACTTTAAATGATATTAATTTAAATTCAATTTTAATAAAGAGTGATAATATGGGATTAGTTGAAATAATTAAAAGTAAGGAAGATGTTCATAAAGCAGGTAGAGATCTTAAATATTTATTTTGTGAAAAAAAGGGATCTGATAAACTTATTGTAACCTTCCCCGGGTTTAATACTGAAACCGGTGCATTCAGATATAGATATGTTAGAACTTTAAAGGATGTGAATGCTCACAGATTATTTTTACTTGATGAATTTGGTACAAGAGGTTGTTATTTACTGGGTGAAAATCGAAATTTTTCTGTAGAAACAGCTGTAATGTCTTTAATAAACACGATTGTTAAAAAATATGATATAAAAATTGAAAATGTTATAATGCAAGGATCTTCTAAGGGAGGATGGATGGCATTGTACTTTGGAATTAAATATAGATTTGGACATGTAATTGCTGGAGGCCCACAAACAAAGATGGGAGACTTTTTAATTCATGATGTTGAAATAGTACCCGGCGAAGAAATCCATTTTTTCAGTAAAGTAAAAGTAGCTGATTATATTGCGGGAGGACATGAAAAAGAAGATATCAAATATTTAGATAGTTTACTTTTTAATCTAATATATGATTCACCAGAAAATTTTCCTAACATATACATACATGTTGGCAAGGGAGATTTCCATTTTGAGAGACATATCACCCCTTTTACACAAGAATTAGATAAGAATCATATTAAATATCAATTAAATATTGAAAATTATGTAGAACACAACGATCTAGAATTTTTTTATCCAGCATATCTTCTTAAAACATTAAAATCCATTGATAAAAGACTTATTTGATGTAATACCTCCCAAAAACTTAATAAATAAGGATTTACAATCTTTAAATTAAAAAGAATAAAGAATCTATTAATTACGTTTAATAATTCGCCCAACATGGTTTATATTACTGGATGTTATAAAGATTAATTTTAAAGAGGGATCTGTAAGATGAGTATATGGTCTAAATTAAAATTTAAAGTTTCAAAAACCCGTTTGAGACAGATTAAAAATTCCATTCAAGATGATATAGATTCAATAAAATATCGTTCAGTAAACATATACGATGACAAATCAAAACACTCCATTGATACAAAACAGATAAATACAAAGTTTATATTGGACAAAATAGATAATAATACATTATTTTCAAATGAACCCTTGAAAATTGCTTTCATTGTTACTGAAGAAGGAGAAATAGCCTCTGCAGGAGATTATTTCACAGCAATTGAATTTGGGGAATTTTTAAAGAAATTAGGTTGGCATATAAGCTTCATACCACATCATGGCCAAGGGTACTGGTACCATATTCCAGATGATGTGGATGTAGTTATATCACTCTTGGACAGATACGATCCAAACAGAATCAAATCTTTAAACCAATCATTGATTAAAATAGCATGGCCTAGAAATTGGTTTGATAGATGGGTTTCACATCCAAGTTTCAAAAAATATGATATGGTTTTTGCACCTAGCAAAACTGCTCAGGAATATATAAACAAATTCAGTAACAAAAAACCAATATTACTACCACTTGCTACCAATCCAAACAGATTTAATGAAAATATTCCTCAAAACCAAGAATATTTGTGTGATTACTGTTTCACAGGTAGCTACTGGAACGATCCAAGAGATATCATTGAAATGTTAGAACCCGATAATATCCCTTACAAATTCAATTTATACGGTAAAAACTGGGACAAGATCCCTAAATTCAAGAAATATTACCATGGATTCATACCATACTCAAAACTCCCAGAAGTATATGCATCAACCAAGATAGTAATTGACGATGCCAACAGAGCAACAAAAAAATATGGATCTGTAAATAGTCGGGTATACGATGCATTGGCTTGTGGAGCATTAGTAATTACCAATGGAAAAAAAGGCGCACTAGAAACTTTTAAAGGAAAATTACCAGTTTTCAATTCTAATAAAGAATTAAATTACCAATTAGTATATTATTTATCCAATGAAGATGAAAGAAGAGCAAAAATTGAAGAACTACAAGAATTTGTACTCGAAAAACATACATATGCAAATAGGGCAGAGACTCTTGAAAAAAATTTGGTAACATATTTATCAACATTGAATCCTCAATAAAAGAGATATATTAATATCTATTAACTTAAATTCACAATTTCCTTGATAGGTGAAATTTTATGAAAGATAATGAGCATATGATAAAAAAACTCCGGCGAACACCCCTTAAGGATTATCCAAAGAAAATCAGAAATAAAATAAATCTAAAGCTTAAAGAAAAAGGGATAATATCAAACCGTCAACACCGAAGTTTTAGGGATTTTTCGGGGTTCCTTGCAAATTCACTCATATCTCCAATGGTATATGCACCATTCCGTGAACAGGATAAAAGATGTTTTGCTACCATGGAAAATATAACACGACATTTAACATCCCTTTCATTAAACAGAGAAAATAAGAGCTTGGTGTCTGTGATAATGCCAGTTTATAACAGGATAGACACAGTAAAATATGCTATTGACTCAGTTCTGCACCAATCCTACACCAATCTAGAGTTGATAATAATAGACGATGGTAGTGATGATGGCACCAAAGAGTTACTGGATAAAATTAAAGATGAAAGAGTTATAATACTATATAACCAAACATGTAAAGGAGTTTCTTATGCCCGTAACCAAGGACTTAGAACTGCAAATGGAAAATATATAGCTTACCTTGATTCTGATAATATTTGGGATTCAAGATATTTAGCCGCAATGATCGGGGCTTTTATACAATTACCCAATGCTGAAGTTGTATACAGTGGTCAACTCCTCTTTAAAGGCAATGGAAAAAAACCATTTGCGGTACGTTTCGGAAGCTTCAACAAATCCCTATTAACCAATAGGAACTATATCGATATCAATGCCCTCTGCCATACACATGAGCTTTACAAACGCATAGGATGCTTTGATGAAACATTGATCAGACTTGTTGACTATGATCTGATAATTAGAATGGCTGAAACATCTCAAATGTACTCTATACCTGTGCTACTTTCACATTACTATTACGACAAAGCACAGAATACAATTACCAATAGTTCCGGTTATGTTGAATATTTAGAAATTGTACGTGAAAAAAGAAATGAGCGTTTAAAGGATTATGCTGCATCATCAATCGATGATTTAAAATTCTTAAATGACCATGATAATCGTAAAATCAGCATTATTATTCCTAGTTACGAAGCACTTGACGATTTACGTGAGTGTATTGATTCTATCTTAACGATAAATGTTAATAATCAACTGGAAATTATTGTTGTCGATAATTCTTCAAGCAGACCAGTTATAGATTATTTGGACCAAATGGCCTCTAGCGGACAAATCAAACTTTTAAAAAATGATATTAACTACGGATTTACTTATGCAGTTAACCAAGGTATTGATCTTGCAGGAAATGACAACGACATTTTAATAATGAACAATGATGCAATCCTAACACTAAATGCTGTTTCTGCCATGCATAATGCCGCATATGAATTACCAGATTGTGGGATTATCGTTCCACAACAAGTTTTACCAGGATGTACTAAAACAATAAATGAACACGTTCCCTTTGCATATCCTCAATATGAATGCGATGTAAACCTATCTGCAGCCCACGCAAATATTATCAACGTACCTGTTTTTCATTCGGGAAGAGTAGTAGAACTAAGTTTTGCCCCATTTTTCTGTGTTTATATTAAACGTGAGGTATTGGACAAATCAGTTGGTTTAGATCCTGAATACGGCCGTCATTACCGTTCAGATCGAATATTCTGCAACTACATAAGGCACATGATGAATTTGAAGATTTATTATGTTGAAAAAGCAGTCGTATTCCATAAACTACAAAAATCTACTGATGATTTACGGGGCAAACAAGACAGAGACGCAAATTTTGACATCATGTTCCACAAAAATCAATGGGATCCACAACTATCAGCTAAACTTGGTTATGATACTCCTGTATGGGATTTTTAAGTAATTGAATTAAAATTTTATCTTGAATGATAGTGATTTCATATATATTGAAAAAATGATTAAAGATAAATAAATTATCAAAATTTTAAAAAAATTGGATTCAACCATACAAAGAATATCATATTTTCAGATGTTTACTATTATTTTACAATATAAAATACAAAAATATTTTAATCTATGTACAAAAATCAACATTATACATATTACATTTTCAGGGGATCTTTATGATCAAAAACCTTATCAGAAAACAGATTAAAAAAACAGATATCGTTAAAGGTTTAGAAGAAGAAAAAAAAGAGCTTACAAATAAAGTTAATCAGTTACAAATAGAAAATAATAACTTTAAAAGTCAAGTTAACAATTTTTTAGAATCAAGAGAAACAATTAAAATCGAGATAGCTGATTTGATTAGGCAAAATAAAAATCTTAATGATCGTGTTATGAACTTTTTTAAATCAAGAGAAGCAGTTCAAAAAGAAATAGCCCAAATAAAAACAGAAAACAAAGCTCTTAAAAACAAATTAAAATCTTTTAACAACTACAAGACCGAAAATGAACTGTTGATAGTTGAAAATGATAGTCTTAAAAAATATATACAATTACAGAAGTTTGATACTGATGGGGATTTTAGTAAGTTAACAATTATAATTCCATATCGAAAAACAGATAATTCTGACCGTCAAATGAATGAGGATATAACTTTAAGATATCTAAAAACGGTTGGGGTACAAAATATAATAGTATCTGAACATTCAGATGGATCAAATAGAAAGTTTTTCATGGATAACTATGCACATCTATTTAAATCATTTGAATTTATTCATATTAATGCTAACGGACAATTGTTTAATAAAGCGAAAGCAATAAATTCGGCTGTAATCCAATCTAAAACTCCATATATTACAATACACGATCTAGATTGTTTGGCCAAAAAGAAAAATATTAATATGGCTCTAGTTTTATTGGAAATTGGTTTTGATGTAGTTCATCCATTTGATAAATATATAACAGAAATAGTTGATAAAGAAAAATTTAGAAAAAGTTACGATTTTAAATCGGGGATATTGCCAGAAGTAAGGACGAAAGCTGATGGGGGTATAGTTTTTTTTAATAAATGTTCTTTTATTTCTATGGGAATGGCAAATGAATATTTCAGTGGTTGGGGTGGAGAAGATAATGAAATGGTGATAAGAGCAGATATTTGTCGGCTCAAAAGGTACAGAATAGACGATACATTGTACCATCTTTATCATCACAGACCTAAAAAAAGAATAAAAAATAACTGGGATCAGATTGAGAAAACACTTCAATATAGTAACAAGTTGCACTGTCAGAACGATGTTAATAAATGGCCTTGGGTAATTGAAGCCAAAAAAAGTATAATAGGAACATTAAACAATTTTTGAATCAATAAAAAAAATTGGGGCTTGAAATGGCCAATTTAAACAGGGATTATATTATCATTTCTTTAATTCGTTGTGGTTAACAATTTCAAAAAGATATTTTCCGTATTCAGTTTTTTCAAGAGTTTCAGAAGATTTTAAGACCCTATATTCATCTATCCATCCATTATTGAAGGCAATTTCCTCAAGACATGCTATATAGAAGCCCTGCCTTTTTTGTATAGCTTCAACGTAATTACTTGCTTCTAAAAGGCCTATATGGGTCCCTGTATCGAGCCATGCCATTCCTCTACCTAAAAGTTCAACTTTTAATTTCTTTTCTTTTAAATAGGCATCATTAACACTTGTAATTTCAATTTCACCACGATCAGAAGGTTTAACCTTTTTAGCTATTTCTATAACATCGTTATCGTAGAAGTAAAGACCTGGCACAACATAGTTTGATTTGGGATCATCTGGTTTCTCCTCTACAGAAATTACATTACCCTCATCATCAAATTCAACCACTCCAAATGGTCTTGGATTTCTAACATAGTATCCAAAGATAATGGCACCATCTTTTAATGATGCTGCCCTTTGTAATATCTCACTGAACCTGTGTCCATGGAATATATTATCTCCCAGTACCAGAGCAACGCTATCATCACCAATAAATTCTTCTCCTACAATGAATGCATCTGCAAGTCCTCGTGGTTCTTCTTGTACTAAGTAGGAAAATGATATACCAAGATCACTGCCGTCTCCAAGTAATTCTTTGTATCTTGGAAGATCGTGCGGTGTTGAAATGATGAGTATTTCCTTTATTCCAGCTAGCATTAAAACTGATAATGGGTAATAAATCATAGGTTTATCATAGACAGGAAGCAGCTGCTTTGACACAGCTTTGGTAATGGGGTAAAGTCTTGTGCCTGATCCACCTGCAAGTACTATTCCTTTCATTTTTTACTCTCCAATAATGTTTTTCGATTTAGATAATCGTAATAAATTTAATTAAAACTTATAATTTCAAAGTAATTTTAGATAATCAGATAAGGCTTCTTTATAGCTCCTGATTTTTGGGTATCCTTCCATCTTCCAGTTATAGTTTTCAAGCACAGAATATTTCGGTCTTGGAGCTGGACGAGGAAATTCTTCAGTACTTACTGGTTTCACATCAACTTCTATATTAGACTGTTTGAATATTTCCTTTGCAAAATCGTACCATGTGCAGTGTTCACTGTTGGTTACATGATAAATACCGTAAGCTGGTCTTTTAATTAAATGTGCAATTGCATTGGCAAGATCTACAGTGTATGTTGGAGATCCTATCTGATCGTTGACTACTGAAATGGTATCATTTGTTTTTGCTAAATTTAACATCGTTGCAACGAAGTTAGGTCCATGGTAGCCGTACAACCAAGAAGTTCTAACGATATAAAATTTGTTAAGTATATCGCGGATATAAACCTCACCAGTATGTTTAGTTTTTCCATAAACTCCTAATGGTTTGGTTTGGTTATATTCATAATATGGTTTGGTGTTTGTTCCATCAAAAACATAGTCTGTACAGATGTAAATCATTGCACAATCTGCTTCTCTACAGGCAACAGCCACATTTCTGGTACCAATAGCGTTAACTTTATATGCAAGGTCTGGATTTGATTCAGCCCCGTCAACATCTGTAAAAGCAGCGGCATGTACCAGCACGTCAGGATTATTGTTTTTTACGGTTTTAATGGTTTTATCAATATCGGTAATGTCCAAAGTATCGATTGTTGTTGTGCTAATTTCATTTTCAGCACTTAAAACATCCACAAGGTCGTGTCCTAACATACCTTCTGAACCAATAATCATTATTTTCATAATCGCACCTCTTAGTATTAATCTAAATCAAATATATTCGTATTAATTTTTTTATAGTTACCCCTTTAGCAGGGATTTATAATTAAATGAAAATAAATGGTTTAGAAATACTATTCCCCAACTAGTAAATAAATTTTTTTTATAATTTCAAAATTTAACAAAAAAAAGGATATAAAATGGGATTTTAATTAATGATTCCCACTTTAAAATATATTATTATTTTTTAGGTCTGTGGTTTGTGTAGCCATGGACTTACGAACACAGAATTCCCTGCTATGGATACTTTATCTGATGGATCATCATCTGATCCCCACCAGTTGTCCTGAGCATACACATAGAAATCTGGATTGTAATCGTTATTTGGACTGTAAATCTCATTTATTCCCTGGTTTGCTATGATGTTATTGTGATGTACAGTTATGTTAGATCCTGAGTTGAAAATTGCTGCACCATAATGATCTGCAGAGTTTCTGCTGATATTGTTATATTCAACAGTTAATACACTACGCAGATTATAGAAAGCTCCACCATCATGTGCTGCGGTATTGTCGTTTATTGTACATGTGGTTATTTTGAAAGTACCGAATGGATTGTATATTGCTCCTCCATCGTGAGATGCAGAATTGTCACTGATTGTAGTTCCTGTTACTGTGAATTTACCGTTTCCATTGTATATTGCTCCTCCATCTCCTGATGCACAATTGCCGATTATTGAGCTGTTTATTAAAGTAAAAGATCCGTAAGCATTGTGTATTGCACCACCTTCCCTAGATGTGTTGTTAATGAATTTACAGCGATTTACGCTTACAATACTGTGTCTAACATATTCAAGTGCATCTATTGCCCCTCCACCACGAACACCATAATTTGCAGCGTTACTTGTAAAGGTTGTATTATAAACCGAGAGAAGCGCGTTTAATGTGAAGATTGCTCCACCATTACCATACTTACCAGGACCGTTACCTATTGCTCGATTATTGGTGAAAATACTATTTTGTATAGCTAAATTAGAACCATCATCGTTAACTATGGCACCACCACCATTGGTTGCCCAGTTATTGATAAATGAGCAACTAAGCAATTTAACTTTACCTAAATAACTGTGGATAACTCCACTGTAACCATTACCATACGCTCCTCCTGCCGAATTCTTTTCAAAATCACAATAACTTATTGTGACATAATCGCCGTAGTTGTAGATAACTCCACCACTACCATTCAAAACCTTGTTACTCGTGAATTTACTGTTTGCTAATTGGACTAATCCATAAGTGTAAAGAACTCCACCAAGATTGGTTGCAATATTACCCGATCCAGTACACCTATTAATATTTAAAGAACCATGATAGTTTACTATAGCTCCTCCTTTGCTAGTACCTATGTTATTTGTGAATGTACATTTATATAACGTTGTTTTTCCATGATTATTATCAACTGCCCCACCACTATGAGCAGTATTGCCTGAGAATCTACAGTTGTCGATGTTTATGGTACTTGTGTATGGATTTGAGGATACTCCATTCTCGTTGAAAACTGCACCTCCTCCACCAATGGCACTGTTACCTATAAAATTAGAATTAGTTATCTTTGCTGAGCCTTTGGAGCTACGGATAGCTCCTCCCCCACCGGTAACACGGTTGTTGAGGAAGTTACTGGTGTTAACAGATAAATAAGCGGTGTTAAAAATACTTCCACCACCAGTGTTTGCTGTGTTACTTGTGAAGTTAGTTCCTGTAACTGATAATGCGGCCTGATTGTAGATGGCCCCTCCAAAACCAGAAGTTACCATGTTTGCTGTAAATGATGAGCCGATAATGTTTAGTGAACCGTATTTATTGAAGATCGCTCCACTACTACTGGTAGCTCTATTATTGGTAAAAGAAGTATAGATTAAGGTTGTCCTTCCTGAGTTGTGTAACGCACCAACTGTTTTACTTTTTCCACTATCGAATCTTATGTTAGTTATAGATACTGTTAAACCACTGCCAATGGTTAATATCTTTCCTAAATAGCGCCCGTTTATTATGGTGTTCTTCCGGCTTGTACCTTTAATTTTCATACTCTTAGAAACTACGATGTTGTTTTCTTTGTATATCCCACTTGCTACTGTTACAGTTCCCCCACTACTCACAGTCCCAACAGCATTTTTTATGGTTCTTTTAGGCCCATCTTTACCATTCCAAACAGGACTTTGTCCATTCCAAGTATCATGTCCGGTTGGATTTACATAAATTCCTGATTGGGATGCAGCAGCAATGTTAATATTTATTGAAATTGTAAATGCGAAACTCAGGAATAATATACCAAATAATATAAATTTTTTATAATTTTTATAAGATTTCATAACCATCTCCCCAATTTATGATTATATAAAAAAATTTTTAAACCCTCCCCAATATGTGAATTTTATAGTATAAAAATCATTTTTGTATCATACAAATATTTTCATATGGTCACTATGATAATAATATAAAATAATTTTTCGTGACAATTTTCACTAATTGTTTATAAAATTTATTAATATTCGAAATAATTTATTAATTTTAATAACCCGCAATTTACTAAGAGGGTGATATGAAAAAGTAGCTGTAATAATTGAAATTGTTGAAATGGAATACTTATTGAAAAAATATATTTAATTTGCAAAGTGATTGGAATTTTGATTATAACACAGTAACAACTGAAACAGGAACTGAAGTATATTTAGTTTTTATGCATTGAGTATAACTGGTATTTAGATTTGGAATATTATTAAATAAAATAAATTAAACAGAAATTAAACAACAATTTATGAGATAATAATGAACTTTCTAAAAAAGAAAAAAAGATGAAATTTTATTCAAATTATTGTATTTATTCCTTTAGAAATTGCGAACTGTGTGAATAACGAACTAGGCACAACTGCAATATTCCCTTTCATATATTGATCAACTGCTATTTGTGCAAGTGTAGCATATTTACTTGGATCTTTTGTTGCATTCATTATTGGTTTCATAATTGATTCCACTGCACTACCCCTTGACATTCCTCCACTATTTTGTTCTGCTCTTAGGAATTGAATTGAGTTACCTGTAACTTTTCCTTGACCTGGTACATTGATTGGACCAACAGCAGCTATCATTGCATCAGGTGTTACCATTACAACTCCATCTGTTTTGATCCCAGTATTAGCCACAACAGTCTCTTGTGCTAATTTAGCCCCAACTGCAGGGTCCGCATCCCATAATGTATCATGAAGCATTAATCTACCTGTTCCCACTCCAGCAGGTTCCATTGCTGTTGGATGCATCATCCCTCCAGGATAAATAGGTGTCAAATTTTTCACATCACCATCAACAGTATATACTGCAAATGCCATGTCAACACCTCCCATACCAGGTCTTTGTTCTGAAGGATCCACGGTCAACAAGAGAAGAGTATGGTTTCCTTTCATCATATTAGTTGATGCTGGCTGTTCATATTGATATATTACAAAAGCGGCAACTAAACCTATCAATATTAATATAATTATTAATAATATTTTCTTTATACTCATTTTCCCATTGTATTCTTTTTTTCTTTTCTATTAATATTATGATTATTTTATACTTATGTCATATTTATTATTTGTTTATCCATATTATTTACTCAAAATATGATAGAATCAATTGATTAAAAATGTTATCTTCTAAATATGTTCAATATTTTGGATTAGTACATTTTATTCATTATCATAACCATTAAATATTAGATTATTAAATTAACGGAAAATTATAGGTTTATACTTTTAATTCTATATATTATGTTATTAAATAGTTTTATAAAGCTATTAAAGGTTATTTGAAACTATTTTAAAGGTAAATAAGCATTTTTTTTACTTTTCCAGTTAGTAATTGAAAAATAGAAGATAAAAAATATTTCAACAATTGAGCATTTAGATGTTTATCATCCTGCTGATTTTTAAAATAAAAGAATGGAATAGATGTTTAAAAAAAATTAGTTTATCCTGTGGTGTTGGTGGGCTCGGTTGGGGTTGTTGGGTTGTTAGTGTCTGTGCTTGTGTTTGAACCGGTATTACCATTGTTTGTGGGAGAATTATAATTATTGTTGTAATTGCTAACTGATGTTCCTTGTGAACTTTGATTAACTAAGGGGTTCACTGGAGTTGCCACAGATGAAGAATTGGTTGAACTCTGATTTGAAGATGAATTATTGGTTTGATTTAACAATGGAGTTGCTATGTCGGTTATTAGACCTGAAGAGCCGGGAAATATGTACAAAGCAAAGCTTAAAACTAAAATTATTGGTATCAACATACCCATCAATTTATAATCTTTATTCATGTTATCCCCCTAATTAACTACTTCTATTTTAAGTATTAATACTATTTTAGAATTTTATTTGTGATATTATATAATATTAACCCCATGAATTCACTTTGAAGTTTTAATATGTTGGAATAATTATTTTCAATTTTTTCAATTAATTTTATAAAGCATTATTATCAAAATTTTTTTATATCCTAAGAAAGCAAGAGTAAATTTCTTAAAAAATTAAAAAAAGTTAGATATAGTAATATTTGATATGGAAATACATTTCATCAGATTTTTTGTGAGAATCGTTAGTATAAATAAGATAATATAAAATTATAAACTATATTTATTGATTATAAGCCTTTATCCTTTTCTTTATTGCATATACGCTTAAGATTAGGGTTAAAATTGCAAGGGGAATTAGTAAGGAATTTATACTAATTCCATACTTAGTGTAATACAATACCATTCCTATCAATGATGTAACGGGTAAAGTAACACCAACACTCAGGCCTAAACGTATGATAGTTCCTAAACTGCTTTTTTTAGGCAATAATATGGCCATAAACATATATCCTGGTATAAAAACCATATAAATAATACCTATAACGTCATGAAGCAGGTTTATATTGATATGGGGGATAAAGTAGGTGGTTATTGCAAATATGGACAGCAGATCAATGAGTATCAGGTCATAGAATAAACTGAATTTAGATTTTGGGCCGGGTTTAGTTGTAGGTTTCTCTATTGTTTGGCTTGTTTTTTGTTCTGTTGGACTAGTGGCATCTTCAGGTTGGATCGGGGTTTCATCTGGACTATGAGATACGATCCTTTTTCCATTTGGTTTATAGTATCCAATTCTACGAATATATGCTGACAATGATAAAACCATTGTTATTATGGACATTAAAGTGACCAGTATCAATACATGAAGCCCTAAAGAAAATTTTAATATAACACTCACTGCTAGTATTATGAGGACACTGAACTCTAAAATTAAGAGGGGTTTATTGAGAATTTCATGATAATTTTCTTCAGGCCGTAACAATGAAATTAAAGAGTAACCTACAAATAGGAATGATAATACTAAAAATCCTAGTTCTAAAAATGATTTATTGAAGTGCAAATTTGGGAATGATATAAGAATAATATAAATTAATGATAACAAAAAAATTAATTTCAAATCCTTGGATAATAGATGTTTCATGTATTTTCTCCAGTTATTTACTTATTATCATAATCTGGTAAATATTTGAATTTACTATTAAATTATTATAATAAAGTTTCTTTAATATATGATGTATTGTTGATGAATAAAATTTTTTATTTAGTTAATATTTATTGTACCTTATTCCGTAATAATCCATTATATCTACTTTTTACTATTTTTAGCTTTTATTATTTAAATTAACTATCTTTACAGTAATTTCATATTATTATTAAGTTTTAAGGTTGAAAAAAGATCCTTAATTAGGTGTAAAATGTACGTTGGTTTCAAATATCGGTTGATTCGTTAAACATATACTATTCAATATAATTTTTATTTTTAAAAAGCAATTACAGTCAATTATTTGAATTGGGTTCATAATATTCATTTCTTTTTAAAACTACTTGAAATTCATTTAATCATTAAAATAAGTTATATTAAACCTTTTTTTATCATTTTATGCTAATTATGAGGTTTTTTTATGATTATGAACTAGGTGAGTAATTGATAAAAGGAACTAATCCGCCTATTTTTGGGATATATTGTTTTAGAAGACACTATTTGTTAAAAACAGCATCAGAGTAGGCTTATCCATAATACCTTGTTTCAATAAACGTGTAACGCGTCTTAAATTAATAAAACAGCCGTAAGAGCGTCTTTTTTTCAAAATTATATCAAAACCTTTATAAGTGATATTCAAGTGATTAGTGATTAGTCTAATAAACATCATTAAGAAATCAAATGTGATGTTATTAGGGTACGGAGGCGATAGAATTAAGCGAAAAATATTATTATCAGTGCTACTATTATTTGGTTTAGCACTATTTTTAAATGTGAGTACATCAGCAGCAGCAAATACATCACCCCAAGTAACAGCGGTGGATCCAGCTAATCACGCAGTGATATCGAAAAGTCAAACTGTTAAAGTTACATTCAATGAAGCAATCAAAGAAGGAAATAAGTGGATAGAACTTAAAAATGGTAAAACTGTTATTTCTACCAAAAATTCTTTAAGCGACAAAACAGTCAGTATCACGCCTACAAAAACACTAGCAACAGGAGTTAAATATAACCTCATAATACACACAGGCAGTGTAACAGACATGTCAGGAAACGGCGTATCACTTTACAAAACCAGTTTTACAGTATCTCCAATTTCAGTAGCTCAAATGAATGATGGTATTTCCAGGGCTGAAAAATTCTATGCAAGTAACGGGAGATTACCTAAAACAATACGTTACGGTACTACTTTGATACAAATAACACAATTTCAGAAGATCATAGCAACTCAGGGACTAACCATTAAAAAACCAAAAATTGTTGCATCAACTGCAAGTTTGGCTTCTATAATGAAAGCAGCTTCAAAATACCGATACAGTGGTGCAGCACACACAGCAGAAGGTATGATTGCACATGGTAGCGGTGACTGTTGGGCAATGAGTGATTACCTATACAAGAAAATGACTGCAGCAGGTATGAAAGCCAGAATAATTCAGTATTCAACTTCCATGTCAAGCAGACACAGATCAGTACAGTATTCATCAAATGGCGCATGGGTTAATGCACCATACAGAACATACTTCTCAACAAATATGTTCAACAACACACAAAGTTATGGAACAGTTATAGCGTGTAACGCTTAAACTATTCTAATTTCTTTCTTTTTTGTTTTAATTTCTTATTTTATTAAAAGGATTTTTTTCATAGACAGTCTATATCAATAATTATTTTATCAAATTTATCTTGATAATTTTTTAAAATTTTTACATTTTTTTTTTAGTGTAATTAATTCTGATAAGTTAAATTATTATAGAAATTTAAGTTTTTAAATCGTAAAAAGAAATGAGTAAATAATATGAGAATCAAGAAGATGGAAATGTTCAATTTTTAATTATTTTACAGATATATATTTACAAGTATATGGTTTACATAGGGATGGAAGAAGAAAATGAAAGAATGTAGTTAATCACTTTGTTACCTAACTAAAGAGTATGATATTCTAATTAGAATGTTTATATCGGTTATTTAAGTATTCTTATTGAATTTAAACATGAATCAACATGCTCTGTTAATTCTTTTTAATTAAAAAAATTTTTAATTGTTAAATGACTTCATAAAAATATATAATCCTTTGATTATGAAAAAAAGTTAATCCAGAAAATATAAATAGATAATAAAAATGGAATACTGCCAATAAATGTTTTAATTAGTGATAATCAGTATCTTACTTTTCCAATATGTCTTGTACTTCCCGGATCTTCTCCGTTGTAGTGGGAAAGATAGTATATGAACCATTCTACAGGTATTACTAATATGAATGGTGCTAAGAGTGGATGTATGTTAAAGTAGTCTTTCATTTTGAATGTTATGGTTTTTGCACCTATTTCATTGGAAAAGTCTATTGATTTGTTTGTTAGTTCATCACCAGGAAAACCTGCATCTAGGAACAATATTGGAATGTTCTCCTCGATTCTTTCGATTAGTCCATGTCTAAATTCTCCTGAGTAAAGTGGACAAGCATGTTTTAATGATCCTTCCATTAACATTGTCATAGCAATTTTATATGCTAACCCAAAGTTTGGGCCACTACCCATGCATTAAAATATGTCTTCATCTTTGAATTCTTTCGCAAGAATTTTATTATCTTCTCTAGTATTTTTGATCAATTGTTCTATAATTAATGGAATTTCTTTCAGATCCTGCAAAATCTTTTTAGCTTCTTCAGATCCTTTAATTGAAAACAGAATTTCGTATAAACATAATAATTGTGTTATGTAAATTTTTGTGCCTAATGTTGCAGTTTCTCTTCCACATCGTGTAAGTATTGCATCATTAGATTCCTTCATCATACTGCTTTCAGCTTCGTTTGTAATTGAAATAGTGTAAATACCATTTTCTTTTGCTTTTCGAAGGGCTGCTAAAGTATCTGCTGTTTCTCCTGATTGTGAGGTTAATATTAATGCTGAATTTGTTTTATGGAGTTTTTTATGATGCACAAATTCATATCCTGTATTGACTTCAATATTCATATCTGATAAAAATCCAATTGCATCCCTAGCAGAGTAACAAGTTGAAAGAGAACTTCCACTACCAACTAAATATATTTTATCCTTTCTTGCTATTTTCTCTGAAATCGCCTTCATATTAAATTCTTCTTCAGTTAAAGTATTTACAAGTGATTTAGGCTGTTCTAAAACTTCATAATACATATCATATTTCATAAAATTCATTCCTTAAAATATCAAGCTTTTCAGCAAGATATTCCCTATTTTAGATTAATATTTAACATCTTCAAATGATAATGTAGCCTCAACCAGCGAATCAGATGATAAAAATACAGCAGATATTAAGTTATCACAATATGCATCAAACTATAATCCAAATTATTTGAAATATGTTATATTCACTTTAAAAATGGATAACAATGGACCAAATACTGCAAATAATGTAACTATAAGTCATTTATTAAATCACAATCATCTTAAATGGATTTCAGATGAGGGTAAAGGCTCATACAATCATATAACTGGGATATGGTCTGTGCAAACAATAGAAAATGGTACTAATATCAATCTACATGTTGTTGCACAGATAATTGCATCTAACATCAACATTACCAGTAATGCCATTTACAAATCAGGATTAAACATAGATCCAAATATCTCTAACAATATGACTTCAACCACATTAAAGATACCTCCATCTGCAGATATTAGCATTACTCAATCTGCATCAAACTATAATCCAAAAAATTTCCATAATATTTATATAAAAATTAAAGTCAAAAACCAAGGACATAACGATGCACAGAATTTAACTATAAATTCTGGATTAAACCCAGATTTACTTAAATATATTTCATGTTATGGAAATGGTAATTACAATCCGAAAACCGGAATTTGGACATAAACAAATTAAAAATAGGTGCTGTAAACACGTTATATAATTAAGGTAAAGGTATTGGCTTATAAAGTGAAATTTAAGAACATAATAAACTATCAACCAAATACATACGATTATAATCTAAAAAACAATAGAGCAGGAATAGTATTAACTGTTCCAAGTTTTACTACCGTATCATCACTTGCTTATGCATTGAGAATTGATACTAAATCTAATTATGATAAGGCATTGAATATTTTCAATTGGGTAAGAGATTATGTTGAATACTCATATTATTATGGAACAAGGTACGGTGCATCAGGAACATTGAAAATATTAAAGGGGAACTGTGTAGATCTTTCACGTTTAATAGTTTCATTGGCTAAGTATTCAGGGGTTTTTGCCCGATACAAATATGGAACATGTTACTTCTATAAAAGTCATGAATGGATTAGTCATGTTTGGACCAATCTTTATGCAAATGGTAGTTGGTATGCAGCAGATGCAAGTAATAACATTAATAATTTTGGGGTTATAAAAAGTTGGAATACTTCCAATTTTATATTAAATGGGATTTATAGAACATTACCATTCTAACAATAGTTTTAGGTTTAAAAAAGAGAAAAAATAGTTTTATTTAGGATGGAATTTTATTAATTATTAAACTATCCTTTATTAAGTTATAATCTGGCAAATTATCGGTAGTACCTTGGATCCAAATTGCAGTTGTTTTTCCATTACTTTTTGAAAAGGGAATATACAATTGGATGGTTGTTGGATCTGAAAATTCATAAGCTGTTCTGTTTGCTACAGTTGTTTTGTTACTTTGAGCTATTTCAGAATTAACAAATTTTGTGTCATTAGTTACACTATTTATTTCAACAATAAGTTTATCACCACTACGTAATTTTATATCAATTTGTGTACTGTTTGAATCATCTGTTATTGTTAAATCTGTGGGTTTCTTAAATGATACATATTGATTACTAAAGATAGGACTATCAACTGGTGCTGGTTTTACAGAGGTGTTGTTTGCAACGGTTGTATTAGTATCATTTCCAGAACTAGTACATCCTGAAAGTCCTACAATTCCCACCAAAATAATACTTATTAAAAACAAGTTTATCCACTTCAAAATATTCGCCCCCTGAATATAAAGTGAATAATAATCTTATCTAATAGTATATAATATTTCCTTTTTGCAGTTAAATTATGATTTCTTTTAGAATTTGGGCTGTATATATCATAATATGATATTTAAAAGCTAAAAATATCAAATATTAATATTCGTAAAAGGAGTCAAATCACCAAAAAAATTAGTAAAAAAATATAATTGAGTCTAAAAAAATAAAGGGACTCATTTTATTGTGTTTTAAGCGAATACACCGTTTATTGCTTTAACAACTTCTAATGCATGTTTGTACAATACTTGTGCATAGTTAGCTTGATTCTCGTACTGTTCATAAACAATTGTAGGTATGCCTTTGTTTGCTATAGGTATAGTCACCCGTGGTGGGCTGGTGCCGTCACCAAGGTAATGATACTTCAATTTTCCATTTGTGTATGCTGAATTAATTAATGTATATGCAAAACTCACAGATTTTGTGTTGGCAAGAGGAGCGAATACAAAGTTAGGGTACCCCGTATATTGACTAGTTCCCCTGTTTCCATGTGTATCAACAACTAATTTATAGGAAGTTCCTATATTTGGCACAATATAGTAATGTGCTAAATCCTGTCCGTATACTCTTGATAAAGTGTAATCCTTTTGGTATTGAGTGTACACTACTACTCTGTAAACCCATATCTGCACGTTTTTTAAACTGGAAGATAAATTTGATATGGCATTTAGCATTGCTATGTGAGTTTGTTGTTCTTGAGCATGAACCCCTACAATAACTGCAACTTTATTTTTACTTGAAACATTTCCATATGGTCCGTATAATTTAACGTATCCATATTTGTTGGAGCCCAATACTTTTCCATTTTTCAATGTTGCATTCAACTTCCCTGCTGGACCAAGAGTCTGTGCATACCAAGATTTTACTGAAACAGTTGATGGTAACACTTTATTCACATTGTAGTAAGTCATGATTTTACTGTACATATAAACCATTGACTGATACTTCATCTTTCCCTTAGTTGTTGTCACATAATTAGGTAATTTACCATATTTGTTAATATATGAATTTATTCTAGTTGCAATGCCAACATATTCTGTCTTTTTGATTGTTCCACTGGTTAGAGTTTCCTGTGGATTTGTTGGATATGAAACCTTTTTAATGTTTATTAAATTCTTTCCTTTACCATTAGCCACATTATTGGTGGCAGAGGTTAGTAAATATAAAAATTGTGAATTTGTTACATTTTTGCCGCCTACAGTAACTTTACTTTGCAGACTATAGTTGGTTTCTACATTATGTTTAACTGTTACAGCTGCTTGACTGATTTGGCTTGTATTATAAGTTGTTGATTGAGTTGTTACTGCTGCAGATGTTCCTATACTTAAAAGCATAAGAACTCCTAACATTATTAGTAAAACTTTTTTTATAAGCATCCTGAACTTCACCTCAAAAATAATTTATTTATCTGATACCCAGATTTCCTTATTAGGGCTGTTTGGGTCTGGTTCCCAGTGCCCGCTACCGCTACTGCTTCCATTGTTTTTGGTTCCAGTACTGTTTTTGTCACTTTTAGATGAACTTTGACTGGATGGTTGCGAACTGGAACTTGTATCTGCTGAATTGTTTGAAGCAGTTGTTGTTGAACTACCATTTATTGTACTGTTGTTTGTAAGGTTGGTTGAATTGTTGTTATTACCTATACATCCTGAAATAACTACCCCTCCAAATATAACAGCAATAACTAGTACCGATATTAAGGCTTTTTGATTCATTGTAAACCACCTCTTATATTTAATTAATTATTAGATTTATTATTTAAATTAATGTGTTAATATAATTTAAACTAATGCATTTTATTACAAAAACATTGAACATGCTGTATAAAATTAGTTTATGATATATTGGTAATTTTTTATTCATAAAATTAAATTCAATCTTAAATTTTTCATAAAATTAGATTTTAAATTGATAATAAAAAAAGATGGAAACAGAAATTTTATTTTTTTCTAAAAATTGAAGTTCCACCAAAAACCATAATTAATCCCAACACAAATGAGATAATATTAGTGCCAGTTTTTTGCATTGGAATCAGATTCTGACATGTTTTTATTGGAATTATTTTTTGAACAACTTTTTTTACATTCATCTGTTGTACAACCTTTCCATTTATCATTGCAAAGTTGTTGGTTAGGTTTGGGTCATATGTAGATGAAAATAGAATGGCCTCATTTGTAAGATTGCCTGTTCTTTTAACAAAACAATTGATTATAATAGTTGCAACAGAACCATTTGGAAGAGTTCCTATATTCCATACACCAGTTATTGGATTATACTTCCCATACTTTGTAACATATGAAAGGAAAGATAAACCTAAAGGTAACTTATCTGAAATATAGACATTCTCCGCTGTCACAGGGCCATTATTCTTTACAGTTATTGTGTAGAAAATTTTACTATATAGACTTGGATTTTTATTGCTCATTACCTTTGTAACTGAAAGATCGGCACCTATACTTGATGTAAAAGCTTTTAAACATACATTGGCATTTGATATGATACTAGTCATATCCTCCCAAAAAATACCATTCATACTCACATAACTTTCACCAGGGTTGGCAGTTGCTTTGCTGCTATAATATTCCATAGGATATTCAATTGTAATTGGTAGAGTGGAATTAGGGGTTGTCAATTTTACAACAATACTAAATTTATGGCCTTTGAGTAATGAAATATACTTCCCGAAATCAATTGTCTTGTATCCTGCTGTACTGATAATTCCTTCTTTAAAGAATGCTAGTTTGCCACTTATTGGGTTATTGCCCTTTGGATTTAAATAGACATATAAATCGTATAGTGAATTTGGAGTTAAAACATAAAAACTAGAAGCCCTCAATTTTTCGTTACTTCTGGCAGTGAAAACATTTGAGAACCAGCCAACATCACTCTCAAATCCAAAACTTCCCACATAACCAAGAGGATCATACTGATATATATTATTATAATTGGTAATTGGCTCTGCATCCATGAACACCACATTGTCGTTGCTGTTTCCTAGTAACTTATCATAATAGGACACATAAAAATATCCATTATCCCCCCAATCAGCACCCCAACTGTTTCTTATTATAAAAGCACCGTTACCCGGTGCACCATTAACGAAATTGTTTTTACTGTAATTATCATCCCAGCCCACTATATCTATAGCATGATTAACATCATTTGAACCATTATAGTAGTATGCATTAGTCCATGGATTAAAATAAAAATCATCATATCTCATCAAACTGTACACAGCACCATATTTCATTATAGCTATTTTAATCGGATTATTATCCATTTTGCCATTACTGTTTCGAGCATTTATCAGTATTGCATCTTGTACATGCTTTACAGCTGTCAATCCAATTGGTGAATAGCCACTGAAATCATTAAAAGAGTCCTGTGCAGATGTAACAGGACCACTGTATCGTGTTAGGTAAGCTAATGCCTGTTCCCAACATCCTGCATCATTGTATCCTCTGTCAAATCCCCATGCATAGTTATAGCTATTCAGATTTTTCATGTTATTTTCTGAGAAATCCCATTTCTCATTGGGTAGAAGACTGGATTCCAATGAACCTAAAGCAGCAAACGCCCAGCATGTACCTGAAAAACCTTGTTGCTTAACAGGAGTAAGTTTTCCAAGCTTTCTAAGATCATAATAAGAAGGTAAAACAGTTGATTTAGAATAAGTTGTTGTATTAGAATTAGACTTCTTTACAGATGTTAAATTATTATGAACAGTTAATGATTCTTTAACAGTATTTAAATGGGTATTATTATTAACTTCTGATGCTGTAACAGAATCTGGAATTACCAATGATAGAATTAATCCAAAAATCAATGTTAATACAATTAAGTGATATTTATTCATTGGCATTTTATTTATCCATCTTTTTATATCTGTTAATATGTTACTCAAGTTATTTAATTAAGAAGATGTACAACTACCCAAATTTAGAATTAATACTATTTTGTTAATAATTTGTTCATATGATTACTAATAATTAATTGATTTAATTTTAAACTTAAAAATAAATTCAAAAAAAAATAAAATAAGAGGTGTTTTTATTTTTATTTAGTTGTGAATTTTAATGTGTATGGTGCTGCTAGTCCTGATGTTCCTGTTGAGTCTGTAACGGCGTTTGAATGTATAATGACTGTATATTTGGTGGCATTTGTAGTGCTGTAGTAGGTGTTATATTTAGTGTGTTCCCTGTTATTGTTGTTGTAAATGGTTTTGTTGTTCCACTTGCATTTTTAAATTCTATCCATGAATTTGTTGCTAATTTTATTGATTGATTGAAGTTAATTTTGACAATACTGTTTGTAGCTATGTTTACAGTATTATTTGCGGGGCTTGTACTTGTAACTGTTGGTGGTACTACTACATTTAGGTTATTAGTGTTGCTACTTGCCATATATGTACTATCTCCTGCGAATGTAGCTAGGATAGTATAAATACCACTTTTGGGTTATTATATATGGAAGTGTTGCCACTCCAAGTGCATCAGTAAATGCGCTACCTACAATATTATTGTCTACACTGAATGTTATGAGTTCATTAAAAAAATATAATTTTTTTATTTATTTATTTAATTTAATTTATACTTATGCACTTTAAAGCACGCTATTACATACTTTTTCATGTTTAATGTATTATTGATAAAAAAAGGGGAGATAAAAAAAAAATCTAAGGGGCTAAAAAAAATTTACATGATGTTTTCTAGTCAATATTTTTATTAAAAAAAATAAATTACATTTTAATTGGTCTCAACATTAATTTTTTATATTGATTCACCCCTAACAACAGGATATTCATATCCAAGTAAGTTATCTATGAGTATGACCCTAACATAATTTTCTTCCCTTTTAGACATTTGATTAAAGAATATTTTAATTGTGGTAGACCCAATTGATATTCTATCAATAGATTGATCAGATTTTCTATCATACTCTTCTACTTTGCCTAATTCAAATTCAATATTTACCCAATAAACATCCATATATAATCACCAATTAACTTATGTTTTTTAGATCAGATAATTTTTTTTAAATCTGGATTTTTTATTTTTCATTCTTAAAAACCTTGAATTAAAGGCAAATATAATCGTGCTTGCAGACATTAAAATAGGACCTACTGCAGGCGTTAATAGAATTCCATATGCAAATAATATTCCTGCTGCTATGGAAATTACAAAAATATTAAACCTACACCGCAAACTAAATTTTCGACCATTTTATAGGTGGATTATGTAAGTTTAATTATGTAGACAACATCAAGAGGATTGCTTCTTACAAGAACAACATTTCCTTCTTCAATTGCAATATTAATTCCTGCACTAATAGAAATACCCACATCTGACTGTACATGACCAGAAGCATCAGTGATACCATCACCAGTCATCCCAATTACTAAACCTTCATATTGGATTTCAAGGAGGATCCATACGTTCCATTTCATGTTTTGAATCGCTATGATCCATTTTTAATCACAACCTACCTTTAATTTATGAACTTAATTATTTAATAATTTTATTAATCTAATAATTTTAAGATATTTAAAACAGAATTCAAAATAAAATTACCCAAAACTACTGGTAAATATAATATAACTAAATTGTCAATTAAATTATGTTTCGTATTTACCAAACAAAAATTTATAGTAGAGTAACAACAAAGATTAATAAAGGTGTCTATTATGAAAAAAACATTGGAGAATTTAACCAAGGCTTTCATTGGTGAAAGTCAAGCAAGAAATAGATATACATTATATTCTAAGATAGCTAAAAATGAGGGTTACCCTCAAATTTCTGAAATTTTCCTAACAACTGCAGATAATGAAAGGGAACATGCAAAATGGTTATTTAGAATGATTCAGGAACTCAGAAAAGAGACAGGTGATGTTGAGTCCATAACTGTTGAGGCTGAAGCTCCATTAATTATGCAAAGCACGCCTGAGAATATTATTGCGGCCATAGCAGGTGAACACTACGAAAACAGTGAAATGTACCCTGAATTTGCGGATGTTGCAGACGATGAGGGGCTAGATGATATGGCTGTAAGACTTCGTGCAATAGGAAGGGCAGAGGAACACCATGAAGAAAGATACAAACGACTTCTAAATACTGTTGAAAGTGGTACAGTTTTCAAAAAAGACCATGAAGTTAAATGGTTATGTTCAAAATGTGGTTATGTGCACACTGGACTTACACCCCCTGATAAGTGTCCTGCATGCGACCACCCAACTAAATATTATGAAATATTAAGCGAGGAGTACTGATAGAATGGTAGAAAGAGGAGATATATACCGATGCAATACTTGTGGGAACATATTTGAACTGATTTATGTCGGCGGTGGAACACCAGCCTGTTGTGGTACCGAGCTTGAGATTTTAAGCGACAAACCAAAGAGTGTTGGGGCAGAAAAACACATACCCATCATTGAAAAAACAGATACCGGTGTTAAAGTTAAAGTTGGAGAAATACCACACCCTATGGAAGAAAAACATTACATTGCATGGATAGAGATCATAACCGACAATGGAACACAAAGGGTTTTTCTAAAACCAGGGGATGCTCCTGAAGCAAATTTCAATGTTGATAATACAAACAATCTATATGCTAAAGAATACTGTATAATCCATGGACTATGGAGATCTGAATAAAAGATTTAATAAAACTAGATAAAATAAAATTTAGCATATTTATTTAACCTTTTTTTTTATTTAGAGAATAAAAAATATTTCTAATTATTGATGAATATATAACTGCACAATAGCACTTTAACTAAATTTCTCAAAATTTCTTTTTTTAAACAAATAGTTGTTTAAATTAATTTAATGTTGAAAAAAAAGATAATCTTCATTGAACACGATTTTACATTAAAAAATTGCAAAAAATTATTCAAAATTAGTTTTAAAAATAAAAAATTTAATAATATTTTTAAACTTACTAATTTTTTAATTTATATTTTTGAAATAGTCTATTGTATTTTTTAAACCTTCATCTAACGATGTTTTTGTTGTCCAGCCTATTAAACGCTGAGCTTTGTTGATATCAGGACATCTTTGTTTAGGATCATCTTCAGGTAGAGGTAAAAACTTTTTTTTGGATTTTGAATCCAATTTTTCAATAATTACATCAGCAAAATCTAAAATTCTATACTCCTCTTGACTACCTAGATTCATTACCACACCATTAAGTCCATTTATAATTGATAAGTTGAAAATACCTTCTATTAAATCGTCTATATAACAGAAGCTGCGGGTTTGACTACCTTCACCATATATAGTTATATCTTCATTTGCAAGTGCTTGTGATATGAAGTTGGGAACAACTCTCCCATCATCCAGCTGCATTCGTGGCCCATAAGTATTGAATATTCGAGGTATGCGTACATCAAGCTCGTATTCACGGTAAAAAGCCATAGTACAAGCTTCTGAAAAACGTTTAGCTTCATCATATACTGAACGTATTCCTACAGAGTTCACATTACCCCAATATTCCTCTTTTTGGGGGTGAACAATTGGATCTCCATAAATTTCCGAAGTTGATGCCAGAATGAATCTTGAATTAGATTCTTTAGCAATCTCCAAAAGATGGAATGTACCCAAAGAATCAACTTTGAGTGTTTCAATAGGATGTTTAAGGTAATCAACTGGACTAGCTGGGCATGCAAAGTGAAGTACCAGATCAAATTTTCCAGATAATTCAAAGGATTCAGTTACATCCTTTTCAATAAATTGAAAATTCTTGTTTTCCTCAAGATGCGAAATGTTATTCCAATCTCCAGTTATGAAGTTATCAATACCAACAACTTTAGAATTGTTATCTAAAAATTTATCACATAAATGACTTCCAATAAAACCTGCTGCACCGGTAATAAGTACTTTTCTCATTAAGAAATCTCCAATCTATCAAATCTATTCCTTCCAACACCATAGTATTCAAAATCTTTAATATCTTCTTTATTGTAAATATTTCTGCCATCAATTATTATAGGAATCCGCATTAAGTCTTTTACTAATTTAAGATCTGCTTCTTTGAATTCTTCCCAATCTGTGAGAATAATTAGGGCATCAGCTTGTTTTACTGCTTCGTATTTATCATTGAAGTAAGTAATAGATTCAGCTTCAGGGAAATATTTTTGGAAGTTCTTTGAAGCTTGTGGATCATATAATTTAAGATTTGCTCCTTTATTGGAAAGTCTCTTAATTATATCCATTGATGGTGCTTCTCGGATGTCATCTGTATTGGCTTTAAAAGCTAAACCCCATATAACGATATTTTTATTCTTGTTAATCCATAATATATTTTCGATTTTCTCTAGAAAATTTTCTCTACATTTAAAATTAATATCTTCAGTGGCCTTCAGAAGTTTGAAATCTAGACCATGATTTTCTCCAATTTTAATGAATGCTTTAACATCTTTAGGAAAACAAGACCCACCATATCCTATACCTGCATCAAAAAATTGGTTTCCTATCCTCATATCGCTTCCAATACCTTCAGCAACAGATTTGATGTCAACACCCACCTTTTCACATAGATCACCAATCATATTAATATAGGATATTTTCATTGCCAAAAATGAGTTTGAAGCATGTTTGATAAGTTCCGCAGATGCAGGGCTTACAAAGATTATTTGAATACCTTGTTCAGTCAGGGGTTTATATAATTCCTCAAATATTGATCTTGCTTTTTCACTCTTTACACCAACAACAATACGATCTGGATTCATAAAATCCATAACTGCAGAACCTTCTCTTAAAAATTCAGGATTAGATGCAACATCAAAATCAACTGCATCACTTCGATATCTCATTATAGTTTTTTCAATCCAATTATGGGTATTAACAGGCACAGTAGACTTCTCAATAATTAATTTATATCCATCCATATTTTGAGCTACTTCCCTTGACACTTCTTCTACTTGAGATAAATCTGCTTCTCCTGTTTCACTTTGAGGAGTACCTACACAGACAAATATCACATCAGAGAAATTAAACGCATCTTTGATGTTTGTTGTGAAATGCAAACGATTTTCATCTATATTTCTTTGTAAAATTTCTTCTAATCCCGGTTCAAATATAGGTGAAATTCCTTTTTTAAGGTTTTCTAAATTTTTTTCTGTTTTTTTAGCGCATAAAACATGGTTACCTAATTCAGCAAAACACGCTGCTGTAACTAGCCCCACATATCCTGCCCCTATAACTGTAATCTTCATTTTACTCCCCAAATAAATTTTTTTATCTTAATAATCATTAGTACATTAATACAATATAAATAGTTTAAGAAAACGCTTTAAATTTCAAATTCAGATTAATAACAGTTATTTAAACAAAATTAATTATCATAAAATTTTTCTCTAAATTATAAAATAAGTATTAATTTTTTAGTTTATTGATTAAAAACATATTATTTTTCTTTAATACTGAAAATAATTCTTTAAATTTAATATTTTAAATATTTTATTCATAATTAGGTATACAAAACTTTAAATTAAAACAAACATTAATAACTTAAAGAAGGATATAAAAAAAATTTATTGAATTGATTAAAAGAGGATAGTATGGATAATAAGATTATAATTGTAGGGTTGATTACATTAATCATTTTTTTAAGCGGATGTATACAGTCAGATGCTTCTAAGATTGATGGACTATCAACTTCTATAAACCTTCATCTAAAAAATGGTGATGGATATTTTAATAATGCAAGTTACAACACAAACAAGTTCCTTTATGATGAGGCATTATCAAACTGTGATAATGCAACTTCTGAATTTAACCAGGCAAGAACATTTGCTTCTCAGGGATTTACATATGCTACAAATTCTAATGACACAGTATACATAAACTACATGCAGTATGTTTTAGATGAGATAGATGCCAAACTCAATGCAACAAGCGAACTTAAAACCGCAATTCCATACTTAATAAATAATGATACTATAAACGCTAATAACCATCTGGGTAATGCTAATGGGTTTATGAATAAAGCAACAGATTTTAACAGCCAAAGAGAGGCAATTGTTAAGCAAAACCCGGGTAAATTTAAATAATTTAATATAAATACTAATTTTTAGAGGTAAAGAATGATAAAGAAATGTTTAGAATGTAAAGGTATAGGTCACAATGTCACAAGTTACAAGGTATGTGAAAAATGTCATGGAACCGGTGTAAAAAGTGAAGTGGATCTCAAAAATCACATAAAAGGAGTATCAGCTAACGCTGTCAAGAGATTTGAATTAGATGAGGAACAGGAAGTTCCATGTGGAACATGTAATGGTAAGGGCGAAATAGAAGTAACAGAAAAATGCCCTGCATGTGACGGAAAAGGAGAATTAAATGTCTGCAGAAAATGTGGAAAACCCCTAGAAAATGGAGATTACTGCAATGACTGTAAACCTAAGGACATTGTCTACATACTCCACCCAGCCTGCGATATGGACGACCTGGAAATAGGAAGCGAATACAAGGGTAAAATAACAAGAGTAGAAAACTATGGAGTATTTGTAAGTCTTTCAAAAAAGGTATTTGGACTTCTAAGATTAAGATCACCCAATTATTCTGTTGGAGACGAACTCTTTGTAAAAGTAATGGAAATTAAAAGAGCCAGAGGAGAGGTGGATCTTTCACCATCCACAATAAAAGGTTCCTATGAAATTATTAAACTCAGAAAGAATATTTCACGTACTAAAATAGGTGATATCAACAACAAATTCATGGGTAAAACTGTCAGGATTGTTGGTGAAGTTGTACAAGTCCAGCAGACATCAGGGCCAACTATATTCACAATTGCAGATGAAACCGGCACAACTTGGGCTGCTGCATTTGATGAACCAGGTGTCAGGGTTTATCCCGGTGTTAACACTGGAAACATAGCCGAAGTACTGGGTGAAGTCAACCTCCATGGAGGTAAAATACAGATAGAATCAGAATCAATTGACAGGCTCACAGGAAAAGATTCACTTGAAATAAGGAAACTTATTGATGAGGCAATAGATAAAAGAGCAGAGCCCGAAGAAACAGAATTCTTAATAGAAAGTGAAACCCTTAACAAACTACGACCAATGATGCACAACGCTGCCAAAGCAATAAGAAGGGCAATACTAGATGGAAGATCCATCCTTGTAAGGCACCATGCAGATGCAGACGGAATATGTGCAGGAGTAGCAATAGAAAAGGCTGTTGTTCCACTTTTAAAAGAGGCAAATAATAATAGTGATGCTGAATGGCATTACTTTAAAAGAGCACCAAGTAAAGCTCCATTTTATGAAATTGAAGATGTAGTGAAAGATCTTTCATTTGCTCTTGAAGATGTTGAAAGACACGGCCAGAAACTCCCATTAATAGTGTTACTGGATAATGGATCAACCGAAGAGGATATGCTCGCTTTAATGAAGGTTAAAATATATGATATCGAAGTAGTTGTTATAGACCATCATTTCCCTGGTGAAGTAGTTGATGGTACAGTTGCAGTGGATGAATACGTTGATGTGCATGTAAATCCCTACCTTGTTGGTGGAGATTCACAGATCACAGCAGGAGCACTAGCAGTTGAGGTTGCAAACATGATAAATCCTGAGGTAACTGAAAGGCTCATGCATTTGCCAGGAATTGCTGCTGTTGGAGACCATGCAGCTTCTGATGAAGCTAATAAATACATTGAAATTGCAGCTGAAAGGGGTTATACAAGGGATGAATTAGATAAAGTTGCATCATGCGTTGATTTCGAAGCATTCTATCTCAGATTTATGAATGGAAGGGGTATAATTGACACCATATTAGGACTTGGAAACAAGGAAAAGCATGGAAAACTAATTACAGCCCTTTATAATGAATCTATGAAACGTGTACAAACACAGCTCAGGGCAGCACTTCCAAATTTAAAAACACAAAAACTTCCTAATGGAGTTATTTTCAATGTATTGGATGTTGAGAAGTATGCACATAAATTTACGTTCCCTGCACCTGGAAAAACCTGTGGATTTGTACATGATAATATTGTTCAAAAATATGGTGAGGAAACACCAATAATTACACTTGCATATGGGCCAGACTTCAGTGTTATAAGGGCAACAGATGCAGTTAATGAAATGTTTGGATTTAATCTGAATGAAATAGTATGGAAACTCGCTAATGAAATACCTGAAGCTGGAATTGATGGTGGAGGCCATGAATGTGCAGGGTCACTGAAATTTGTTGAGGGGCTCTCCAAGAAAGTTTTAGAATCATTTGCAAGGGAAGTAGCAAGCTTGGGAGAATAGAATTTCTATTTCTCTAAAACCTTTATTTTAAAGAAAATGCACATTATTTTTTTATTTTTAAAGCCAATAATTAATTATTTTTTTAAATGGGAGTATTATTCAAAAAAAAAGAATTTTTCTATTAATATGATATTTTAAATATTATTCACGTTTCATATAAGTGATTTCTTTAAATGTAATTGTAAATGATGTTCCATTTTCTTTATTTACAATCATCTCACCATCAAGCTGTTTAACTAGAGTTGTTACAAGTTTCAAACCTAGAGTTGAAGTATTTTCTATCTGAAAATTATTTGGAATTCCAATTCCATTATCTGCCACTATTAGTGTGATTAAATTATTGTAACTGTCCATTTTAACAGTTATTTTTCCACTATCACGTTCTTTGAATGCATGTTTTAAGGAGTTGCTTATAAGTTCATTAATTATTAATCCGCATGGTATTGATGTTTCAAGGTTTAGTTTTACATCCTTAACATCCACATTCCATTTAATTTGCTTCAAACTTGAAGAATATATCTGGAATAGGCTTTTTATCAATCCGTTTATATAGATTTTAAAATCAATTTTTGAAAGGTTATCTGTCTGATACAGTTGTTCATGTATCATTGACATTGATTTTACCCTATTTTGACTTTCATGGAAAACTTCTCTCATTTCGGGATTTTCTATTGTGCTTGACTGCAGGCTTAGAAGGCTTGAAATAATCTGCATATTATTTTTCACACGGTGATGTATCTCTCTGAGCAGTACATTTTTCTCCTCAAGAGAATCGATAATCTGTTTTTGGGCTTTATCCCTCTCTGAAGCTTCTAATGAAAGGGATATTATATATGAAATTGAAGCTGCGAAGTCTTGTTCTTCAAAGGTATATTTTCGCATATTTTTGGTTTGTTCATGGCAAAGAACACCAACCATTTCCCCTTGAAGCCATATTGGAACATCCATCATAGAAATAATTCCATTAGGTTTTAAATAGCTGTCCTTAAATTCAGCTGTGTCAGGGTGTGTAAGCGCATTTTCGGCTGTGAGATTGTGTGAATTTTTAAGTGCATTAATATATTTTGGATAATCCTGTGCTATGAGCTTAAGTCCATTTTCATGAACATCTGTATCTAGAATATAGATATCGGTACATGTTAATACAGTTTTTTCTTTATTAAAGAACCATACACTTACACGGTCAACATTTAATGTTTTGGACACTGTTTCAGTTAGATGTTTTAAGGTTTTTTCAAGTTCAGATATATCTTCCTTGTAAAGTTCAAGTAGTACACTCTGACGTGCTATTGTTTGTTTGGCAATTGATCTTTTTTGCTGTTCAATAGCCTTTCTCTTCCGTATGTCTGTACCCATATATAAAATTCCAATTGGAGAGGTTTTTTTAGAAATTGAAGATGCAGATAATAGGATGGGAATAGAATCATTATTTTTTAGATTTAATGTTGTTTCAAAATGTTTTGTGTAACCATTATGTTGCAAATCCTTTGAACGAATTTTATTGTGTTCTGGGAAGATCAAGTCAACTGATTTCCCATATATTTCGCTTTTAATATATCCCAATAATTTCAAACCCACAGGATTTACATAGTTTATCTTTTTATTGCAATCTGTAATAACCAGAAAATTAGTAATATTTCTTACAATTTCATTTGCAGCTATTTCTGGTGTAAGAGATGGTAACCTGTAATTGGCTACACCATAAGATATGAATAATAACCCAAAAGCTGATGAGAAGTAGGTTAATTCAGGGAATTCTATTGAGTTGAGTGGAAGAATTAATTCTGTTATTAAACTCACAATCAAGACCACAGTTAAGCCAATTAAAATATAGGTTATCTGAATTTTTTCAGAACCACTACTTTTTCTATAGTACATATAACTCAGAATAATTGATGTAAGTCCGAGTATAATTATCCATAGAACTGTTAATAATAAAATAGGGGAATTTAAGTTGAGTATTGTTGTCCAACCCCAGTATGCATTTGTTAATCCATTATTTAACTGATTTGTAAGTAACCCTGTTAATGATATTACTGTTGATGGAAGAAAGAGTAAAATAATGATTAATTTATTTTTAAGAATTTTATTTCTCTTGGTAACAATTAGAACTATTGTCAAGAGTAACGGTGTCAACATTGGCCAGATGAAGGTTGTTTTTGACCAGAAGATGGCATTTGTGATGTTATCTGCATTTCGTAAACCATACTCCGCAAATGAAAGATAAGCAACTAAAAAACATAGAATAGCTATCAATTGGTTTAATCTATTGTCAGGATTTTTGTAGTAAATGTAATTACCCAAAAAGAAGACTACTATGGAAGAAAAAAGGGATATAAATGCATATATATTCATAATTGTTCTCCAAGAGTAATCTTACTCTTTTTCTAATTTTTTTAAGGATTTTCCATTTTATTGTAGTGATCACAAAGCTCGGTTATTGGACAAATTTCATGTTTTGGTCCTATTGGCCTGCAGATGCTCTGTCCAAACTGAACAAAAAGATCATTTAATGGTAGCCAGTACTTCTTTGGAATAACTTTCCTTAATTCTGCTTCTGTTTCATCGGGTGTTTTAGTGTTAACAAGCCCAATACGGTTGGATATTCTGTGAACATGGACATCTACAGGAATTGCATCTTCATGAAATCCGTAGACAAGAACACAGTTTGCTGTTTTCCTACCAACACCTGGAAGACTTAAAAGTTCTTTAAGATCATCTGGCACTACATTGTCATATTCTTCGTGTATTATGCGTGAAACTTCCTTAATTCGCCGGGCTTTAACACGATAAAATCCAGATTTTTTTATTAAAATTTCTAATTCATCAACAGGAGCATATGCAATGGCTTCAGGAGTTGAAAATTTCTTAAATAATAGAGCAGATGCTGCATCTGTATTTTCATCCCTTGTACGCTGTGATAATATGGTTCTTATAAGCACACGGAAGGGGTCACTGTCTTCAAATATTCTGAGAGTGTATAATTCCTCTAATCTTTCAATTATAATCTGGATCCTACTAGGTATACTAAACAACTCCATTTATAACATGAATTTGGAAATAATATAATTTTAGTATATTTATTAATAATTAAAATTATCAAATTAAGTTTTAATCATTTTTATAAGAGTTAAAAGCCCTTCACTAACCCCATGTCCACTTGTAGCAACTGTTGGGATTATTGGTGTGTCTGGTTTGATTGTATGATGTTCTATAATATTCTTACTGATATCCTGTTTATTTGCAAATAAAACATATGGGACATCCTGTAGGTTGAGTTTGTTGATTATTGCCTCATCAACATTTGTTAGGCCCTTTGAACTATCTATTACCACAATTGCACCGTCAAGACCCTGTGATAATATTTCCCTCATAAATTCAAACCTTTCCTGTCCTGGAGATCCGAATATATGTACTTTTTCACCGTCTATTATGGTATTTCCATAATCAAGGGCAATGGTTGTTCCTTTATATTCTATTTTTGCCTTTTTTTCACATATGGTTTCAAGGGTGGTTGTTTTACCAGAATTGTATGATCCAAGTACAACAATTTTAAGCTCTTTTTTTCTCTTCATTTTCCAGTTCCTGCAATTAATTTTTCAATGATCTCAGGGAAATCTGGGAAGGAAACATTGTAAACAGATGCATCTTCTATAACGACGTTGCCCACCTTCAACCCAATAATATAAAATGCCATGGCAAGTCGATGATCCATATGGGATTTAACAACTCCCCCATGAACTCCTCCCCTTATTATGAGTCCATCATCTTTTTCTGTGACTGATACTCCCAGTTTTGCAAGTTCAATTGCACAGGTATGTATTCTGTCTGTTTCCTTGAAACGTGCATGTTCCACTCCTGTTATATATGTAGTTCCTTTGGCCATTGCACCAAGAGCTGCAACTGTTGGTAAGAGGTCAGGTGCATTTTTAAGATTTACTTCAACTCCGTTGAGTCTTCCCTGTCCATATATTTTAACTTCATTATTTTTAACATTAACCTCAGAACCCATATCCTCCACAATGTCCAGTATGAGTTTATCTCCCTGTTTACTATTTTTCATTAAATTTTTGATGGTGACTTCTGAATTAAGACTTGCAGCAGCAGCAATAAGGTAAGATGCTGATGAATAATCACCCTCTACAGTGTAGTCAGTTGATCTGTATATTTGAGGGTCTATATGGAATGATTTTTTTTCCCTTTCATATTCAACTTTTACATTGAATTTTTCCATTAATTCAACTGTCATTTCAACGTAGGGTCTTGATATGAACTTATCTTTAACATTGAGATGAACTGGTGTTTCTGCATAAGGGGAGGCCATGAGAATTGAAGATATAAACTGTGAACTTACATTTCCATTTATTGTAGTTTCACCGCCTTTAAATCCGCCTTTTATTATTATGGGTGGTTTGCCATTGTTTTTGGTTGAAAAGGCTGTAACACCCAGGGGTTTAAGTGCACTGAGTATGTCCTGCATTGGGCGGGTTCTAAGTGATTTATCACCTGTTAAAACAGTGTAACCATCTGTCAATGTTGCAATACTTGTTAAAATACGTAGAGTTGTGCCTGAATTTTTAAGGTCAAGTACATTATCGGGTGTAGAAGGTTTTCCATTAATGCCTGTGATTTCACAGTATGAGCTATGTTTTTCAACCTTGGATCCAAGAGCTTTGCAGGAATTTAAAGAGGCCATTGTATCGTCAGAGTACAGTGGATCATTTATTTTTGATGTGCCCTCTGCAAGGAACGCCATTATAAATGCTCTATGCGTGTAACTCTTTGATGGTGGGGCCTTAACAATACCGTCCATTCTGCTGGCTGCTTGAACCTTAAGTTCCATTAGATCACTATCTCCAATACAACATCCAACTCTTCAGAGTGTAATATTTCAACCTTCTCCCCTGAACTTCCAACAATTTCCTTACGACTTGTAACATATTCTTTGGTTAGTGTGAGACCGTTGATTACTATTTTTCCATCCCTTTCAATGGTTTCAGCTATTTCATGGGGATCATTAGCTTCAAGGTACTTCACAATTAAAGGTGCATCCTTTTTAAATTCAGGACCAACCTTTGACATTACAGGTGTTAGTTCAACAACCCTCTCTCGAATATCTGGTTTTCCCATTTCAATTTTAAGTTCTTTGATCCTCATTGTACCAATTATATCGGATTCAAGGTCTTTCAAATCGTTGTACAATTCTGATTCGGTGGTGTAGATTGTTGCAGATTTTATGGGAGTGTTTAATGGTCTTTTAGTTGCTGATTTAAATCTTCTAATATCTCCAATTATATTAACACCAGTTTCACCCAGTTTTTCGGCTTTACTGTCCATAAGACTTTTATCAGCTAATGGCCATTTTTCCTGGTGTATGCTTTCATTACCTTCATCAAGGTACTGGTTTACTTCGTCTGTGAAATGGGGAGTTATTGGTGATAAGAGTTTAAGGGAGGTTAATAGGACTGTTTTTAGTGTGTATTTGGCTGCCTCTTTAGAAGCTTGAAGATCCTCTGAATCTGCATAAAGCCGGTATTTAACAGCTTCAATATATTCATCGCAGAAATCATGCCATACAAATGCCTGTATTTTATTCCTTGCATCTGCAAAGTTGTAGGTTTCAAGGGTTTCTGTTACATCCGCCACAAGTTGGTTGAGTTTGGATAAAATCCATCTATCCATAGGGTTTAAATAATCCCTGTTTGATTCTACCATTTTATAATCTGCAATATGCATGTTTATGAATCTGAAGGCGTTCCAGAATTTCCTAAGGAATTTATATCCATTTTTAACATCTTTCCAGTCGAATGGAACATCTGAGCCTGGAACGCTGTTTGCTGACCATAACCGCATTGCATCGGCACCATATTCATTAACAACTGCTTCGGGTGCAATGACATTACCCCTAGATTTACTCATTTTATGTCCGTCTTCTCCAAAGACCATTCCATTAACAACGATCCTTTCGAATGGTTTTTCATCTGTAAGTGCTTTGCATCTTAATATGGTGTAAAATGCCCAGGTTCTTATTATATCATGCCCCTGTGGCCTTAGATCTGCAGGGTAGTATTTTTTAAAGTCGGGTGACGGCCATCCAGCAATTACCATAGGTGTGATTGAACTATCCATCCATGTATCTAATACATCGAATTCTCCTGTAAAATTATTGCACCCGCATTCGCATTTGTTAGGGGGACTTTCAACCGAAGGATCAACTGGAAGTTCTTCAGGTTTTGGTAGGTAGACCTTTCCACATTCATTACAGTACCATACCGGTATGGGTGTAGCAAACAATCTCTGTCTCGATATACACCAGTCCCAGTCCATCGAACCTGTCCAGTTTAGAAGTCTGATCTTCATATGTTCCGGAATCCAGTCTATTTCTTCTGCGGTTTCAAGTATCTGGTTTTCAAGTTCTTTTACAGCCACAAACCACTGTTTTTTTACCAGTATCTCTATTGGTGTTTTACATCTCCAGCAAAGACCAACGTTTTGGTATGTTGGTTCCTGTTTAATGAGACATCCTTCATCCTTAAGATCTTCAATAATTGCTGATTTACATTCGGGTATTGTGAGTCCTACATATTTACCTGAAACATCTTTCATCAAACCTGTTTCATCTATAGATTCTATTATATCCAATCCGTATCTGTTTACCCATGAAACATCGGTTTTATCACCAAAGGTACATATCATAACAGCACCGGTACCAAATTCAGGGTCAACATCGGTGTCTGTAATTATTTTAACGGGTCTGTTGTAGAGTGGTACAACAACATTTTTACCTTCAAGATGTTTATAACGCTCATCTTCAGGATGTACAACTACAGCTACACATGCAGATAATAATTCGGGTCTTGTTGTTGCAATTGTTACTTTACCCTCACCATCTGTCTCTGGAAATTCCAGGTAGTTCAGAAATGTTGTGTTTTCATTATAGTCCACTTCAGCAAATGCAATTGCTGTTTCACAACGAGGACACCAGTTAACTGGATGCACTGCCCTATATATTAAGTTCTGATTGTATAGTTTAAGGAATGATAACTGGGTTTTTGCACGATATTCGGGAGTCATGGTTACAAATTCCCTTGACCAGTCCTGTGAAAAACCTAATGATTGCATCTGGCTTTTCATCTGCTTAATGTTGTCATGGGTAAGGTCTATACACATGTTTCTGAATTCATCCCTAGGAACATCATTTTTTCGGATATTATTTATTTCTTCGACTTTAACTTCTGTTGGTAATCCATGACAGTCCCATCCCTGTGGAAACATAACATCATAACCTTTCATACGCATAAAACGTGCAATAATGTCAATAAATGTCCAGTTTAAAACATGTCCTATGTGTATAGAGCCTGTTGGATATGGTGGCGGCGTATCTATTATGTACCTTGGACGTGTACCATCACCAATGAATCTATGCACATGGTTTTCTTCCCATCGGGTTTGCCATTCTGCTTCTTTCAAGTGATCATAGTCTGCTGGTATGTTATCTTTGCTCATCTAATTCTCCTCTTAAAATATAAGTCTAAAATAGTGTAAAATTCCTTTACTTTGTATATATATTACTTATTAATAATTTTAATAGTTTATTATGTAATTATAGATTTTATTTAATCATAATATACTTCATAAAATATTATAGACCTTGTTGTATTATACTCATGGTATAAATTATTTTTTAAAATTTATCTTATTCTATAATTAATACAGTTCGTTTTATTATTAAACTTAATTATCGTTGCATTTAGCAGTTTTTGTATCTTTAAAATTGAAAATGACTACATAAAATTGATATGGAGTTGAAATATGAGAGAATAAAAGAAAATTAAAAAAGATAGAAATAGCCCTTGGCGAAAGGACCTTACCTTCTGACAGAGTAATGTTGGTTCTTTCCCCTATTAAAGGTTTTTGGAACATTAGACTAGGAGAGTACAATGAGCGTTAGCAATAGTAAATATGCGTTTAATGTATTAATAAGAGAAAAATCACGTTTAAGATTAAGTTTAATTTTTAAAGAGAATTATCAAAATAAATATCCATCTTTCAGTCAGGGTGTTGAAGATGTAATAATAGAAGGTCTCAATTCCTTGGAGGGATCTGAATGAAATCTCCAAAAATTATTCCAGAGGATATCAGGACCATAATAAAAAAAGAACTTCCTTCATATTGGTAAGATGAAGTTTCCAATAAAATTAATGATTATGTTATTTTGGGGTATCTTTGACATTGGAATGGAACCCAAATATGGAGTTCGCAGTATTTTACCATTTAATCCTCATAAGGTCCAACCAACTCATGAAATGAGAGACTATTTAAAATCAGTATATGATAAGGCTATTGAGTTAAGTGATACTTTATATTATAAACCTCAATGGATGGAGGATCTGGTTTTTAATGATTTTAAGACACTATCTGTTAAACCACGTATTTGGAATCAATTAGTAACCCAAGAACATAAGGATAAGAAGTAACTTTTCTAGGTTGGGATGGAAGGGTGATTAAATGGATATCCCATACAATTAAAAACAAGTAACCTCGTTCCAACAGTTGCTAAAAGTGTTTGGTCTATTGGAAAGAAAGATATTATTAAAAAATGTCAATTTTTAGAGATTCCATTTTCTAGCATTTCAGAAGATGCTTGGAGTAAAAATGGAGAATATATTTCATGGAATGTTTCTGGAAACTTCCAGAAGAACTCCCAAGGAATATATTAAATATCCAAATCAAAAAGGGCTTAGACATAGGTTTTAGAAGTGGAAAACAAAAAGATGGTAAATTTATTACAGTATTTGATTGTGATGGATCCAAAGCAGAAGAATATAAAGATTTTTTATTAAAAGTTTATGGTAAAACATTTATCCGCAAAAGTGAATCTGGAGGATATCATTTATATATATACCACATCAGGACATTTAACCATTAAAAAACCTCATTTTAATAACATAATTACTCTAATAATTCATTATATTTCATTATATATTCAGTTATTGCTATCCTAATTAGATTGGATTTATTAACATTACTGTTTGATTTATTCAAATTAATTCATTTTTTTTTGATTAGTTGGTTAATTACAACTTTTCAAGTAAATTATGAATGTTTAAGTCTAAAAGATAAGGTACTAACTCTTCTATTTTCTCTTCTGGTAGATCCCACCATTTCTTCTCTACTAAAATATCTCTTATATCTTTAGGGAAACGATAACGTAAATGTTTAAGAGGACTACCAGCCACTATACTATAAGGTTCGACATCCTTTGATACAACAGTTCTTGCCCCAATTACAGCACCATCACCTATTGTAACTCCAGATAAAATTAAAGCACCATATCCAATCCACACATCATTACCAATAACAGTCTCTTCGGGTATAGACTTTTCTTGTGTTTTTCCAACGTTCTGAGGCTTTATCTTCAGGAAAGTTGTAAAAGGAAAAGTAGTAGCATAAGATAGATGGTGGCCCATTCCAATTAATATAGTTACTTCCTCACCTATGCTACAAAATTTTCCAATTGTTAACTTGCCTTTTTTTACATTACGCCTAATTTTAGGATTTCCATAAGTGTATTCTCCAATAGAAACATTTTCCAAAGACTCACGATTATGGCTTGTGCGGATATCTGCTAGCTTTTTACGTTTTTTATAATGTGAATTTCCCTTTATATCCTCTTTTATATGTTGATTTTCCAATTTTAGTTCTTCTATCTTTTTGGGCAACTTTCGGTTGTTATTCTCTCCTTTTAATATGTTAGTTTCAAGATATTTTATTTTTTTTTGAGCAGATGATAATTTTTCCTTTAATCGCATATATTCGGATTTATAATAACGATATTGGTCACTCTTATTTAATAATCCATTTTTGAAACTCCTAATAATTTTAACCATTCCTACAACTCCAAATATTAAATACTAAATACTACTTAATAAATCATTATATTTCATAATATATTCAGTTATTACTATTTTAATTAGACTCCCATTATACTAACTATTAGCCTTTAAACATTTGAAAAGAAGCCCTCCTAACACGCCTATTCCTGCTATTATTAAAATAAGAATAAATGCAATTAAAATTTCTTTGCGACTTACTTTAGGAACTGGTTTTGGGTTATTAATTGATTTTTCTCTTTGCGAAGCTAATCTATTCTTAATTTATTCATTAGAACTTTTTTTGTTAATTGGAGTTTCAGTTTCAATAATATTACCACATTCTTGACAGAAATTTCCTTCTTCTATTTTAGCCCCACATTCCTTACAATACAATTAAGCCTTATTATTCCAAAACTCACAGAAAGTACAGCTAATGGATGGTATCAGAATTTGGATAATAATTCTTCTTCAAAGTGAATAAAAATAATTATTTTTGATTTAATAAATTTTTTTTAACATTCTACAAAAAATTTATAATATTGGATGTATATAGATATTATAAGTTGAATTAGGATGTTGATTATTTATCGAGGGATTATATGGATGAAAAAACAGGTGAAATTAAAGGAAAAGCTAAAGAGTTAAAGGGTGAATTAAAGGGTAAAACTAAAAAATTAGAAGGTGAAGTTAAGGGAAAGACTAAAGAAATTGAAGGAAAGGTTAAAGGAAAGATTTCTAGTAAAAAATAATTATTTCGGAGTGTGAATTAAAATGGTAGATAAAGACGTACCTATTGCAATGGGAACTGGTGATGAGGAAGAGTTTGAAGAAAAGAAAACCCCAACAGAAAGTGTGTTGACAGATATAGTGAATACTATAAAAGAAAAACAAGAAGAATTGGGGAAAAGTCTATCAGAGTATACTATGTCCTTTCAAAAGCCATTGGTTGATATTATGGAAACTGACGATTCCATTACGGTAATTACTGACCTTCCAGGTGTTAAAAAGGAAAATGTAGATGTTGACATTTCTGAAGATACAATTGAAATTGTTGCAAAGTTTGATGAAGAAATTGAAGAAGAGGGAGCTAACTATCTCAGAAAAGAGAGAAGTTATGGTGAAACAAGACGGTCCATGGTATTGCCTGCCAAAATTGATGTAAAAAAAGCCAAAGCGAAATTCAAAGACTCTGTTTTAACAGTTGATCTTCCAAAAATAATGGAAGCTAAACATAAAGTAGAGATTAAATGATCTTTTACTAATTTAGGAGATGATCCATGGTAAATATAGGTGCTATCATTAAAGGATTTATATTAGTTATTATATTTACTGTAATTATCTCCATACTAGGTTTTGGTTCGGTATTGGGATTACAGGGGTTTCTTTTAGGATTTCTCCTTGCAGGAATAGTTGTTGGTTACATTTCATATAGTGGAATAATTGATGGAATGATTAATGGAGCATTAATGGGTGTTGTAGGTGCAATAATTCTTTGGTTACTAAGCTTATTTAAAGGAGCTATTGCAACATTTTCTTCACAGTTATCAACATATGTTCCAATTAACACTCCTCAAGAACTAATCATTGCAATTGTAATCGGTGCAGTTGGAGGTGCAATTGGTGCCATTATATTACTGATTGTACGAACCATCCAAAAGAGAAGAAGATAAATTTCCGTATAATCCAGATTTAATGATCGTTTCAAGGGGATTTATCTAAATATTATTAAATAAATCTGGATAAATTAAATTTTTTTTCTATAAAAAACCATTTAAATTTCTTTAAGATGTCCAAAGATAATATGACAACAAATGAAGAACCCAACATGGGAGTTCGAGGAAGAATTTTAGATGAAAATGCCAAACCTATTATGGGTTTGGTTGTGGTAGCGAAAGGGGAAGGGAAGACAGAAGCTTCGATAATGAATAGCAAACTAGTAAAATTAGCAGATAAAGTTTCACCTGTTTCACTGATACCTGATCATGAACTAGGTAAATCCAGAACAGATAAAGATGGGTTTTACAGGATAACATATTCACCAAACAATTATAAAACCATTATTGATGAAAAACCTGATATTTGGCTGGTTGTTAAAGATATGTTAGATATTACAGAACTTTATAAAACAGATAAGTTCTCTGCTGTATCCGAACCAATAAAAAAAGTTGAAGATATCCATATAAATCGTAATTGGGCAAATGGCTGGTTTATAACATTAGGTGGTACAGATAAGTCAAGATTTACATCTGATAATGATTTTGAAATATTAATTGATAATGAAAAAGAATTAAAATGTATTGTTAAGTCGATCAATAATGCTAGATCCTATGTGTATCTATCGCAAATTGAATTTGACCCGGATTTTGTTGCTACATTTAATTCAGATGATGATCTATCTCCAAAGGATGTTCTTGTTGATGTTTTAAAAAATGCAGATGAAAGAGGGGTCAATGTAAAAATAATTTTAAATGAAAATCTTACACTAACTGATTCATTAAAAAAAATTAAGGACAAATTCAAATCAACAGGGGTTGAAGTCAGGGGATTTAAGTCCAATGGTCTCCATGTGATGCATGCAAAAACCTTGATTGTTGATGGTTATGAAGCATTTGTTATAGGATCTGCATTTATTCCAGATTATTGGGATACTTCAATGCATTTAATTAACGATCCAAGGCGGGAACCTGAACTTGTAAGACCAGTTCATGACATATCTGTGAAACTGAATGGCGGATCCGTATATTATGTTGAAGAATTATTTGTTGAAATGTGGAATTATATCTCATCTAAAGATTACAATGGAAAAAATAAACTCAATATAAGTTTCCACCCAATTAGCTCCGGCGAAGACCATATTCAAATTGCTAGATCTGTAACAAAAGACACATTAACTAAAAAGGGAGAGTTGGGAATATTTGAAGGTTATAGAAAGGCAATAGCACAAGCATCGGATTTTATATACCTTGAAAATCAGTATTTTACCAACAACAGTATATTGAAAGCATTACAAAATGTAATTAAATTCAACGATGATCTTCAAGTTATATTTTTGATAAATGAAGATCCTGAGTTACCAGGATATAAGAAATGGCAGAATAAGGCAATTAAAAAACTTGGAATTAAAAATACTGAAGATAATTTGAAACATCCACAGATAGGTTTTTTCAGTTTATGGTCTTCAGGATGGGGAGAGAATCAGTATGAAATACAACCAATCTATGTGCATACTAAAGCTGCTGTAATTGATGATATATGGGCTACTGTGGGCACAGCAAACTTGGATGGTACATCTCTAACCCATGTAAATGAACTTAAAGGATTTTTTGATTCAAAATTTCATAGAAGTATGGAAATAAATGTTATGATCTTGGATAATAAAGGTTCAAAAAATTCTATTGAAAGTTTTAGAAACTCCTTATGGAATGAACATCTTGGATATGGAATAACATCTCTAAATCAACCAATAAATGGTTGGCTTGAACTCTGGCAAAAAACAGCACAAGATAACATAAGATCATTGAACCAAAAAAAACCTTATATAAATGGTCAGATATTACCATACAGCCCTGAAAAGTCGGTTAAAGATCAGCTTGATGATATAAACATTAATACTGAAGATTGGAATGTTTTAGATTTGAGGTAATTTATTTTTTTCCAATAGATTTTTGAGTTAAGGTATTAAAAGATTTTTTCTAAAAAATGATAAAAAAAGGGTATAATTCCTTTTTTTGGTGCTATTCCACTATTCTTACTTCTTGTACAGGTGGTTTTCCAAGTGCTCTAGCAATTACTATGGTAGCAACAACAGCTATTATTGAGATGATTATTGCATAAATTAACAACCCTAATATATCATTTCCTTTTGGAAATAACTGGCTTACAATTGCCTGAATAGCTGAGTTCCAAGCCAGAGCAGCAATTAAACCAAATGCCACAGTCATCAAAGTGGAAATGGTCCCAGCAACTTGTGATTTAACTTCTTTCGTTTGTTCTTTCATCATTTCACCCTCCTAAACAGTTAATATATAGTTTATAAAGGAAAATATATAAGTATTTTGGTTATTAACCAATAAATAAACCTAAAATTTATAATTAATGGATAAAAACTGTTTTAAAAATGGTATTAGTTTATATTATATTTTCGAAATTTTTTTTATAATATAACTGAAGAATCAATTATTTTTAAAATAAAATTATTTAACACTAATTAACCAACATTGAAGTATACTTTTGAATTTAATAAAAATTAGGATTGATATGGATTACAATACCCATTAAACAATAACCTTTTTTAGTATCAAAAGCACTTCACTAATAATAAGGAAGATAGTAAAATAAATCAAGCACATGAAAACTTGAATTTAAAATTTCTAACAAATTGATGATTTAAATTGTTCTGAATTTAATTGAAACATTATTGTAACAAATTCATGGTGATATTAAATGGAAATACTTTGGTTCTATCTTAAAAGAACTATGGTTTAGGGCTGTTTTTACTATACTTTCTTAAAGTTTTTTATTACCTATTGTTAATTTGACTACTTTTATGACTACCAATTTGACATATTATTTGTATAAATTATTAGGAATTTCTGATATGTTAAAAATTAGATCTGTTTTTCGACTATATTTGTTTCAAATTACTGTAAATTGAAACATTTTATAAGGTTCAAAAATCAGAGATAGACGTGGTGATTAAAATGGAAGAAATGAACCTAGAAAAAACATGGAATCATTTGAAGTTATCAGTTTATTTAGAAGACTCCATAATTGAAAATGATGAACAAGATTCAGCTGTTTATTATTTAAGCCAACTATGTGAATTGTATGGGTATGAAAAGATTACTAATTTATTATATCTTATGTTGCCTAAAGAATATGATATAAAATGGAATTATAACGATATTAAACGAGCATTATATCGTGAACGTCATTTAAAAGAAAACAAAGAAAAGAGAAATGGTAAAAAATATAAATCGAAAATATGGAAATTTGTTTTACAATGGAAAGGTCGCAAGGATAGATTCAAACCTAAAAATCATGACCCCAATAATATTCTAAAAAAAGATGTTAATGATTTAACTCCCTTTGAACTTCTAGAATTACAGGATGTCAAATTTTATCAAAGAATGGAATGGGAATATGAAAATCCTGATTTTATAATTGAACAAGCAAAAAAAGAATTATCTAGAACTAGTTTTTGGAGGTTTAAGAAAGAAATAGCAGACTATCCAAAATAAAAAGAGTCTGACTACTAATTACTATTCCAATTAATTAAAACTAAGATTTAATTAGTTCCCAGTTCTTGAATTTATTTTGAATTTAATTTTTTAAGTTCTCGAAGAATTAATTCATTCTGTTTAATTTTTATTTTGTTTTGGTCTATGATTGCTTTAAAACCGGCTCCTATCATCTGTTCTGTACTATTAAAGCTTAGAAGTGTACCGACCCGCATCCACTTTGTACCGGCTTCATGACTTGCAAGGTTACTCATATCAGATTCTATGGATCTCTTAAGATCGTCATCGGTAACTCTAGTTGAAAATAATAATTGTGCTAAACGTTTTTCTTCCTTTTCTTGTACTTTAAGTGCTTTTTGTTCTTCTTTATATGCCTGTTTTCTATTATATGTTTCAGGATCATTTTTGAGTTTATCTTTTTCGGCAGTAATTTTTGCTCCTTCACGAAATCCTACTTTTTTTAGTTCAGTTCCGCATTCAGGGCAGTGTTCTCCCTTTTTCCCTGTGTTTTTACTCCACCAACAGTCTGTGTTTGGACATTGATATACATCTAATATTCCCATAATACTCCTCCAATTCTTGATTATTATTGTGTTAGGGATATTTAATATAATGTTCCCACTGTTGGAACATTAATTAAAAAGTATTACTATTGGCATATCAAGTGTATTTTTAGATAAATTTAGTTAAAGAGATATGCATTCTTATTTTATCAAAATAAACATTCTCTATGAGTATTGGTAGTTGTCCGGGAAACAAAGATCTTGCAGGACCTCATGCAGCTGTACAGCTCGTATCAAACATAAAAAGTATTACCTAGACTGGGAGTTTAGTAATAGATATATGACCTGTTTGTTAGATTTCAATTTAATAACTGTTTAAAATATCTTTCTCCATCATATGTGATGTCTTTAATCGATTCAATACCTTTCTTAAATGGTCTATCTAAAATTATATAACCCATGGATTCAAAGTATTTAATTATATAATAAACAATTATGGGTTTAGCACGAGTTTGATCAATGATTTGTTTATTGAAAAGAATATTATCTTTATAGATGGCTGAAGAAATAGATTTGCAGATATCTGCAGAATTATCTATACTATCAAAGTATCTCATAAATCCCAATACATATAGATTTATAGTTGAATTTTCGAGTCCTCCGCTAGTTCTCTTGATTTTTAAATAATTTTCTAATTGTAAACCCTTTAATGAATTGTATAATTGTTCATCGGATATGTTTGAATAATTTATTTTATTTTTAATATCTTTAAAATATATTATTTGGGTATCTTTTTCAATTGCCAAATCTACAATACTCCTAAGGATTATATTTTGTTTTTCATTCATTTGAAATCCTCCAACTATATTTTATAATATCTATATATGAATTAATATTAATATAAATTATTAATAATTATTTTTTTAAAACTTCTCAGACACTCTATCTCAAGTGGGTTATAATCTAAATATCATAAATTCAATTCCATGAAAATAGTGGAGTTGATGATATTATGAGAGTTAGTGAAGGAATACCCAATGGAAGAATAGCAGAACTATCCAACCCTGAAATGTTCCAAGACCATGAAGAAGTCATTGTATTTACAAGAAATGAATTTAACCGCTTTTACACTTCAATGATGGAACAGATAAACTATATTAATAAAATAGATCTGTACCTGGATAGAAATGAAGACTGGAAATTAATAGGATACTGGCCCAAACTAATGGAAAAAGTGCACATCATAGATGTGAATATGGAATCAATATTAACAAAAGAACCATCATTACAAACCTATCTAGATGCATCCATATATAACACAGTTAAAACTACTCATAAAAACGTTACAGCATCTAAAAGGAAAGTAGAAGTACAATCAACATTTCCAATTTGAATCCTACTAATGTCACATAGACATATATCAAAAACTAAAAATGAAAAAGTAGATTAAGAATCTTATAATCCTTCAAGTATTTTTTTAATATTAGGATTAGGAGAATTTTCTACAATTTTAAACATGGAGTTAATATTTTCGGGAACATTAACTTGTTTAATATTTTTGTTAATTAGCCTTTTTTGTTTTAAATATTCTTGGGCAAAAGAGCGACTTATGAACTCAGACCCTTCGAAATTAATTAATATATCATCACCAGGGATATTTTTAATATAGTCAAAAAATATTTTTGCTCCTCCTCTTATCGTAAGATTTGGATTGATTTTTTCACTGATCATTATTTCATTTATTGACTGCATAAAATAAAACCCCCTACCACTTTGCATCTTCAATTTGAATAGGAATATGCTTTTCTATATACCCTTCGAATTCGTTTTGTTCTAATTGAATTTTTTTAAATCGAATACAAATTAAAGTACCATTAAGAATATTATTATCTTTAACTTTTATAAACTTTTTCTTCATATTAGGAGTAAGATGACATATACCTTTTCGAGAAGCAATTAAGAAACTTCCACCTAACCCTTCCGTTATTGTTCTAATTGATGTATTAATACCGTAACCTATATTATCATTTCTGACAATATCCTCTTCAGATGCTAATCCGTTCATTGATTTTTTGAACCCTTCTTTTGTAGATATACCATTCAATGATCTAAATATTGCTTCACAATCATTTTTAAATTCGTATGGATTAATGTCGTTATTAATGAATTCTGGTCTTGATTGTTCATACTTCCCAGGAATAGAAATTCCATCGTCTAAAATAGCCACATCAATATATCCTTCATTTGGATATATTTGACTATAAGTGTATACTGTATTAGCATTAGAGTGTTGTTCCACATTACTGAATATTTCTCCAGTTATATATGGGAATACCCCTACTCCTCCATACTCAACATGCCCTCTTTTATTATGGGGAAATAGTAATTTACGAATTTTTTGATCAATACTTGTTATAATGTTAGTTTTAACCTCATCATCATAATTCTTGAGCTTAATTACATTTAGAGGAATCATATTACTATTACCATTAGATTTCCCCAAAATTTTATTTATATGTCCAATTGCATTATTATGGCAGTGTAATGTTAAAATTGAATTAGATCTTGCATAATGTATAGTGGGCAATAGCATTGCTGGAGATACAAATGGAATATTAGATAAATCCATATAATCTCTATCCGGATTTTTATCTATATTTTCAAATTTTCTGTAATCATTTAATAAGGACGGTATAGTCATTATTAAGTCATATGTAAAAGCTAATTAATAAAGAATTGTTATTAAAAATTTTTATTTAATATATTGTTTGTAAATGCTTCGTACCCACTCCAAATAACATTGTTAATTTTCCATAAAAATATTTAGTTATGAAAAATAAGTACCAATGGGAATATAACGATTATAATATCAATTTTTTTTTAAGATATCAACTTGCATAAAAATAATTCATCGAAAAATGGACATTTTCCTCTACAATCATCTAATTTATCACAATCATCACAATCTATTCTACCATATTCAGTTATTAAGTTCCTATAATCCGAGAATTTATCTAACCATATTTCTCCAAAATTAAATTCTTTTAGATTATATTTGAAATTATCATCATTACAAAACGAACATGGCATAACATTTAAATTTTCATCGATATAAACTGAAAAAAATCCACATTCACAACTATCTATCATTTTATTGTCAACGTCAGTATTTTTCATTAGAAGAGGAACAAAACAAGCATCAAACCCCATTCTAACTTTAGAAATAGGATTATCAATCAAATTTAAGAATGATTTAAGCATATCTGGAGATTTGATAGAATCTTGATTATCTGCTCTTCCAAAGGGTTTGTGAGTTAAAAAAATGATTGCATTAAAACTCATGAGATATTCATCATATTTTCCTTCAATTATCTCAATTGCATTATTTAATGTTTTTTCAGAAATGACATAATGAATGTTGGCTTTAATATTATTCTGTTTTAAATTAGCCCCAATTTCTGAGATATCATCTAAAGATAAATCTCTATATGGGTCATAAGAAATTGCTATTGCACCACAATATTTTCTCGTAGCTTCAATATTCTCCTTATCAAAAAACTTTCCACTTGTAGTATAATTAGGAATAATATTGAATTTTTCTCGTGTTATCTTTAAAATTTCATTAAAATCAGGATGAAGAAGAGGTTCCCCTCCACCTAACGCAACTTGAAATACTGCACCATATTTATCACTTGTCAATTGTTTTAATAGGAATTCATAGTCATTAATAGAAATTAATTTGCCATCTTGACTACTAGACCTATAACAATATTCACACTCATTGGTACAATAATTGGATATGGAAATATCAGCCAATTCAGGCCATGGAGCCATATAAGGATTTTCTTTAAGATTATTACCCCATCTAAATGTTACACCGGTTTCAGGAATCCCAACGAAATTATAATCCTCAAAATGTTTTCTAATCATTTTACTCCAATTAATAAGTCTCCACTCTAGTTGCTCCAATGTTAGAAATGTAATTTGGATATAAAATTGTCCAATATAAAAAGGAATTTAATTCTTCATTGGTTAAGTTATTTATATCCAAATCACGCATTACATTTAAAAATTCTGCCATTGTTCCATCATCACTTATTCCAGCTATAGGTCTAGCCTCATCCGTAACAAAAGTTATTTTCAAAGAATATATTTCTTCGTCATTTAAAACTGTTCTAGTTCCTTCATTTTTAATTTTTTCTTTTACAAACTTAAGGAATTGACCAGTACCACTATCTCCACATTGAGCTATGCTTACATCAAAGGTATCTTCATTCATAGTTAAAATATAGCTTACAGAACTACTATTAGTTACAAAATCTCCCCTAATTTTCATTAAACTCCCTCCGAATAGCTTTTTTAAATTATTTAGCAAGAATTTGAGTTGCACCAATACCGAATAAATCCTGCCCTCCTACTATTGCTAATTTAAACAATTCTTCTAGCTCATCATCTTTTATACTACTAAAATCAGTATTAGACCAGAAATTTTCTTCGGAATATCCTTCAGGATGGTTAATATCAGTACTGCCAAACTGTAATTTCATAAAGTATAATTCTTCTTTATCAATAAAGACTTTATTTCCTCCACTTTTGATTTTTGATTTAATATAATTAAGAAAAGGTATTATTTCGGGTTTATACTCTTTAAATTTTTTAATTTGCATATCGAATAGATCTTCTTTCATAGTTAAAATATAACTTACAGAACTACTATTAGTAACAAAATCCCCTCTAATTTTCAATATATCACCCCAAATAATTTACTGTATTACAATCAACAATTTAAGTTATTAAAGCTTAAATTTTTCTAAATAAATTTCTATTAGTTGAAGTCTTAGTCATATTTTTTTTGGAAAACATTTAATTAAATCAGACATGTACTAATGATTAACCAATAAAGGGATCAGTTTTTGGATTTGGACTTATGTGGATTTGATTTTTGCGGATTAGTTACTTCTTTTTTAACTATTGATTGATTGCTAACAGGTGAGGTTGTATTATTTACAGTAGTATTGTTGCTAGTATTAGACGTAATAACCGGAGTTTGTGAGTGAGAAAATAAGATATATCCTCCAGTAAACCCTACTATTAGCACTAGAATGATTATAATACCAATTAAAGTATGATTAGGGTCTTTAATTTTAGGTTTTGGCAGTCGACTTAACATTTAAACCTCTTAAATAGATTTTAGCAAAATATATTAACATTAATACGATATAAACGAACCTCTAGAATATTCTTTATTTATTATATTACTTATATTATCATTGAATTTCTTTATTTTAATACCAACAAATATTTTGAAAACATTTAATTAAATCAGAGTGTAATAGATGATAATAATGAAGAATGATCTTTTTAATCAAACTTTCCATGGAATATTCAACAAAATTTCAATTTAAGTGATGTAAATGGTGTGAAAGATGAACAAAAAAATTTTAATATTGATTATTTTAGTAGCTGTAATTGGTATTTATGGATTGTTTTATGTTGCAGTAACAAATGTTTTAATGCCAATGGAACTAGATAGTTTTAATAATGATTTAAATGGAATGCCTCAACTTCCAGTGAATAATAATTCTACTATTAGTGATCTAGAAAATTCTGCGGATATTATTGAGAGTAACCCTTCATTGAAGTTTATGTCTCAGAGCCAGAGATCTGAAATGGCTAATCAAATGCGAAATCTTAATTCTCCACCAATTGGATTTTTAAATCAAAATTTTACCGATTATAATAATTTTTATGCGGGTAGTGTTTTAGCATATAAACTAATAGGAAAAGGAACTCTTGCTAATGAAATAAGTAATCTATCGAATATCACTAATAACCTATCGTCTTTAACAAACGAATCAGCAGCCATAGATCAAAAAAGTGCCAATGACTTTGAAAATGGAGACGATAAAGCATATGCTGAGGATTTGAGAAGTAGTGCCAATAATCTGAAGCAATATAATAAGGTAATGGAAAATTTAAAAACCCAACTACAAAAAATAATAAACCAATTAGGTGGATAAAAAAAACATCTACCTGGAAATGGGACAAGAATATATGCTTTTAGATATAAAAGTATTAATAAGTTAGGATTATATAATATATTTGTAACTGTTATAGGTGGATTCATAACATTAGGGTTCCAGGGGGGGTTCCCTAAAAACTATTTTTATTTTTTTTATACTAATATTACACGGTTTTTGGTGATTATAATCACAAAATCTTTATAAAAAGTATATATCGTTATGAAAATCCATTAAAATTCAATGTATTTAAATAAATGAACTTATTAATTATATATGGTGATAAAAAATGACTGAACTACCAATAGCTCCAATAGGAAGAATAATAAAAAATTCCGGTGCAAAAAGAGTAAGTGAAGATGCAAAAGAAGCTTTAACAAAAGTTTTAGAACAATGTGGAGAAGATATCTCCAAACAAGCACTTCTACTTGCAAAACACGCAGGAAGAGTAACTGTTAAAGCATCAGATATTGAACTAGCAGTTAAAGCATTAGAATAATACTTTTTTACTTTTTTACTTCTATTTTTTTTACACTCGCAACGTATGACTGGTTTTTGGTGATAAACATCACATAATTCTCTTTTAAACAATTTTATCTAAGTATACAATTAATTATTAATTGGTGATAATTTTGTCAGAAACAATTAATGAATTTCATCTATGTATTTGTGGTAGAGGAGAAATTAAATTAATAAAAAAAGAGTACATAACAGCACGTAATGAGATAAAGGAATCTTATGTAGATATATTTCCTTGTCCCTTTTGTGGTCGTAAAATCGATAACAATGGAAATGATCTTTCAAAATTATTTTAATGTTTTTTAGATTAAATTTCTTTGTTCATTCAAAATTGATAATCATTTGTTTTATGTAATACTCGGTCACTAAAATCTAGATATATAATTAAAGGAGAATCTCTTAATGTTTGACATGAAAACTGTTATATGGATGGTTATAGCTTTGATATTTGGCGTATTAGCTTTTTATAGTCATAAATCTGTTAAACTTATTGAAAATCAAATTCATGAAATGGATGAGAAAAGCAAAGAAAATGGAGTTCAAGCAACAGTAATAATTGCGGGAACTGATATTCATGATCCTATTAAATGGCTGTGTAAATCTGTTAAATCAGTTTCAAATATAGGAACTATTGCAGCTGTAATTTCTAGTATTGTTGCAATATTATCCATATTCATATAATAAAAAAAGATTCCTTCTCAAATTAATGAGAAGGTTTAACGTCTTCAGTTGAGCTACATTTAGGGCAGAATTCAAATACTTCTGTATTGTAGATTTCACCGCATTTGTTGCATGTTACTATTGATTGTGGAGTGCACGTTTTAACACCTCCCTATGGCATATAAGCCATCATTGCAAGTTGCCTTCCAATCTTTCTAGGATCCACAGTGGAACTAATATTGAATTTTCCTTTTTGTACCATGTATCTAACAGGTTGATTTAATTCTTTTAATGATGCGGGACTGAAATTATCATCCCTGGCCCTCGGAAGTGTGTTAACATTGAATGCATAATCTTCTGTTGGTGTGAAATAGTTCCATAAAAACTTCCTATTTGCCTTTAATTTCTGATAAGAGGCAGTACAAACATCAACAATAGTGCCAGCACACATCAAAGAATTATGTAATATCACCGCATCTTTGGGAGCATTCTTTAAAATCCAATAATGAGGACTTTTCTCTTTAGGATAAGCAAATGCCTTATATGGCACTCCATAAAAATCTAATGTCTTACCCACAGATTGTAAGAAATTCAAGTCTGTTTTTACATCTTTTATTAAATCACTATTCATATAAACTGTTTTTGGCATTTTAACCCCTCGATACAATGTATATACTGTCATCACTTGTAATTCCATTAAACCAGGATTCCATTACTGATTTTAGGTATCCTATGACTTTACCTTGCAGACTGTTTGCCATGTAAATATTTTTTGCACAGACTGATACGCAGTAATCCCAATGTCCCCACTTGCCCATGTATAATTCATGTTAGAATACGCCTTTATCTGTTCTGGCAACTGCTATCCCTATGTCATCCCATGAAATTTCTTTTTTACTGTAGGTTTCTATTTTGATTTTGACGTTGTATTTATTTGCTAATTTCATTAGTATTGCTTTGATTTCAGCGGGACCAGTACCTGATGGACCGGTGTATCCATATTTATAGAGGCTTTCCTCTGTGATGAATATATTAAACATTTCTTTCCAGACCTGTTGGATTACATTTAAGGCACACCATGTATTAGTGTCTTGTTTCATGTTACTATCCATCAAATAGCGTGGACTTGTCCAGCAACCATCAATATCTTTTTGTACTGGTACACTGTCACCAGGCTTATATTTTGGTAACATTTTTTGTGTAATGGCATCAAATTTGCCGGTGTCCACGAGTCCTACTTTCCTTTGAAATCTTTTAAGTGCTTGTCTGGTAGATACATCAAATAGGTTACTTCCAGTGTTTAGTTTTAGTCCTTTATCATCTTTGAATCCATATTTATTTAGCCATGTTTTTAATGTGGTTACATCTGTTCCACTCATACCTGCTTCTAATGTTCTCATAAAATAATTCCTCCATTGTTTACACTAATTCCAAATAAAAAATTAAAAAAAAAATAAGCCCTAAATATAAGCATTAGAATACAATAAAACCCATATTTAAAAAGCGAATTGTTCGGGGTTCATATGAACATCAAATAAATATAATAAATAGGGCAGGGGAATGTACACTTCATTTTTTTTAACATATTGCCGTCCCCAAAGTAATTGTTCAAAAATAAGAATTACATCCCCCTACTCCTTATTTAATTAAAAATAATAAACCCAATTATCAAATACAACATTCACCCAATATAATAAATAGGGTGGGGATTGTCTACCTCAATTTTTTACCAAAAAAATATCTCTTTTTATTTTTGGGTGCCATGGAAGTTTGGTTAATCCGTCCCTGCCCGCCTCCTAATTATAAATATCTAAAAATAAAATAAGCCAAATTTAAAATAGAACATTCAATCACTCTAATAAATAGGAGTAGGGATGTTGTTTTTTCTCTAATTTTTTACCAAAGTCCCATACTATGGTCCCCAAAATATGTGGATAAACACTCCCTGCTCCTTATAATAAAAAAATAATTAATAATTAGGGGGGATTAGATGGTTAAAGTGGAAGCTAAAAACTTTAATGTTGATCTTGGTTCAAATAAAGCAATAAACTGTAATGGAGTTATTAATTTAGTGGGGAAAGGACTTAATAAACAGCCACTTAGATTCAGGGAAGGGGATGACGGGAAAATATTATTAAACTGTACTTTAAGAAATAAAAAGGGGGATCCTATTGTAGTATTGAATAACAGTAATTCTATACAAAATCTACCAACTAAAGATGAATATGATACTAAAATAGAAAATAAACGAATAGTAGTAACAAATAAAACTACAAAAGAGATTTTATTGGATTTTAAAGAAATTAGCCCTAATCATTTTAAAATAACAGGAATATTCTATTTTCCAGATATTAAAATTCTTATAACCGATGAATTTATGGAAATAACCACTAAAACTAATCGTTTAAAAACTTCTGGCCAAAAAAACATAAACTGTCTAAATGTAGTGAATATAGGTCCAGATGGCAGTATATGGGTAGATTAAATAGTAAATCACAGTATACTCCCTTAATAGAAACACCTACAAAATTTTTAACATGTACTTAGAATCAATATAATAAATAGGAGTATGGGATGTGTTTTTCTTCTCTAATTTTTTACCAATTCCACCCCGAATTGGTCCCCCCCAATAGGTGGATAAACACTCCCTGCTCCTCATAAAATAAAAAAAATAGTTTATTGAATTACTTCTCTACTTCGACGGTTAAACCGTACTAGTTCTTTTAGAATATAATTTCCTGTATTGTTTTTTGCTGAAATTCTTAAGATGAGTTCTTGGGCTTTTAGTGATTTGTAATTAATATTCATTGATACATCGGTATCTTTGATATCTGCCATACTGGAAGTTACAAGGGGTGTTGCTGTGGGATCTATGAGTGGGTCGTTTGCTGGGTCTATTAATTCAGCTTTGATTGTTCCGCCGGTGAAGTCTTTAATTCCTATTATACGGAATCTTTCTATTTTATTCTTTTGAACCAGGATTTTATAGTCACGGAATACAGGATAACTAGAGGATTCACAGATAAATTTAAGTCTATTATTTTCTGTGATTATTTTTCCACCTTTCATCCAAGCTTTATAATTACCTACAATTTGATTGTGATCAAAACTTTCAATGATCTGGGAGGGGTCTCTTGCAACCCATTTATAGTTTTGTAATTCAGTTCCTTCGAATAGGCAGTTAAAAAGTTTTATTCCTAATGCGCTTGGAAAATATCCGATTGTATTTTCTTTAAAAATACAGGATTCAAATATGGCTGTGCAAATATAATTTGTTGATGTTGGTTCTGTTATTGTTTCTGCACTTGAAAATTCACAATTTTTATATCTTGTTTTATTATACGAATCGCTAATCATTTTTAAATTTTTAAATATACAATTTTTAATATTCATTCCCGTGGCAGTATCATCATTATTTTGACATATACAATCAGTTATTATACTATTAAAACCTCCAGATATTGGTAAAACTCCCGAAATAGAAACACAGTTGTCTATTATTGAAGAAAATATTTTTCCACAAATACTACTAGATGCTCCTCCAACTCGTGTTGTGTTCAATATCTGGGAATTAATAAAACCAATTCCTATTGATTTGTTTGAGGATGTACAGTGGTTTATAATGGTATTCTCGGTATAAACGGATGTTGCTAATGCAGAATAACGTACTAAATATGTATCTATTAATACTCCTATCAAAACTATATTGTCAATTTTTGTAGTAATATATTCAACTGTACCGCTTGTTCGACTTATTTTAATAGGTCGTGACCCAATACAGACATAATCATTAATTAACCTTGCTGTTTGTAGTCCGGCAGTAAGTGTTACTGTTTTTGTTTCAGCATTATAACTTGAAACGGTGTAATATCCTTTTGCTGTTTCAGTTAATTGTCCGTTTACAGTTCCACAACCAATGCCTATCTTATCCCCTGCTTGCAATCCTAAATCTTCTTTTAAGACTATTTGTGTAGCATTTAAATCTGCATCAGCATCTAATTGAGTAAATTCCTTATCTGGATACCACCCATACATACGAATAGTTGGAATATTGATTGTACCAGTAGAATTAAATATTAATTGACATCTACTTTCAGAACCAGCAGCAGGTCTATTAATTGGTTCTATAACAGTTATTGTCTTTGTTGATGGATTACTACTATCAGATGTATGAATATATAGGTTATTCCCAGTTTCATCATAATAATATGTGCTTGTATGATCTTCGATATAATTTAAAATTGTTGATAAACTGACTGTTGAACGATAATTAACTCTAAATTCTTGTGAAATATCTAGCATCATTTCATCTTCGCCTAATGATTTAAGACGTATATTTTCATTATCAACAGCAATATCCACCAATATATCAAGTGCATTATTAAACCCTACTCCTAATGTTTCTTCAACTGTACCAACAAGTAAAGTTCTTGCTACCTCATAAACATTAGTTTTATCTGTTGTTAAACTAAAATCTGATACAATAAGTCTTTTACCAATATATAATGCACCCGTTCCATCAGTGCTTATTATATTCCCATTCATCTTTAAACAAGTAACCATATCAGGTTTAACATGGAATATACCATTTATATCCATTGAAGCTAATCCTGTAAATACTGTTTCATCAACATCAAATAAAACCTCAACATCACTATCAATCACAACAGCATCACCATTTATGGGTACAGCTGACCCTCCCCATGTTGTTATATTACTCCAATTACCAGATACACTCGCTGTTCTAGTTGCCATAAATCAACACCTCCTTAATATACAGTTAATTCAACAGTAACACCAGCAATACTACCATTACCACCTTTGGTACATACAATACGGCCAGTTTTAGGGATACTTGTATAATCTAATGTATCTACAGGGGCAATAAAATCCAGATAATCCATATAATTATTATTACTATCCTTTATTTGTAGACTAACGTCCATTGTACAAGTATCGGTAACTGTACCTGTAACAATGGTAATTATACCCTTTTTAACAAGACTTAAATCAATATCCTCACTTTCAACAGTCTCATCAAAAGTATCATTATCAATAATTGTATGGACAATCTTGTTTGGAATATCAATAACAAAAGCTGCTCCATCTTTTCCTTGTAATGGAATATTATGTCCTTTCCCATCTTCATCTTTATAATATATATGTGCACCTGTAGCGGATTCATTTCTACCTGTCATAAATTAAACGCCTCCTTGTATAAACTAGTTTTATAAATCAAAAAATTTAATAATTAGTAAACTAAAAAATAATAATATGGATTATTTGCAATGCAATAAATGTAAACAACAATATGAACTTTTACCAGAAGAAAAACCAGAAGACTTCAGCTCTAAATGTGGTTGTGGCGGTAGCTTAAAACATCATTTAGATGATGATAAACAGTATTTAAAAGAAAGTTCTGTAGGATATGATATTCATGAAGTTGGTAAAAGAGATCCTATTAATTTTATCTATATTTTTGAATTGGTAATTAAAGGATTAATGTTATTAGGAGCATTTTTTATAGCTATTATTTTATTCCCGTTAGGTTTAATTGTTCTTGCATTGATTGTATATTTCATTTTCTTCTATAAAAAATAAAAGACAAAATTTATTAAATCATTTAAATAATACTATTTATTTGGGGTATTTTATTTTGAAAAAATCTAAAATAGGAATATTAAGTGTAATCGGAATATTAGTTTTAGTTGTTATGGCTTCAGGTTGTACAAGTAGTAATAATAATACAACAATGTCCAATCAGTCCCAGTCTCAAAGCCAAAATACACAATCTTCAACAAATGGAAAAATACCTACAGTTAAGGTAATTGCTTCAGGTCCATGGATGGGACAAATACAAGATAGTTCTGGTAGTAAATCAGTTTCAGGAACAGGTTCACAAACATTCCAATTAAGTCAGAATCCTGGAATGGTAATAATCAGTTTCTCAAAAGACAATACAAAAAATACTGCAAGTACTAATGGAACAGTTACACCTGATACAAGCACCTTGACTATACAAATTATTGATGGTAATGGTAATGTTGTAGCAACTCAAACTACATCAGCTGATGCAGGTAATGTAGCAACTAGTCATTCATTTTAAATATTCATTATTTTTTTAATATGCTGATATAATATTTTACCATGGTGAATCTGATTGTAGTGATTGTATTTCATATCTTTCAGGGTGTACTTCAGCTAATTCCCTATCCATTATCAACCAAATATCTAGTTGTGGTTGTGTACCAACTCCATGAGTAAGTTCATCTACCCTAAATATTGTTCCTTTATCAATATTTGCACTATTGCCATATTTAAATTTGTTATTAGTCCATTTTTGACAATGAGGATATTTATCTGGTAGTGGTGATACATAGAACCAATCTTTATCTTCACCCTGAAATTCTAATGGCAATGGTTCCATATAAAGATTACTTCTATCCTCCATAACCCACCCATACCATATATCAGAATTTAATGGAAATTCATCATAAAATGGGGTTGATGCACTTGTTCCTTCTTGATATATGTTCCCCGTAATTTGTCTTCCCGGTTGAATATATAAACCAAAATCATCATATTGAACATAATCTCCCCAACTTATTTTATATGACCCCAACTCGCCAAAATAACATATCCAATCTGCACCGAGGGGGTTTGGTTCATTCAGATAACATAGATTTGGATCATTAACACTTGCACAAATTTCAGGATCTTCAGTTTGTTGGCATTTAAAAGCAGATTGCCATGCATGATTCAAACAATCTCCTAAACTTCCATAACTATCTAAAAAACTACCACTACAAGTTTGACTTAACTTCCAACCGACTGCAGTTGCAGGTGGAATTTTTATATCACGGTTTATTTCAACAATCTGGCATGGTGTATGTTTAAGTGTAGCATAAACTGTATCTGTTCCTATTCTTGTTCCATTATCAAGTAATTTATTTTTTATTTCTTTTGTATCATCAAGAAAGGAATCATCACAAAAGCTACCAGTTCCATTTATTGCATCAGTTTTTGTCATGAAAACAGTATCTTCAACTTCAGCTGGATAAAATTGACCAGCTTCCTTTTTACCATTCATCGTGTGATGTAACAGTACTTTGTCGCTGTCTCCTATATCCTTCTGTGGATTTAATGCAACACTTTTTCCAGATGGAAATTTATAAATAAGTATTTTATCTTGTTCACTCATTTTATGCTTTTCCTATATTGTTCACATTTACAGTTGCAGGTTTATCAACTGGTTTTACAGTAACAATTCCCTCATTTGGATCTGTACCTACTTCAATAACACTTCCTTCAGTAGGACTATATTCTTGTAACACTGATTTAATTACCGTTATTATTGCTTCATAATTACTTAATGGACCTAAAACTGCCCTATCAGTTGTTGCTACTATTTGTGTTGTTCTTGATGCATTATCACCTGTTCTTGTGATATTAGTTACAATAAATACCATTCCTTTAAACATGTAATGATCCGGTAAATATAATGGCTGTCCTATTTGAACACTTGGAAATCCTGATAAAAGAATTGAAACACTGAATGTTCTTTTTCCATGAAGATATAATTCATTTATAACTCTTGCTGTTAAATCTTGACTATTTAATATAGAACTGTTCTGGAAGTCATCTCCTATTATAACCCCTAATGGTGGCCATTCTATACCGGTGTTTTCATCGATATATCCATTGATACTTTCTTCATCTTCCATTTCAACAACAATTTCATTATTTGCTCCAGCAAATCCTTTATATTTATTTGCTGTACTCTCAGAATCATCAATAGTATCCATACTTAACAATCTAGGATTATCTTCCCTTATTATTATACCAATACTTGAATCCGGAATATCTGTATAATATATGTTTAATAATTTCTTTGAATCAACAAACCAATTTATATTTCTTCCTTTTAAAACACTTACCAATGCAAGTAAATCTGTCAATGCCTTTGCTTTAGTATTCCAATTACCTGCAAAACCATTATATGCCATATTATTACTAGATATCCCACTGATCCCTACATCAATATCAACACATGGACCTAATGTTATTCCAGTTCCATCAATTATCATTAATAATAATTGCATTGAGGCATATAATGTAGGGGAATTTATACTTGCATTTAATCCAAATGGTTCAGTTACAAGTTTTGATGCAAAATTTCTACCAGATAAACTGTATTGGTGTTGTCCTGCCTCGGAATGAATTCCAACTTTTTGTATAGTACCTTCATAAAATCCTTGTGGATCACTATTCCTTTCCCGTAATCTTATACTCTGACCTGATAATAATAGGAGTTCATCTTTGCTATCATACACTATACTGAAACTTGCAGATGAATCATTACCTCTTAAATCCGTTTTAAAGGAAGATAAATTTGGATATTCTGTTCCTTCAACAACAAAAACAATATCTTCATCCGGTTTTGGTGGATTCATTGGACTATCTGAGAAGACATTACCTTGGATTGTTAAAGTATTCTGCCAAACTCTACGAATTGAAACTTTATTTTCAAGAGTAACCACTTGTTGATTTGTGGTCACATTTACAAAGTTTTTAAGATAGGCTATTTGAGTATTTGTCCGGATATTTAATTTGTTTTCAAGATATACTAGTTTATGTGGTATTATTTTTAATTTATTTTCAAGATATTCTATATTGATATTTGGGCGTATATTAATTTCATTTTCAAGATATTCTATTAGACTAATATTCTGAGTTATATTGATTTTATTTTCAAGATATATTATATTCCTATTTTCTCTAATATTAACTTTATTTTCAAGATACTCCATGTAAATATTTGGGGCTGATGTTACAGATTCTATAATTAAATTATCAAAACTCACACCCTGTCCAGTAGTATATATTTCAAATCCTGTAAAAGGTGGTATGATTCCATGAATAGTATCTGTATCTGTGGTGTTTACAACAGTACCATTAACTTTCATTGTTAAAACAGAATTTATTAAACTAATTTCAATATATATATCTTCATCAAAATTAATTGGAATATCATTATTATCATTTTCACCGCTTATTCCAAAGATATGACTATCTGCTGTTCCATTATTTGGATAAAATTTAAATCCAAAATCAATATAGGAAGTCCAATCATCATTAAATAGTGATAACTCTAACCAATAAGAAGAAGGAACATACCCATTATTATTGTGAATAATAGTTGCAATAAAATCATTTGGAACAAGAAATGGAACACTATCAATATAACCTGAATCTGGTGCAACTAATTTTCCATTAACAATATCCCAGCCAGAGGGAACATAACTCCATTTGGATAAATCTGTTGAAAAATCATCATTAAATATGAGCATATTGTTTCCTTCCTAAACCTATTTATGTTTCTGTTAAGTCATAAATAACTGCTAATTTAAATCTTATATCTCCATCTGGAACTATTGGGGTTGCATCAGAAGGAACATCAATTTTAAGTTCAATTGATACAAAATTATCACTATCAATTTCACCTATTATGAACTCTGTTCCTGCCCCTATCTGAGTATATTCTACATCTTCATTAGTTATTGATTTAATATAACCCCAACTCTCTTCAACAAGTTCAGCACCATCTGCATTTTCTCCACCACTATCTCCTAATAATTCAGTCACAACTTTAATTTTTACGTTATACATTGGTGTAGAACCTGCAACTGCTTCTTTATCATTCCATATGTGAATTATTTGAGGTTCACTTTCACTACCTATAATTGCACTCCCATGATCTTCGGGATTTAAATCATTTAATTCTGTAATATCATCTTCCTTATAAAAACTTACAACTGGATCTGCCATATTATATCACTACTCCAAATATTTTTTATCCTGATTCTGCTGTTATTTCAATACCGCACATAAACGGTCCGTCATAAGAATAATCCGGTATTGTGCACCGCATATATAAAAGCTGATTTGTAAATGCTTTGATTTCAGGAACATACAAAACTTTATAATAATTTTTTTTATCTAAACTTAATTCCACATACTGATAAGAACTTTGACTTGCACTTACCATCGCTTCCGGAATGTCCTCGCCTGATAATGGTGCGGGTTTTATTGTAACATTTTTAAGATCATGTAATGTACTTCCAAGATTTATTGTTTGATCTCTACTGTTATCATTAGGATATAATGATTCAACAAGAATAGTATTCAAACTATTACCTTCAGAATCAGTAATTGAAATATCTGCATTTGTAATCCAATTGGTTTGTTCGCTTAGAACAGGAGAACTCATTATAATATCAGTTACTCTTATCCAATCTATATCTGCAATACCCTGTTCTTTTCCCAATTGAAGTTTAAATGTACCATCAGGGACTCCATAAAAATACCATAATACATTATGAATTTCCCCTTTATACACTTCATCAACATAGTATTTGATTTGAAATGAATTATTTAAAACATAGGTCCCGCCATCATCCGCAATTGCTGTGCCTTGTTTTTTAAAGAAATCAAATCTTAATATATGCCATGTATCATTAGCAACAATACCTGTATCTACTTCCTGTGTACAATATTGTGGAACTATGCCTTCTGTAGGATTGCTTGTTCTTACCATCCAATTATTGGCTTGTGCTATAAATCCCATAAACTTAGTAGAATCAGCCGCCCAATAGGATAAATTTTCGGATTCAGGATCTACTAAAAGAAAATGGGCTGAGATAGGCATAACAATAGAAGGCATCTTAACTTTCATTGAAACACTACAAGATTCAAAATTAGTTCTTTTTGATTGTATAACTCCATTAATATTTGCAATAGAATTTGCAACAGTAATTTCTCCACTTTTTAATTCCCATTTATCAGTGTCTAAACTTGTTCCTTCAAAATGATCAAAGAAATCAGAACTAAAAATTTCAGTATCACTTATATCTGCTAAAACTGGATTCCCTGAGAACATTGCAATATTAGTAATTGCGGGACTTGCAGGTAATTTAGGGATTAAAACATAGAAATTAGCTTTTACGCCTTCAATATAGTTTATTAAGAAGTAACTGACTTCAACATTATTCACTGCAAATCGTAGATCACTGAAATCAGTCTTAATTTGATTTGAATATGCTACAGTAACATTGACAACGTAATCGTATAAATCTCCATCTATACTTCCTTTCACTGGCAATATACTCGCATTTGTTAATGTTGCTAGTTCAGTCATTTGTAAATCACCTTGATTTGGCTTAATCGTATTCCTTTATTATTCTCTGCTAGATCTTCACCATCATAAGGAGGTAAATGTTTTTCAGATACAAATTCTAATACTGTTACTGGTGGATTTAATGTATAACTTAATGATTCCTGTCCATCCAATCCAATATCTCCCCCATTATGATCATGGCTGTAATGCATGCTTTGTTTAATGCCATTTAATGTTAATGTTGCAGGTAAATTACATGCATTTCCTACGACCTGAACTTCTTTTACTAATCTTGTTTCTGTTATTTGCATGAACCCAAATTCATACCCTTCAGCATTTGGATCAGTCCTAGTTATTGGTGCTAATGTTCCTACTTTATAGGTTATTATAAATTCGATATATTTTATCCAGATTGTATTGAAGGAACCTACTGAATTTTTATATGAAACATAAAATTCTGGATCATTATATACTGCAGGATCATCTGAGAATGTAGGGATGCCTCCATCCAATGTGTCTAATTTTAAAAGTTCCATATTATTAGGGTTAGTACCCTTTTTGAAATTCCAGAATATTTCTTGTCCATTAACATTAATAATTTGATTACCAGACATGGCTAATTCATAAAGAATTTCAACTTCAATATAATCTACCCACGCTTCTTTTAAAGTGGATAATGTTGTTTGATATGAAATATTAAAAGTAGGATCATTATATGTTGCAGGATCTGTTGAAACTAAATTAATACTTCCATCATTACTATCTAATAATAATTCTTGAAGTCTATCTGATTCACTTTTAATATAATTCCTAACTATTTTTTGGCCATTCACTCCTATGATATGAACATTATTTTCAACAGTCAATTCATAGGTTATTGTAACATCTAAACTATCCATATATGCAAAATCATCTACTCCAACAGTTGCATGATAAGCAACAAAGAATTCCGGATTATTATATACTGAAGGTTTATTTGAAAATCTAGTTAAATTCCATTCCTTCACTTTTAGATTATTCTGAGCTGATTGAATAATCGCATCACTTAGAGTTTCTAAACCATTTACATTTACTACATTATTTTTAGTAATATCTGGTATAGTGAAATCTACAATAACTTTTATATATTCTAACCAACTGTACTGATTTGCGCCTACAATATCACTAAATCCAATATAGAGATTATCAGCCCTTAAATTATCAGCATTTAAAAGAAGTGATGTAAAATGAGAGGATAGTGTGTTGGTATCAACCGTGATTGTTTCAAGGTTATCTTTTGCTCTTTGATGCCTACCTAAATTTATACCAGAATTACTTGATGGATTATTTATATCCCCTCTCCATATTACAAGATCGCCATTAGGAGAAACGGGATTTGCATTTTGTGAACCACATTTAACTTGGATTCTAACCCTATCAATTGTTGAACCCTCCGGAATTTGTGGGATATAATTAACATGGGCAACATATAATGCTGATTTTCCATTGCCAGGTCCATGTTGCATTAATACAACATTACCTACACCCGCATACTCTGAATTACTTATCCCGTCCCATGTTTGGTTACCTTTCCATAAATCTCCACCAGCATTAACATTATTTCTTTGAGTTGTTATTAAAGGATCAGGATCACTATATCCATCCTCAAAATTACCTAGAATTTGTGTAGTATTTGTTACCTGTCTTGTTCTAGTATATCCTAAAGTATTACTATTATTTGCATACTTTAATTTTGCTTTTACTCCCGTTACAACTGCATCTTCTGGAATATCAAAACCAAAATCTTTCATGGTTATATTTGAAGTGAATGCAGGTCTTCCTGTATTTGATAATGTTGTTGCTAAAACATCATCATCAGCGCCAATATTCTCTAAATTTTCCCATTGTATTCCAGTATTTTCCTGTTCAAATACTGTTGGGAATTTATTTTGGGTTCTTAATCTTGCAGCTAAACTTGTATCTATGACTTCACTATTATTTGCATATCCTAATTTTACTTTTAATCTTTTAACAATTGCATCAGCAGGGATATCAAAACCGAAATCGTCTACACTAATTTCTGTGGTTTTCAATGGATCGGTAGTACTAATGTTTGTTGCATGAGCAAGATTTGTTTCATCATTTACCAATATATTTGTTAAATCTTCCCATGGAATTAACCTGCCGGGATCTGTAGGAAAATGAGCTTCGGTAGGATATTTAATCTTTGTTCTCTGTCTTAATGTTGCTGATGATATATTTTCAGTAATATTGTTAGCAACCATTATATTCGCTTGTAATCTTGTAATTAACATGCCTGTAGGGATATCAAAACCGAAATCTTTTGCAATTATCTTGCAAGATTCCATGCTTTGACCCATATTGTTATTATAAACACTTGCAAGGTTCTCATCTGTTTCTTGAATAGTTTCTAAATTATCCCATACAAGATCACTACTATTATCTTGAGATACATCATAAGGAACATTCTGAACAGTGCCTCCCTTATTAAATGGAAGAGTATCTCTTAAAATATATAAAGGCCCACATCCAATCTTTGCTCCATAAATATCATGTATTGAAACTGTTATCTCATTATCCCCCTCTACCAATAATGAAGTGATATTAAGGGCTTTACCGGGAGCATAAATATTAGTATTATAAGCTTGTCTTATTGTTTCTGTTCCATTGGATACAATGATTTCATCATCTATATCTATCAGATTATCCTTTGCAACACCCATCCATGATGAAGCAATATAAATTTTACCTCTACCATCCCAATTAAAAATTATTGGATCAAAAGTATCAGTTTCAACTCCTTTACCAGTAACAGGCCTACCATAGCCTGAAGTGATCAGGTAAATATTATCTGTCCATGGTTCATATTCTATATTTCCATATAATCGGAAATCTGGTCTGTAGATACTGTATGGTAATTTTGATGAGGCACTTTCGAGTTGAACATATATTACCATATCCCATTTAACCAATGTCTCAGAAGTATCATCTATTGTTGGAACCGTATACTCAATAGCACCATCCCATGTGTGGATTCCATCAGTGATTGTTACTACTTTGCCGTCTATGCTTGTTTGTAGGTCTGTTCCCCCATTTATCAAGGGTTTATTGTTAATGGTGTTACATGCAATTTGTTCAAATAATTCTATTTCATCTTGAGCATCTTCAAATTCAGGTCCTGGTTGTGATGCACAATGTAGTGTTATTTTAGGAAGTTTTTTATCCACACTTACAATCCATTTTGGATGTACTCCATTGATTAGCCAGTTATCATATTTTCCCATAGATATTCACTTCCTCATCATTACCATCGGTTTACCACCTTTGGAAACATATCCTTCTAAAATTGAATCGGATATGCTTTCTCCTAGGATTGTTCCAGCATTCTTTATAACATCTTTATCTGCATTTCCTTTAATTACAACCGCTCCTTCATCAACATGTAATGTCATCTGTGGTGAATTTGCATTATTTACAGCTGCAGATGTAGAGGGAATATTAGATAATGAAGGAAGTTTTGAAATATTACTTAAACTAAATTTAGATAACCCTTTACTCATTGCACCCGCAATACCAGAAGTCCAACTTTCCGCACCATCCTCTGTAACGGCTGCTAATGGTCCTTCTTTTGGTGGGGATTGTGGGAAATTTAAACCAATAGCAGATAATGCTTGTCTTAATCCCGGTATGGCATTTATAATACCGTTAATTAATCCAAGAATTATGTCATGACCCCACTTGTTCATGTTAGCAGGAAGACCAATTAAGAAATTTGCAAGTTCTTGGAAGAAATTATATATGTTATCCCATGCACCTTGCAATCCTTTCCAGATCCAATCCCAAATACCAGATGCTCCCGCTCCACCTGTAAGCCAGTTAATAAAAGTTTCAATTAATATTCTCCCTATTGTCAATGGAAGAGTTACCATATCCCAAGCAAATTTAACACCCTTCCATAACCAATTCCAAATATCCCCCGACCCAGCACTACCAGTCATCCAAGACCAAAAGCTAGTAAGTAATCCCCAAAGCCAATTAACAGCATCATGAACAGGTTTAACATTGTTATAAGCCCAAATTAAACCAGCAACTAAAGCAGCTAAAGCCAAAACAATTAACATAATCGGGTTTGCATCCATTATTACGTTCAAAATACCAGTAGCAATTGATAAAGCACCGGTTGCTATAGTTGCAGCACCACTTGCAACGGCCAAAGCAAGTCTAGACGCTCCAGCTCCTACTGTTGAGAGTACACTTCCACCTGTAGCAAAATTATAAGCAGATGTAGCAGCTGTTAAAAGTGTTGTGGCGGCTGTTGATAATCCGGTTTGAACTGTGTTCTCAGCTCTAGCTAAACTTGCACCTATTGTTGCAAGTCTTCCTTCATTCTGTGCAATAGTTGTTCCATTAATTGCTGTTGCATGTGCTGCAGCAGTTCCTATTTCTAATGTTGTTACGCCACGTAAAACAGCTAATGCTCCACTTACTCCTTCAGTAGCAAGAGCATATGCGGCCTGGGCTGCAGTTTGTGCATAAGTATAAGCAGTAGATAATAATTGACGGGTCATCATCAATGCTTGTTCAATTTGTAAAACTCTATAAACGGAGGACAAACCAACGATAATAGCAACTAACGCCCCAAATGCTACAACCCCGCCTAAAACAAGTTTGGCAGCATTACCCAAAGGACCATTCATTTTATCAATAGTACCTGCAATAGTTCCTAGAACTCCACTTACGACATTTAAGGCAGGTACAACAAGGGGTAATATTAGCCCTCCAATTACCCTTAATAAGAATTCTCCTGAACGAGTTAGTTGATCATTTACATGTTGCCATGAATTTTTATATGCCTCATTAGCATCAGATCCATATTTAGAAAACATAATACCATTAAGATATGCTGCTCTCTGATTAGAATCCATAGTCTTCATTTCTTCAGCAACTTGGGCAACACTTTTACCAGTTGCCTTATAAACATCCTGATCATTTAATCCTAATTGTTTAATAGTACGTGAATTAAATGTTCCTGCAGCAACAACACGCTGATAAGTATTCTCAATAGCACCAATATCTTTACCTGTAATAAATGCTGCTCCAGATATGGTTCCAAATCCTGCAGTTAATATATCTGCATTAGTGATTCCTGCAATTCCCATCTGGGTAAAAAATTCTCTCACATCCCCTGCTCCACGTCCAGTAGAACTGGTAATACTACTTATAGTACTGCCCCATTTCTCTTTAACACCATCTCCTGATAATCCAAAATCTCCTAACGCTGTACCCATCCGAGTCCAACTATCTTCAAATCTACCTGCACCAGATACTGCCTGAGAAATAAATGCACCAATACCAAGTCCTGCCAGTACTCCTGTAAAACTACTCATTGAACCTTTAGCATTATCAGTTGAGGCCGTGGTATCATTCATTCCCCCACTAACTCCTCCCAAATCTGCATCTAATTCTGTTACTGCTTCATCTGTCTGTTTAATGGAAGTTGGATCTATATTATCAATATCAGTACCTAACTTTTCAGCACTTGTTCCTGCATCCTCTAAATCTGTTGATAAATTATTTACATCCGTTGATACTTCATTCATTCCCGAATCAGTAATATCAACATTAATATTTTTATCTGGAATACTATTCAATTCACTCTGAAGATTTTGTAAATTTAAATCATCAATAGAAGTAGCTACATCTACCGTTTTATCTGGAATACTTGTTAGTTCAGATTCTAAACTCTTAAGTTCTGTTTCATCAACAGATGTATCCACATCCACTGTTTTATCAGGAATACTTGTTAGTTCAGATTCTAAACTCTTAAGTTCTGTTTCATCAACATCAGTTGTTACATCAACGGTCTTATCTACAATACCTGCTAAATCTTCTTTAACAGTAGTTATCGCTTCAACATTTTCTGTTTGAATATCAATAGATGTAACTTTATCACTAGGAAATTCATTAATAGTGTTTAATAAGTTAGTTAAATCTTCGATAGCAGATTGAACCTCTGCTAAAACTTCGATTCCTAGTTGTTGTGTATCTGAGATAAAGATTCCTCCAAATAAAATTAAAATAGCAAATTAATATGTAAAAAAATAATATGATAATTTAAATAAGAATAATTCCAAAGTAAAAATGGAAATTGATATAATGAGTTATTTGGTTTGTGAAAAATGTAACAAATATTATGAACTCCAAGAAGGAGAATTACCTGCAGATTTTGATAATAATTGTGAATGTGGAAGTACTCTAAAATTTAAAGGTAGTTTGGATCAAAATGAAGAAGATAAATTCCTTAAAGAAAGTGATGTAGGGCGTAAAATGGAAACGCATATTGATGTAAAGGGTGCTACTTTTTTTAGTATTAAACTTGTAGGAAAAATTTTTTTAATATTTGTTGGTTTACTTACTGCTATTGCTTTTTTCCCAATAGGTCTTTTAGGTCTGGGATTTATTATTTGGTGGTTATTCTTTAATAAAAAAAAGTAGTTTATTTGTCTTTGTTTACCTGTTTCATTTGTATTTTGCTTAAAGCGTTCATTGAATTGGTTGATCTAATATTTGCTTCTTCCTCTGTGATTTGAACTTTTTTATCTTCAGGGATGAGAAAATCAACATGTTTCCAAAATTTAGACATGTTCCATCTTAAAATATCTTCAAAATCAAACTTGTTAAATTCTCGACTTATAATTAATGCCCATCCTTCAATTATTTCCCAGATCTCTTTTTTTCCCTTTTGTCCTTCAACCGATTTTTTGTATCAGCGACCATGGGCATGTCCTGATTTGCAAGTTTCATCATAAGTCTTGTAACAATTTGGGTTTGGGATTCTGTGACCCCAATATCCTTAAATTCATCCAATTCCTTACCAACTTTAGTATAAGCTTCTTTGTATAATGCACGTTTAAGTCCTAATTGTGCTACTTTATAACTTAATTCCATTGCCTGTAACTTTAGATCAACAGCTTCCTCTCCTAATTCAGCCATTTTATCAATGTCTTCTAATGATAAATCTTTCGTAGGTACAATAGGAAGTGATGGATCGTCAATAGTGGCCCCAGTATAATATTCTAATTTAGATATTATTCCGGATAATTTAGCTGTAATTTTATCTAAAGGTGTGATATAATCTCTTATTTCAATTACACGATATGGTTCAATTTCAATTTCTTTACCATTTACTTTGATTGTTGATGTTGGATAATAATTTGGTAACATAATTTTAAAGCCTCCAAAAATATTTTAGATACGGACTGGGATGATTTGAACATCCAAATAGGCTTTTACTGAGTACAGTCCGAAAAAAGAAATAATTTATTTAAAAAAAATAAGGTATTTTAACTTAACACCAATACGCTTGAATCATTAGAAGGTGCATATGCAGTATCTCCTAAAAATTCAGCTATAAGTGTATAACTATCTGCAGTTAATGCAGGTGATGGTGTGTATGTTGCGAGTGTTGCTATGCCTGAACTGTTTGTAGTAGCTGTTCCAGCACTAACTCCATCTACAATGAAAGTAATAGATTTTCCACTGATTAAATTACCTTCACCATCTTCTAAAACTGCAGTTAGATTTGTGATTGCAGCTCCTGCAGATGCGGATTTAGGTGTCATTGTCATTCTTGTTCTACTCTTTGTAGATCCCTCTACTTGTGGAGTTAAGAGTCTTGGTTTTGCTCCGATAGTTGCTTCTAATTTTAGATCTCCAGCTTTTCCCTGTTTAATTCCAGGAGTATCGGGACTTATCATTACTTGTTCAAATTTATAGAACCCTAGAATAATAGTTTCATCTTGAGGATCTGTAATTGCCATAAATCCTGATAGAATTTTAGGTGCATTTACCATTTCCCCTGCATCAAAACCAGGTTCAACTTCATCCCCTGTTGTATCTGAGATATAGAAAAGTCTTTTTGATATCAATATAGTATTTTTAGATGTTATCAAATCTGCTTTAAAGGTTTGTTTGATTGAACCAAACCCATATATAACATCTGTAGTACCTATACCTTCAACATCATCCATCTTTTGTTTTGTTGGCATTTCAAATGATTGACAAACAACAGGTGCAAATTGAGCTCTTCCAGTTCCTACAACACTATCCACACTTGCTGCTTCAGGTGCCTCTGCAAGACGCACGCCTGCAAATACTTCATTTCCATAATCGTCTCTTGTGGTTAATAGGGATGCAAATGCGACAGTAGTGTATACGTCATCCTTTTCTGTTTCTATTACTATATCATCAACTGTTGGAGTGATCCTTAGTTCTCCAGGATAGATGGGGTAATAATTTTCTGTTAAATAAAAATCCGTGTTTGTTCCATCTATTAATCCTGTTAATGCGACTCTCGTATATTTGTCTCCTAGATATACATCAAAGTTCTGCTGCATTAAAACCTGTTCTTGACTTATTGGTGGCATATTATTCCTCCTTTAAATATTATTTTTTAATTTTATCCAGTTTCTTTAATTCAGTTTTAATATTAAAATCTTCTATTCGTGGGCCCCATGTTAATAGGAGTTCCTTTGCAGTTTCAACATCTCCTTTATCAGTATATTTTTTAACAATCTTTTTGAGAGTTGTTTTATCCATTTTTCCCAAATTAGACACCTCCATTAAAAATAGTATAATAAAATTTAATTAAAATAAAAAGTGAATTCAATGTTTTTTGTTATCATCAATTGTAATACTAAACTTAATAGCAGCTGTTAAAGATTTAATAGGTTTTTTTGTATTTTCTAAACTTATTGTTAAAGGTCTCCAGTTCATACTATTTCCTGTAATTAAAGGAGTTACAATTACACCAGGTAAACCTAAACAATCAGGATCCTTAAAAAAATCACTTACAACATCACTTAAATGGGTTGCAACAGTATCTGCATCGTCATCGTTTCCAGGTACAAATAATACAACTGCCCCAGTTATATCTGATTGCCATACTTGCCTTTTCGGTTTACTAATAACGGCATTTATGGGTCCTCTTTTATTCAGTCCTAAAGGCTGTTCCATACCACCCATAAAAACCAGACCTGCTAAAACCCCATCTTGTAAACTGATAAGATCAGGTTCTCCTCGTGTAAGATTTACAATAATTGGTTTTGGATCTTCAGATATATCCCAAGGATCTGTTAAATCTTTGAGTTTAGTCTTGAATGTTGCTTTAACAGTTTCTAAATCATACATTTAAGTCCTTCCTATATTGGTTATATATTCATGAAGTCTGTAATCTATGGCGCTTTGTGCATTGTGATATGCTCTTGTAGGGTAATCGTTTCCTGGTTGACGGCCATCTGTTCTATTTTCATATTCTCCTCCGAGAACATTCTGTAAATACCAGAACCACCAACGTCGTTGTAAATCTGAGAAGATAGGTCCATAAACTGCATGGCCGCTAACTACATCATCAAAATAAGAAGCTTCACTGTAGATATAACGATCATAAGTTCCTAACTGTTCAATGACATGCATTGATATAAGGAAACCTGTTAAATTTGGAGCTTCAATGTCCATATTATCCTTATAAATTTCTGCGAGATCATCTAAAAGTAGAATTGTATCATCTGGTAACCCATCAATTATCTTTTGATAGAGATTATATACATTATCTTTACCAATTTTAAAAGTTAAAGATGCAGATGGCATTTAAGATATCTCCAAAAAGTAGTAAATTAAAATAAATCAATTAGTATCTATTCACTAATGATCCAACAGGAGGTAAATCTGGTTTCCCCTGTTCCTTTGTATCCTCATCATATCCGCCAAGGATAATATCTATATAACTTTTAACCTTATCGTCTGCAGATTCTTTATATGCTTTGGATGTGGGACTTAATGATTCATTGTCTGAATAATAAGCATTGAACATAAATGATGCAGTATAAAGGTTTCCCGCTTTTATAAGTGTATTCAATGGATCTTTAGGATCTATACTCTCAAGTATTGTTGGTATTGGGATATTGTTTTTAATCAATTCTCCATTAATTATATCTTCAGCATCATCAATTGCAACACTAAGTAATGCCTCATATTTATCAGTATTCTTGTCGGGTTTTAATCGATTTGTTAATGTCTCCACAACACTAGAATCTGCATAACTCATATTTTTATCCTCCAAAAAAAAGAAATAGAATTATGCAGCTGCTGTGGCTTCATTCACAAAGTATTTAACACCATCACAAATGACACGATATGTTTTACCACTTGCATGACTGTCAAGGAATACTCCTTGGAACCCTGCCCCTACGGTTGCTACTCCTCCAAATGCACTTATAAGTTGGGCGTTTGTTGGTGTCCCATTTGTGTTAGCGGTTGCGAATGCTTTAGTTAATATTGCATTGCTCAGTTTCCTTAATTCTTGAGGTATACTTATTGGTTTATCTCCTGTCATAAATTAGACCTCCAAGAATTTATTTGATTACCTTCTGTTTTTTGAGGATTAACTGTTGTATTCTGAACAATTTCTGGCCTTCAGCTGATAGGCTAGATTTACCATTGTCTGATCTTTCAACTTCCTGTTCAATCCATTTAACAGTATCTTTATCAGACCATAACCCTGGTTTTTGGGTAGCAAATGCATATCCTCTAGATTTTGTTGTAATTTCTGCTTTAAATATTTCAATAGGTCCGGGATATCTAACATATGCCCTTATTAATCTTTCACAATTAGGACATTCAACTATCTTGGGTGTATTCCCTTCTTTAAGATAATCTTCTGCATTTAATTTTAATGATTTTTTACATTTAGGACATATTGTAGATTCTATCCTCTGTTTTTCAGCATCTAAATGGTCCTGAATATCCTGTTGTTTAACCTGTTCTATGAGATTAGATCGTTCTGTCTGTGATAAATCTTTAACTTCAATAGGTTTTTCAACTATAACCTCTTTAACTGGTTGTTCTATTGGTTTTTCTTCCTGTTTTTTAACAGGTTGTTCTAGCTCTTCTTTCTTTTTTGGCATAATAATCAATTCCTCCTTCTATTAAAAAAATATGGAATTTTAGGATGGAATCAGTTTTATTAACCGGTATCCCAGAGATTGGTGATTGGAAGGAATGCATCTAAATGATGGATATCTGTTGCCTGGTAAGTTTCAACATTGAAATAGATCAGGTTGTTTTTATCAGGTACCCCTCCTTGTACAGCATATGTCTCTATATCTAGTTCAACATTCCTTTCTGCAACCTCAGTACCATAATATTCAAGAAGTCCGGTACCATTAGCTAATGCAGTGGTTCTATAGATATCATTAACCCCATTCTTGAAAAGTTTAGCAACAAAATCCATATAAGTAGCTGAAGTTTGTGGAACTCTTTTAAGAAGTGCATTATATGGTAATGGTGATAATATGAGTTTTTTATCAAGTCCCAAATATTTTTGAGATGCTTCAAGTTCACCTATACATTCCACAATTACCTCATCAGGGGCTGCACCTGTAGGATCATTCCATTCCTTACCATCGTCTACCGCATAAGGTGTTAGTCCTGCATCTGAGTAAATACCCTTTGTACCTGCATTTGAATCCCCGTTGAATACTACATCATCAAATGATTCGGCTACTAATCTACCTGAGTTTGTGGCATCCGTACCATTAAGAGCAGCTTCACCCATCCTAGCATATGCAGCTAATACATTTTTATGTAAATCAAAACCATGAGTATGTTCTATGACAGTTACGGTTTTAGGTGTTCTCTCAGCAGTTTCCCTTGGAACTTCCCTTACCCTATACCCTCTTTTAGCTTTACTTACGGGATATTCGACTTGATCCCTAGAAACTGTTCCAGTTCCTAGAGGTAAATCAACACCTCTAGCTAATACAGTAGTACCAATCAAAGGTGCTTTATATGCTAGTATAGCTTTTACATCGAAAAAATCAGTTATTGACCTTGGTAAATTTCCCATTCTTCATCTCCTCCTTTATATTTTAATCCTTACAGGTATTAAATCAGTTATAACACCAGTTACTAGATATTTACCTAATACTGTGTCTTTAGCCGTGGCTGCTGCCTGTACTTCATCTATTAATCCATTAATTGCAGCGTTAATTTTAGCATCATCATGGGTTGCTATTGCTGCATCTGTGAATGTGTCGGTTGCAAGTTTAGCGCCAAGGCCTCCTGCCATTGGTACACATTTATCTCCAGCTGTTACATTAGCAACTCCGCATTTAACAAAAACAGTTCCTGAATCGTAGATAGTAACTCTTTCTCCTATCTGGTATCCTGTTCTCTTTATTAAACCGCCGTTTCCATCTGGCATCATTTCATCAGGATGTGGTATTGCAACTCCTAATGGGATATCTCCTGCAGTTGCAAGGTCAACTTTAGTTTTATCACTTGCATTAAATTTAACAATAGCATAAGCAGGTATAACTTCAGTTGCTGTGACTTCTATTGCTATTTCATGTCCGTTAAATGGTTGTAGACCCATCTTAATCACCTACCCTGTTCATTTAAATCTTTTCTAATTTTTTTAGCTTTCTCAGCATTTGCTGTAGCCTGTTTTTCTAGGCTTTTATCTACAAAGTTTGGAATATCTCCATCTGGAGTTTTGCTAAGTGTACGTTCCATACTCTTAACTTCAGTTTTAACAAAGAAGTCAGGATTTGCTTCAAATGCATCCTTATTAAACATTGGATCCTCTTCATCTATCATGGATTCTTCAAGAGATTTCATGAAGTCCTCTTCGTTTATATCGGTTTCTCCGTCTTTTGTAGGGTTAATCTTTTTATGTAAATCTAAAGCTTTTGTAATCAAAGCTTTGTGTTTAAGAGATTTATTTTCTGATGTGATGGATTCTAAAGTAGTTTTCATGTCTTTAGTTTTTGCATCAACACCTTCATCTATCATCTTCTGAATTTCTTCTCTAGGTACTGCTGTTTTTTCCATAGGTTCTCCTCCCTGTTCTTCAGGTTCATCAATTACAGGTGGTTCTTCTATTGGTTCAACTTCATTTGATTTCATGAAATCTAAATGTCCTGAGTCAAATAAACCTTTTATTTTTTTTACAAATCCTTCATCTTTCTCTTTAGTCAATTTATCTCCTCCTTTATCATTGAATGTCTTCATTGCTTTTTCTAAATCGTTTGTAGCTTCAAATTCTTTAATCATTTTAGTTACTATCTGCGTTTCTGCAGCTGTAGGGTCTCCGAGTGTTATTTCATCAGTGTTAACATCACGAGCATAAGGTATAACATATACATCATCACCAACCCATGGTTCGACTACAACTTTATCAGGGAATGTGTATCTGATCCAACATCCTCTCATTCCACTCCCTTCACTATCTGCATATTTGGCTGATAATGCTTCATCTATATCGGCTCTTAATGATTCAAAAGAGCCATCAGTATTTATTACTGAAATCGTATCATCCTCCATTGCTTTATTTAATTCATAATCTGATTTCTTGATTTTGACAACTCCAAGATTCTTCATATCCATAGACTTTTGAATCTGAGCACACATTGAATGAGTACATGTTTTTGATTTTGCTGTGCCTCTAAGATTCCATGCTGCAGGAATAGCAGTTAATGCACCTGCGAATAATTGAAGGTCATCTATGATTTCCTTTTTAAGAATAAATCCATCATCCATGGATTTTTGTGTTATTGTTTTAGTTGCTAATGTTACACCTTCGATACTGCCTCCAACGGGAAGTCCTGAGTTTAATACATCCTCAATTTCATCTTCCCACATCTTACGGACACGGAGATCAACAATTAAATCAGTATCCTCAATCCATACATCAGTTGTAGGGCCTATCTCATCTCTTAAGCTGTGATTATGTCCATCATTGATTGCTATTGGGTTTTCTTTGAGTAGTTCGACCATTTTATTCATGGCATTATCGGTCATGGTATCTCCTTGAAGATCCTCGACTGTTGTACTCAGGCCAAACGAAATATGCTTACAACCAAATTCATCCCTATCAGCATTTTTAAAATCAGCCGATTTGGTTATTAATGGCATTTTAAACTTAAATCTTTTGTTAAGTATTTTTGAATCTTGCATAAGCTAATCTAACCTCCTATAAAATTGTTTAATAAAAAATAACAAATTATTAAGCGTGTATAATTTAATTAAATAATGGTGATAAAATGTTAGAATATATAGGACATATTGGGGATAAAAAAACCATTTTAACTTTCTTTGATGAAAATTTACCATTAGAGAAGATAAATGAAGTTAATGAAAAATTATCAGAATATAAGTATACTGCAGAAGTAGTAGGAACAACCAGAGAAAATATAGAAAGAATAATTATTTTAAGGTTAAATAGTCCCATAGGAGAATGTTCTAATTGTATAACTGAGTTTAAGGATTATTATATGTCAATTTTAGAAGATATTAAATAATATTTGAAATTAAATAGTTCAAATCCTAAGCATCAAATTCGACACCTGCAACAACTAATTTGCAACGTCCTCCATAGTGCTCTTCAGGGATGTTAGTTATACTCCATGGATTGTTATCTTCATTATCTTGACAATATTCACAGACACTATCATCTCCAACAGTTACCCAGTCAACATCTATTGCTAATGTTAAAGTTGCAGCTGCAAATAATCCTGCCTCTAACCATCCTGTCTTTTGACTTTCAACCCATCCGAACATCCCTAATATATCTAAACGGTTTTGGGAATCATTAAATGCACTATTTGCACTTCCAAGATTTTCACAATATTCTCTTAATTCTATCTCAGTCATTTCGGGATGATCTTTACTTGCATCTTTCATGCATTGTGTCCATGTAGAAGGTATGGTCACGGCTTTAGTCTTTGCAGATGATTGGGTTATTGATGCATAATAGCTATTGATATCATCCATGTTGAATATCTGTCGTATCCTCCCTCTCAAGACAAGTCCAATGTCTTCAATATTCATTAATTGCTGTCTGAGAATACTGTCTAATCTGGGTTGTTTTGATTTTTGTTTTGGAGGTTTGACATCATATCCCTTTAAGGTAGAGTTCATCCCATCATAACCCTCTTGGTATCTGTCTTTGATTAAAGGTTCGACTCTTCCTTGGGCTTCTTTAATGAATGATGTGATGAATATGTCTATTGTTTTTATTTTATCTTCAGGTAATGTTTCCTTGTCTAATAAAAATTTAACTGTTTTATCGTAGATTGTTTCAAGATATCCGGTTAAATCTCCACGATAATCTAGTTCATCTTTTGTAGGTGTACCTTCACCAAAGTTTTCATTTGGTTCAAAAGTAGGTTTATCTGATGTATTGGTTTGGTTATTGTTGTTAACTGCTTTGGTTATTAAAACGTCTAATGTTAGTTCATCGATTGCAACCATCCCTGATAGGTGTTTACAATCGTTACATTCTTTCATGAGAATTAGACCTTATAATCTTTTAAGTAAATCTTTCCTGAATAATAAATCTTTAACAGTTGAGAGTGTTTCACCTGTACTTGCTGTTGGTGTACTTGCTGCTTCTTGAGGTGTAGGGAATGGGTCCATTCCATCCCATTCTTGACCTCCCATATATGGGGCATTTGGTAGTCTTGCCATCTGTCTAACATCTGGTCTGCTTATTGCACCTGTAGGCCATAAGTATTGTATGATCCTTCCAACTTTTTCCATATCTACAGGTAAGAATGGATTATATTCAACTTCTAATCTTCCTTCAGTTATGCCTTGACTATTTAAATAATTATTAACACATCTCTCAATAATTGGGGTAACTATCTCGTCACGTGTACCTTTCTCTTGCATGCTCACAAATAGATCTGTCACAGATTCCATAGTTGCACGGTTCATATCTCCTGCAGCTACACTCATAACAAGTGCTAAAGGTACTCCCATTTCACGTCCTATGCTTTCATAGGTTTGCATCTCAAGCTCTACCATTTTAACTTCTTTACCTGCAAAGCTTGATTGAATAACAGTTTCCCAATCAGGAACAACAAAGGTTCCTCCTCTCTCTTCTTGTCTACGGTAAAACTCGGCTGTATTATCCATATGGGCTTGTAATGCTTCATTTGTTGCAGTTGCAGCTTGACCCATCTCTAATTCTCTTAACTGTTTGATGTTAAGTGTGACAATACGTGATATTTGACTGTAAATTTTAGCAAGGTCACGTCTATTATGTGGGAATCTTCCAGCATTTCTTAGGTCTACTATACAGTTTTGAAGTTTACTATCTCCCATCACAGATAGTTTTGAAAGACTATTAGTTCGGTAAATAACACGGTCTTGACTGAATGTTGGGGCTGTTTTATTGCCTCCTAAAGCTGTATTCTGTTGATATTGTTTTAATCCTGTTGGATCTGACATTACATTATCGATACTTTCATATGTTAATGTCATAGGATTTATCGAATCAAACCCTGTAACACCAATATTTGGATCTTGATAATAATTACCAAGTCCATCACGTGTTTCAATGATACATCCTCTTCCAAGGATACGGTACCATCTCAGGAAATTCTTTAAAGTACCATTTAAATCAATTTCTTTAATAAATGCTTCAGCCTTTTCCTTTGCATCGTCACCTGTTGCATCATCTTTAAATCCAACAGGGTTTAATTCAAAACCTACCCCTACATCAGCATGAGTTTTTATATCAACAAATGGTCGTGCTTTTCCACGTGTATAATGCATAACTAATTCATATTCATTTGCATATGGGAAATCTAATACTTGGAGTAATTCATGGTAACGGAAAGATGAATCAAATCTTTGAATAGCATTAAACATCCTATCTTGAGCATCATTTCCCATTATAGGAATATTTGCAGTTTCATTATTTGTTGGACTCATCTTATTGTACTCCTTACATTAGGATTTAAATTTGAAGGTAATCTTGGTTTACGCAGATAATTAAAGCCTTGACTAAGGCTGTCAATAATATTTGGAGATATAGGCATTACGGGGGCAAGTCGACCTATCTCACCTTTTAATAATTCAAAATAAGATTCTTTGTAACTAGATTCATGATAAATCTTCGTAGTCAATAACTCATTTATCGATACAAGCCCCTGTGTCATCTCTCTTATAAGGGGGCGGGCTCTGTTAAACTTGCTACCAACTG
>NZ_JAIOUQ010000016.1 GCF_019931065.1 Methanobacterium spitsbergense | reverse complement strand
TCGGTTGCAGCACCACGGGCTAATCTTTCATTTCTTACTCCAATTTCCCATGTTCGGGCTGCTGATGTTCTTCGGCCTTCAGGACTGGCCTTATACTCTTCAGCTGAATAAGTAACATCTTTTAAATCCTCTAAAGCTTTTGTTTGAACAGTAATCGCATCTTCAGCCTGACGTTTATTCATCTCTTCAATAGCCTTCCAATTTTCTTCCATCCTCTTTTCATCAAGAAAATCATCATAAGCACTGGCACGTTCAACCCAATTATATTTAGAAGAATATTTTTCAATTTGTTGAGAAGTTAATTTTTCTACCTTACTTTCTCCATACTTTACCCTTACTTTTTCCAAGGATCTGGTAGGTCCAAGGTCACGGTATATAGAAAATAATAAAAATGCCTTGTCACGTTCATACTCAATTCGTTTCCAAATTTGATTTTCTTCAGACATTAGAACCACTTTGAGTATAAATTGATAAACTTTGATTAAAAATGAGTTAAAATTGTAATAAAATTGAATAAAATTTAGTTAAATTTACTTCCTTTTATATCGAGATTTCAAATAATTCTATGTAAATTTGAATGACGTGAGTATTTTTGTATGATGATTTGTAATATTTAGAAATAGTATTTTTTATCCTTATTTTGGAATGACACTTTGGGGTTGTTAAATTATTTGAAAAGTGTCATTATTTTGGAATGATGGAACTGAGTTTTAGAATATTTGGATCTCAGCATTTTTTAGTACTGGCGTGGAAGGTCAGTTCCATTTTTTAAATTTTGTCATTGAAATGGAATGACACTTTGTGATCATTAAATTATTTTAAGAGTATCATGATTTTGTAGTGATGAATAGGTGATCTAAAAATTTGTTAAATATGTCACTAAATTGTAGTGACGTGATTGTTTTGTAATGGTGTAATTATCATGTTTTAAAGAAGCTTTTTAATGGCTTCTTTTTATTATTTAATGGATTATATCATGTTTTGTTTTTGGGTGTTTTGAGTGACGTGACTAATTTGTAATGATAGAAAGTTGGATTTGTAACTGATGTTTTGTATCATACTTTTGGAATGATGCTTAGTGAAATTTGTAACTTAGGTTAAGTGTCACAATTTTGGAGTGACGGACAACTCCAGTTGCAAAGTTCAGTTCCTACATTTCAAATGGAATCATGGAACCAACTTTTAGAACTTCACTTAAAAATCTCGATTTTGGTGTGACGCTTTGAGGCGGTTAGACTTGTCGGTAATTGTCACAATTTTGGAGAGAAAATAAGAGACTTTAATCTTTTTGTTAAATGTCATAATTTTGGAACCACGTGACTCTTTTTGAACCGAGATTTGAGATAATTCAATGCAAATTTATGGTCACTCAAAGTTGGAGCTGGTCCATTATAATAAAAATAATTTTTAATTGTGGGATGGTAAATCGTGGCCGTGGTATCAACCTTCAGAGTTTATGTTTAATATAAAAAAATATTATTGTTAAAAGAATAGCCGTATATACTTGTAAAAGGGTTCTTGCTACATCAAAAATAGATGTTAAACTTGTTGTATCAATTACCATACTGATAACCCCGCAATAATACTACAGACTGCAACAATCATTGTAAGTACTGCAATTAACCATTTATCTAAACGGTCTAGATGCCATCTTTTATCTGCATTTTCTATTTCTTCTTGTTTAATGTCGGCATCATGTTCTCTGGTTTCAACAGCTTCTCTTTTGTCTTGACCTTGGATAAACCCTTTAATTTCCGCCACATCACTTCGAGTTTCCGCTACCATACCATATAATGTTTCGGTTCTTTGTTCTAATTTATCAAATTCTTTATCTTGACCTTCTTTTATAATTCCATTTTTCGCATCTTTTGTTTCGAGTGTTCGTTCAATCCGTCCTAATGAGTCCTGTTTTATGTCTGAACGTTTAAATAATTCTGTAAAATCGTCTTCATGGACACAGATATGATATGGGTCTTTTTTTGTTTGTGTTTTCATGTTTAGTCAAGCCTAATTTTGAGGCCGTTAAAAAAGAGTGGTTAATTCATGAAAAACAATTTAGACTTCGTCTTGTGATGGTTCTTCAGTTGGTTCGGATGTGTTATCGGTTAAAATATTTTTACCTACTAATGCTCCTCCAAGGATACCTGCACATGTTCCTGCGACTACTGTTTGTCCTAGGTACATTGCTAGTAAAAATCCTGCACCTACAAATGCCACTATTTCTATTTGTACTGTTTTATCCATTATTTATGCCTCCAAAAATTATATTATAACTGCTTACCGCCTCCGATAAGACTAAAGAATTTAAATGTAACCCCCTAAAATGTATGATAAATCAAGAGGTGGTTTATGAGAAATAGGGGGTTACAAAGGGTGTAATATATGGTCATTGAATGCGGAACAACCCAATAACAATAAAAAATTAGTATCTTATTATGTTCTCTTATTATATAGGTACGGTTTACAAATATTTAGAAAAATAGTTAATATAACTTTAAAAACCTAACCGCTTAAGATTACGCTCTATAACATTATAATTAAATTCATTTAACCCTACAAACTTAAAAGCAGAACGGTTATATCTTAACTCTTTACCTCTTCCATCTTGCAAGAGAATATATCTACAGATCCCTGCAATAACTGTCCTAGCATCAACTCGACTGTGGATTAAATGTAATGAATGATTATTTATTATTTCTTTAACTCGTTTTTCCTGTGTGTAATTCATTAATAGTTGAGATTTAATAGTTCCAAGGAAGAATATATGCTGTGATTTTTTCCAGTCTTGTTTTTCGCTTCTTACTTTGGGTCCTCTTCGTTTTCTGTTGGAATTCAAAAATTGTGCTTCTTCAGGTGTGTATCCTGTATTCTTACTGGTTCTTAATGGCTGTTTGCTACGTTCTTTTTTCATTCCAGTGTCTGGAAGTAGTATTATCTTTTTATTTGTCATTCCACATTCACATATTCGTTCTGCTCGGTGGTGGTCTAGTGCTACTAGTGGATATCCACATTCAATACATTCACCGTATGTGTTGACTTCTATTTTTTTTATTTCACCTGTTTCTTTATCTTTGATTTTTTGTAATTCCGTTTCCCTAATAGGTCTTTCATGTTTATTCTGAGGTAATGCAAATTTTTTATCTTTAAACAATTCATCATAGATTGTTTCAGGTTCAGAATTTTCTATCAAACTTCTCAAGCCTCCGTTCTGCAAAAAGTATTCTAAAAATATTTAAAATAGTGTTTAATTAGGTTATAGCCAAACAAAAATAATATTTAAAAAAAATATCAATAGAAAAAATTTAAAAAATGTCACACGCACATTATAGATCAATTAACTAATTTCTCATTTTAATAGAATAACTAACTATGTTAGTCATTGGATAATTGACTATCGTATCGTCTTCAAGACTTATTTTAATCTCATTTGCATTTATTACAAAAGATCTCACTTTTGCAGAATATGGATGAAAATATTTAAACTCTTCATTTTCAACTATTTCCTTTCGTTTACCATTTACAAGTTCTATATAAACACTTTTAACCAATTGGATCACCTCTTATTACTAAGTTATAGTAGTAGATTATTTCTATTTTTCCATTACAATAATCCATTACAAAACCCCAAATTCTATTTTAAATATAGTTTAGGTTCCTTCTTAAACTCTATTTCACCTTTTCTAGGGATATCCAACTCTATTAGATCCACAAGGAAATTCACTCTCTCAACTGGTATTCGTTTATCAGTTCCAAAGTAACCTCCACCTTCTGGTGACTTCTTACATAATGGATTTACACAACGCCATAAATTGGATTTACGTGTCTGTAACATAATGGTTGGACATAGACATTTTGGACATAAATTTTTATCATCTATAATTTTACCACGTGCCATCTAATCACCTAAAATTTTATATATTTCCTTTAAGGATTCTGTCATGCCTTCTGCAAATCCATACATCACTTCCCATTCACCAGGTGCAAAACCATCTGGTGCATAAATAATTACTTTCTTACCTTTACCTGCAGCATATCCAAGTTCCATATGTGCAGACAATCCACAAGGCAATACACATATAAGAGTATCTGCCCAATCAATTCTAGATTTATCTTCTTTAAATGCCTGTTGGGCTCTTTTATCTTGCATGAAATTTTTTGCATTTAATTTCTGATCATCTTCTGTGATTTCTTTATAACTAAAAACAAACCTTCCTTGTGAATCGTCTGTGAAATCATCAACTTCATGGCCTTCAGTTCTTAAATATTCTGCAATATCTCGAACCATCTTATGATTTTTCCAGCTTGAAGCAAGATAAATTTTCATTATGAAACCTCCTCTTCCATTCCACAAGCAGGACAACGCCATAATACTATTTTAGTTTTACCTTCCCAACGAGACTCAATATACTCCATAGCCTTACCACACTTACAGATAGCCATAGCTAATACCTCCTTATTATTAATAGGATTGTTTAAATTAAATTTAAAAATCAAAAAAAATAGTATTCAAATTAACAAGTAAAAATAGACTAAAAATTTTAATTAATTTATTTTAAGGATTTCTTATATTTCTCAAATTCTTCCATAGTCATTTTGGTTCCACAGGTTCTACACAATACCCCATCACCATCAAAAATAAATTCAGTACCACAATCACATTTGATACCAGTTCTTTTTTCTTCCATTTTATTAACCTCATTCACTTACTATTTTTTTCTTGTTACGACTTATTAACACTTTGTTTTTGTAAACTAATTGTGTAACATCTTTAATTATAGATTTACCTTCAACTAATGCATTCCCCATTTCAATTACTCTTGAAAGATGAGGACTATAAGAAGTATATCCATTTGCTGAATTTTCAATTAATTCATTACGCATTCTTATTATATCTTCAGGATCAACATCATTTTTTAGTTTTAACATTTTTTGTGGGTTACAAGCTGCACGTTTACATTCAGGACATTCATAACATGAAGAGGATCCTCCGATTGATTCCGTGTAAATTCTTATATTTGGGTTTCCACATTTACGACAAACATAAACTTTTTCAAAAATACCAACTTTAACTTTCATTATTACCTCCCTTCCATGCTCTATTAGATTTTGCAATATTACAGGTTTCACATAAAGTTTGAAGATTATCTAATTCATCAGATCCTCCCTGAGTAACTGGACGAATATGATCTAAATGTAAAGTTGTTTCTTTATTGGTTTTTCCACATTCAAGACATCTATAATTATCTCTTTTAAAAACTTCATGTCTAATTGCCGGAGGTATAGGATCTCTTTGAGTAAATGGTTCATACAGACCCATATCCCATCTTTTTCTTACTTTCCTTTCAAAATCAGCATGTTTATGATATATTCTATGCAGATTCTGCATGGTTTCAGTTCTATCTTTATTGATATACAAAATATAATTTATACATGCAATTACCCATTCAGTTCCATACATGTTCAATAGTTCCTTAGGAGCACCAGAGGTTTCTTCAATGCCATGTAAAATGTTTTTTAATTCTTTGGTCATTTCAAACATTTTTTTTTCATTTGACATTTACAATCACCATTTAATATTCTATGTTATATCTATTTAATTTGGAACCTAGGAACTTTGGAACTTAGCTATATTATGAAAGTTCAATAAGTGGAACCTAGGAACTTTGGAACTTACAGGTTTTATTAAATTTTCATAAAATTTTAAAATATGAAAGTAGAGGGTCCTCTCTCCCCGGAAAAGTTCCAAAAATTCTAAACTAAATTTTAATCCTTCAATCAAAAAATAAACGAGTTAAATACCTTCAATTTGGAACTTTTTGAATAACCACTTTTCAGGTTCCAAGCGATTAATCGTTAGATGGATACAAAAAGTTCATAAATTTATCCATTTGAATTTTAATTACTTTTTGGTCTTTAGGTAATCTAACTTTCGTATATTTCCAACCCATGAGTTCAGCCAGTCCTTTAAGTGGTTGGCATACCTTTAATTCATGATGTATTTCCTTCTTGAAACCAATAGTAAAACAAACATATTTAGTATTCTTTTGTTCAATAGGAATCATCCAAGCAATTAAACGTTCATTTAAAACAGTCCATACCTTTTCCTTAAATTTATTTACACCTTTAAGATTTTCATTGTAGTCATCTAATTTTGTTGCTCCAGTTTCAGGATCTAATACCTGGACTCGACCATACGCTCTGTTGATCTGATCTAATAAAAAAATTCGGATATCTTCTCGGTGTTCTTCATCCATATCTTCCATAGATTCTGATTTACTCCAGTTATAAAGCCATCCTGGAACTTCCATATTTACATCAGCATAGATTCTTTTTATTAAAATATCTGCGAGTTCTTTCCAATCTAGATCCCATAGTGTTGAATCTGATGTATATTCCAATGCAGCTGCTTGACTAATAGGTTTTAGTAGATTGAATTTACATTTCTTGTGGTTTTTTGTTTGCCATTCGGTTTCAAATGCTTCTATTTCTTTATCTGATTTCTTTTCGTTGTGTGTGAAATTAATCACTAACAACCGTCTAATTAATGCATCATCATCAGGTACAAATGTGTTTGCTGTGAGTACAACAGGGTTAAAACTTGGAATATTTGTAAAACGTCTGCCTTCATAACGTCCTCGACTAATGGTTCGTTCTATGGCACCTTTTAACATTTCAGTTACACTAACTCTTTGAAATGCACCTGCAGGTTCATTGACTACTATTGGAAATGTAGATTGACTTATTTTACCACCAACACGTGCAACAGTATCAAAACCACTGCCTGTGAGATCGTTATTTTGATCAGGTTCACCCCACATATAAAGAACCATTTGACCTAATGTGGTTTTACCTGATTTAGCTTTTCCATAAAGATAAGGCCATGGTGTCCAATTTCCTTGCTGTTTTTTAGAATAAATAAATGGTGAAATTAATCCCCATTTAAAGATTGTTGCCAGTTTGGTTTCGTTTCCCGTATAGTACTTGACTAAATCATTTAATATTTCCAGTCCCTGTTTTAATTCTTCATGTACTGAGCCTGTTAAATCATAGTTCACTCCAATGATTTCATTTGTAGAGGGGTTATGGAAAAATCCGGGGGTTTCAATATCTGTCTTAATTTCTGCTAGATCTTGTCGGATGTAAGTATTCATAAGAGCAGGTAAAATATCATTTATCAGCCTATTAGCAGTAACATAACCGTCTCGAATTAAATCATTTTTAATGTCTTCTAAAAGATCAGGACCTGTTGTTAAAACACTTTTTTTAACTTTACTTTCCCATTTAATTTCAAATTTACGAGGTTCTTCAGCTAATGGACTGTCATAAACAATTACTTCGGATGGATATGCTTCAATTACCTTTTTTTGTTTACTGTAATCATTGTCATTTTTGATAATAACTGTTTCATAATAGACTATTTTTTGTCTAGGATCCACAACAACTAAAGTATCAGATCCTAAACTTCCAACAACCATATTATGATGTTTTGGCAGTTCGATTATTGTTTGGACTTCTTTTTGGATTTTATGTATAACTTTAGGTTCAAATATTGATTCTCCATTTTCTTGTAAAATTTCAACAAAAGAAAGTATTGTATAATGTTTTTTAGGGTTTTTGTATACATTTTTGAGTAAATTGATTTTAGCGTCTAGAGATCCCCATAAATTTAATGCAGATTCAAAATTAATATCTTCCTGGTATAACATCCCTGCTAGTTTTTGACTCATTTTGTCTAATGTTTTAAAGTCTAACGTTCCATTAAATATGGGTCTTAAGGTTACTTGTAATGATGTTATTTGGTCATCGGTTAATGTTCTGCTTCCTATTTCAAGTAAAACAATGTCTTCTTTAATGTTTTCTGTTATGGTTATCGTGTCACCTCCTATTTAATTTTAAAAATAGGAGATGTTACCTCCTGTTAATTGATTCGATTTTAAGATCTTCAGGTCCCGCTTTTTCATTGAATGCATTTTTAACTTTTTCTAAATTTTCATCAGTTAAAAACTGGTCTAATGATGCACCACCATCTTTACGTTTTTGGATACTATTTAGCATTCTTTCTGCATCTGCTAGGGTATCTTCAGCTTTTTCTAAATCTTTTTTCAATTTTTTATATAATGGGTCCTCTGAATCACAGGGTTGTAAATATTTTATTTGAAGTGTTAATTCTAGAATTTTTTTCTCTTGAGTATCTCTTTGCTTCTTTAATTTATTGAAAATGCCCAGCATTACCTCTAGGGGTGTTTCATAACTCATAAATAATCCTCCATAAAAAATAGTATTTAAGCTAACCCTAACAATTCCTTAACTTCATTAAACTGTGTTTTGGATATGGCTTCTTCTTCGACCATTGCTTCTGTAACATGTAGTACTCCTTTGGTAGTTGGAAGTTCTCCACGTCCTTTAATTAGTACACATGCATTGTTTATTGCTAGGTTCTCTCTGAGTTTTTTCCAGTCTAAATCTGTACTTTGTGTTACTCGTTGTGTTTCTGGTTTATCTTCACTATTTGAGGTTTCTTTTTGAACTTGTCTTGATGCCCTTTGGGTTCTGTCAACTCTTTGGGTATTTTTCATGTTTGTATCTGTTTTTTCAGACTCGGATGCACGTTGAGTTCGCTCATTGTTTTCTGTATTATGTTGGGGTTCATCACTTTGTCCGTTGGGATTGCTTCCTTTTACCTCTGTAATTTCAAGGTCTCCAGCTTTAGCTCTTGATGTCCTTGTGGTTCTCTCTGTTTTAACAACTTCTGATTCTGTTTCATTTATTTCAGATGCTTTTGCTCTCGGTGTCCTGTGACTATTTCCATTACTTCTTTGAGTTTGATTTTTGGACGCTGCAACTCCGTCATCGTCCTCTTCACCTGTGATATTAAACAATGTTTCAAGAGTATATCGTCTCCCATAAGTAATAGCTGAGCCTAAACCTTGTGGATTATTGTGTTGTAGGGGGATAACCATCTTTTCAAGTCCATACTCTTCACCAGAAATATGGTATAACTTAGATTCAATAGTCAAAAACGGTTTATCACCTATAATTATATTCCCTACATTTTGTTTTAAAAGAAGGTCATTTGCGATTAGATAAGGTTTAATATGAGCTAGTAACTGATTTAAAGGAACAAAACTACTTTGAGTATAATCACTGTATGCTGTTTTTTCAGGGTTTGGCATTTCTTCTTGTATCTTCAAAAGGATTGGAAGGAGTTTGGATTCCTGTTTCATCCTTTATCCCTCTTTTGGTGCTTCTATTAATTCAGTGATTTCAATAGTATTCCAAGTTCTAGTCATTGCATCGTTCCATTGTTCTTTTATAACAGCTTTAATTGCATTTAAATTATAGATGTAGCCTTGTAATTCACTGAATTTCATTATAATTACATTGTCTTTAGTCGGGAATCCTTTTACTTTATCTATGCTTTTAACAAGTTCATATCCTAAAGATCCTTTTTTGAGTTTGATGTCATCTTCCATTCCTTTAAGGTAGATATTACCTCTTAAAGCTTCTCTGGTCTCGTGGTCATATATTATGAATGCTGCGGAGTAATAAGGTTGTTTTGTTTTTTTATCTGTTCCTTCATAGATGTTTGCTATGAATGGTTGTCCGTTCCATACTTCATCATTTCCACAATCTTTTAATGGGACTTTTCGGTAGTCTCCTATATCATCATTTCCACCTGGAACTTTTCTTGGTGTTAATGCTGGTTCTTCGTGTTCTTCTTCTTTTGATTTAAATATACTTTGTGCCATAAATTTCACTCTCCTATTTCTTCACATTTTCTACATAATTCACATTTCTTTTTCATGTCGTCACCACAATAGTAGTTTCCAGACATGTCCAGTGCATTCATAGGATAAATAACTTTATCCTCTGTTTTTGGTTTTATCCAAGGTGCATCACTTTCTGGTAATATTCCAAGTTTTTCAAGTCGTTTAAGGTGGCTTAAATAACTTTTATAACTATCCACTTTGGCTTGAAGTTCCTTAGTTTGCTTTGCAACATATCCTGCTTTGTCTCCTACGGTTTTAATTGGGTTTACTTGGGTTTCACTTGCTTTTTTCCAGTCGGTATTTGCGTTTAAATCTGTTTTTTTGTCTTCAAGTTTGGCATTTACAGTTGCTACTTGGAATTCAGCATCCATGATTAACTGAGATAATTGTGCTTTGATGTCTTTTTTTTCTTCAGGATCTATGGGTTCATGATATTCTACTATCATGAAATAGCTGTCTTTATCGAATAGTAGGGGTTTATGTGATGGCCATACAGGGGAATATCCTTCTAAATCTTTCAGATTCATTTGTTGGATTAGTTCTTCCATGCTGGAGCATTCGATATAACCATATCGTGCTATTTCTATTTCTTGGTCTTCTGCTTTTGTTTCCATATATTTCACCTCTTGAAATTTACCCCTAACAAAGAAAAGGCTGATAGGGTCTATAAAAAAAGGGTAAAAAATAGTAAATTAATTTCGCTATATAGTGCTATAAAGAAGTTCAAATCATTTTATATTTTTCTTTTAAATCTTCTATAAATTCATCTAAAAGCTTATTATCCCTATCTCTATTGTTAAATATAGTAATAGATAAACTAGGGGCAAGAATAGATTCTTTATCTTTTTCCTTAACAGTAAATTTCATATTCATTTAACCACCTTTCAACTTCAATAATTCAATGTTCTTGTCTAAAAGCCCTTCAATTACTTCCTTCTGTTTTGTTATGGTTTCCTTTTGTTCTTTAGTCATTACCCTTAACTCTTCTAACTCTGCTAGTTCAGTCATGTTCATTTTAACCACCTGTAAATGCTGGAGTTATTAACATAAAACTAAACACTATGAATGCTATAAATGCCAAACTAATAGTCATTATTACAAGAATTGCTTCTTGTTGTTCCTTTGTGAATCTTGGCTGTTTACTACGCTTCAGTTTTAATACTTCATATTTATGTACTGACATCTTTATTCAACTCCTTTAACTTTTTTAACATCATTTTTAAATCTTTATCATCTATCTGTACATTATCAAGACGATTTAAAGCCCTCTCTGTGTCTTCATCAATACCATAATCTAGTAATATGTCTCTACGAACCATACGCACTAAGTGATTTGCTAACCCTTCCATACTCAAATTAAAGCCTCCTAAAATACCAATATTTAACACCAATTAATCCTGTAAAACCAATACTACCCAATGCAATTAAAAAACAAAAAATAACAAAAATTTGACTACCAATATCCACCAATTGGATAAAGGTCATGGTACAACTTCCTTAAATCCGGTACATTCCTTTATCCATATTGGATCAAAGTTAAAAGGCCATAAACACCAATTACCTTCTATTCCTTGTTGTTCACGTTCAATACGGAAACCATTGAATAAGTGAATTGTAGGTTTTTTATAATTCACAATCACTTGATTCAATAAATCAGAATCATTTATAACATGTCTAACTTCAGGATGTTGACAAGTTGAATGTCTGCTATTCTCTAAATGTCCTTGATATACACAATTATCACAGTCCATAAAATCACCTCATAAAATAATAGGTAGGAGGAAACCAGTCCATGGCTAGAGCTGGTTCCCAAAAGATAAATTCTATTCCATATAATCTTGTAAAATCACAAAATCTTCTTTCAAATCCGTTCCAATTTCAATCCAACTCATAGGAGATAAATCAGAATAAAATGTTCTAAAAAATACTTCAAGATCTCCATCCTGTTTTTTGATTAATTCTAATTTTTTAATTAATTCACTCAATTTCATAGGATTTTTACCATCCATTAATAATCCCCTCCAAGCAAATACTCACTTTCTTGTGCTTTAACATCTTCTTTGGTTACAGATGGTTCAGGTTCACTAACTTTAAACCCTAACACTTCCCACCTGTAATCAATTAATTTAATCCTAGCCTCTACTTTAAAACCTTCCTGTATTAATCGTTTAAATCCAATTCCAATATTTGGATTGTCTATAAATGCTGTGTAACGGTTTGAAGGAGGTTCAATTGGTGAATCACCATTCTCTACAATTACACATAATCCGTTAATGTCGATGACATTCCGTTTGTAGTAGCTATTCATAGTTCCTTTTTTAACCTTTGGAATAGGCTTACTGCATAATTCATTCACTACCTTGCATGGATCTTTCATTCAATCACCTCGTAATATAAAGAAGTGGAGCCCCCCGAATTGCACGGGGTAACTTTGATTTTTACACCAAGACTGCATTAAAAAAAGTTATATTTCTTTTAGCTCCATAAAAATCCTATAGCGGGGGGAGTATAGACGACCTACAGTAACCACACTATTAGAATCGCTAAAACAACCTGTCCCCATAGGATTACAAAATAAAAATAGAAAAATATATAATTTGTTGTCGCTTAATTTCACACTGAATTCACTTTTCATCTATTCCTTTGATTGAGGGCGGCTGTACGCTATGGAGAATAGAACCCATTACCTAAGGACACATCTTTATTTTAAGGCTTTTTAAGACCTACCGTTCCCATTCTTCAAGGATTTCTATTGGTTTGTACCTCAAGAAAGTTCTTATCCTTCAAGAATTTTCACTACAGTTTTGCACCCGCAATTCAAAACTTAGAAATTTGTACCTTTATTCTGTACAGATTTCTATACTTAAATTAGACTATACAGTATATAAATCTTTCCCTTTTTATGTAATGATAAAAGGAATATAAAAAGGATAAATTTAAATACAGTAAACTTACACATATAAATATACATTAAAAAGATAGATCGAGGTATGAAATTGAAAAAAGAAACAAAATTAGTTAGAAATGCAGGTTCAATACGAACTACCGTACCTTCGGCAATGGTTGAATTTTTAGGTTTATCCGAAGGGGATAGATTATGTTGGGAATTAGAAGTAACCGATGAAGGAAAAAGAAGTTTAACACTTATCCCATTAAAAGTAGAATAATTACTATTTTCATTATTCTTACAGCAAATTATCTTATTGTTTTTAAATCCATTAAAATTAGATTGTTGGACTAATCCCATCTTGGATCAGCCCTTAAGAATTAATGCTTCTCTTTTACTTATATTTTCTTCAAGTTCATTTAACAACTGTTTATATTTTGAACTTGTTGGTTTATCTTGTATAAGTAAAAATTCATGTTTTTTATCTTGAAATTCAAATTCAAGTTCTTTAAGGTTATTTCTTGTATGTATTTGATCAATAGATTTATCTATAATAGCGTTGATACTTCTCAATTGCAGCAACTCCTGACGGTTTTGTTGTCGGTTGGTAGGAGGAATGTTTCGCGACTGAACTCCTACCTTCCATTTTAATACAAACTTGCACAATAATAATCGTGCCCTAATAACATCGAACTGTTATATAGGTAGGTTTCCTTTTGAAGTATTAAATGTTTTGTATGTTACATACAAAAATTGCAAGTTTACAAAATAAATCTATTCTTATATACCATATCATTAACTAAAGAGCATTTGAGAAATAAAAAAAAATAATAATCCTTATAATTTAGTCTTATATTCTTCCATCCAGCCTTTATCTTTCATGAATTGTTTAACAGAACTCATATCTGAACGTAAAGTTTGGAGTTCTTTATAATCTTCACTTTCCATTCTATGAACTTCAACCTTTTCCCTGAACATCAGATAGGGTAATATTCTGATATATTCATTTTTTAAGGCTTCAATATCAATTTTAAAATAACTATCATCTACTCTATTTATTTTATGGCCTAACATCCAGTCTACATAAATTTTAGGAACTTGATGTATAGTTAATGTTGTAGCAAAGAACTTTCGGAGTTTATGACTACTAAAATAGTGATGATATCCTGTTTTCCCAAATCCACATCTACGATTTATAGTGGTAAACATTCCTTCAAATGCAGGATTTGTCAATGCCCTTGTTCCAATACTTGTAAATAATGGATCTTCAATTTTCATATTTCTTCTTTCAGATGCCAATAGATATTCAACTATTAATTTGATGCTCTCAGGGCTAGAAAAAGTAACATATGGCATATTCGTCTTGATTCTGAACACCTTCCATGATGCTACATGGTTGATATCTTTAGTATCCAATATTGAGTTTAGTTCCTCTACATTACCACTATAATTTATAGCAGAAAAGAAGTCTTTAATTTTTAGGTGTTGGATTTCAGCACGACCCATACCTGAAGATGCCATGGTAGATATGATTGCTTGATATTTTTTATTACAATTATTCAATATTTTTTTGATTTCATCATGTCCTGGAAGATCTGTACTGTAAACTGTTTCAGGAATTTCATCTTCAACTAATTTGAACCTGGGAGTTTCAATATCATATTCATGATAAAATGTTTTTATGACTGCTAATTGCTTTTTTATTGTGTTATATCGTAGATTTCTATCTTTGAGATATTTATAATAGTCCAAAATGTATCTTTTAATATTTCGATTTTTCATACGGATTTGTTGGTCTTCTTGATTTTCAGCTTCTTCAATTAATTCCGTAGGGTTTTTATTTATGAACACACAATATTGATTTAAGCTTTTAGCATATTCTTTAATGCTAGATTTTCTTAAGTTTCGTGATATTATTAAGTCCTGGAAATGTCGATCAGATTTAATATCCATAAAGTATAGTTTTATAAATGTAGTATATTATCATTTACATAGCAGTTGAGAATTAATAAAAAGGTAAAAGGATGGTTTTTTAATTGGAAATACTTTGGTTCTACATAGCAGTTTTTCTTGCAGTTAGTGATGAAATACATAGCAGGATAATGTGGGGACTATTTGCAGATTTCTACATTCTCCTTGCAGGTGTTATCAAGGAAAGTGTTGCTTCAAACATCAGATTATGGATTGTACATGAAGGATTGGAAGCATTATTCCACTTTGTGGTCTTATCTCTGGTTTTCCTAGCAGCAGGACTGGGTGTAGTAGCGTTAGAAATTGGTATACTGGCAGCACTTATACATATGACAGTAGATATGTATCATGAGTATTCCGGAATTGAATTGAACCCATTGGGCCACAGATGTTTGCACTTTACAATAGAATCAATATTCTTTATCCTTGTTTTCGCAGCGGGAGTTCCAACCTAAAAATATTTGGACTAGGTCAGATTCCATTTGAAAACAGATTTATCAAAAAAAAGTTAGATACATTATTTGGGATTTATAAAAAAAATTTATGGATTTGAAGATTAGGATTTGAATAATATGCCAGTTATAAACTTCAGCTACGAATATTTTAACCAGGTTTTAGGTCAAAAAATTACAAAGGAAGAATTAATTGATATGCTTCCAATGATTGGGAGCGATATTGAGCATTATGATGATGAAATGATAAAGGTAGAGTTTTTCCCAAACAGACCAGATTATTACAGTGTCGAAGGAATTGTTCGAACAGTCAAGGGATTTTTAGGAATAGAAGAAGGACTACCAGAATATTCTATGTCAAAATCGGGTTATAAGATGATGGTTGATCCTGAACTCATTAATATTAGACCATACACCTCTTGCTGTATAGTTGAAGGAATTTCAATAGATGAAAACAGTCTTAAGGGGCTCATGGATTTTCAGGAAGATCTTCACTGGGTTTTAGGTCGTGACAGAAAAAAGGTTGCAATTGGAATCCACAATTTGGATGTTGTTAAACCACCATTTACATATAAAGCAGCTAAACCCGATGAATATTCCTTTATTGCACTCGAAACAACTGAAAAAAAGAATCTAAATGATATTTTAGAACATCATAAGAAAGGGAAAAAATATGCTCATCTACTGGATAAATTCGATAAATATCCATTAATAATAGATTCAGATAATAATATACTTTCAATGCCGCCAATAATTAATGGAGAACTTACAAAATTAAGTGAAGATACTAAAAATGTTTTAATTGATGTAACTGGTACTGATGAAAGGGCTGTGAACTTTGCACTTAATATAATTGCTTGTTCCTTTGCTGAATCTGGAGGTAACATAAAAACAATGGATATTGTCTACAAAGACAGAACAGTAGAAACTCCTAACTTAACCCCTAAAAAGATGTATGTAGACCTTGGAAATGCTCAAAAAATCCTGGGAGTTGAACTTACAGCACCAGATGTAGTTGATATGCTTAAACGTGTGAGATTAGGAGCAGAATCAGAAGCAGATGATAAAATAGCTGTTACTATACCTGCCTATAGAATTGATATTTTACACGAAGTTGATATAATTGAGAATATTGCAATAGGTTACTGTATCCGTAAGATCCAACCCGAACTTCCTGAAATTGCAACTATTGCATATCCTGATACTGGTAAAATCTTCGAAAACAGGGTTAGGGACATAATGATAGGTATGGGTTTTTATGAAGTTATGAGTCTGATGCTTACAAGCGAAGATCAACACTACACAAACATGAGGTTACCAGAGGATGAACATGTAATCGTTGCACAGCCAATATCTCAAGATCGTACAATGATAAGAAAAAATCTTATTAATGGTTTGATGGAATTTTTAGAAGACAACACACATGAAGAACTTCCACAGAGAATATTTGAAGTGGGAGATGTGGCTTACCTTGATACAAACTCAGAAACAGGTACTAGGATCATTAAAAAACTTGCCTGTCTAGTTACACATTCAAATGCCAACTTCACAGAAATAAAATCAATAACCGATTCTTTTATATCAAATATTGGATTGAAAATGAAGATTGAATCAATAGATCACCCATCATTTATAAAAGGGCGATGTGCAGCTATTATAGGAGAATATGAAGACGTAGATGGGAATATTAATGTGAAAAAAGGATCTGTTGAGGGATTTTTCGGTGAAATTGACCCAGAAGTTATAACCAACTTTGATCTTGAATATCCTGTTATTGCCTTTGAAGTTGAATTTAAAGGTTAAATAATTAATATTTCTAAACTTTTTTTTTATTTAAAATCATAAATAGAAACTCAAACGATGGTGACAGTAACCTTTCTTGTTCTTGGCCCATCTAGTTCAACAAAAAATATACTCTGCCAGGTTCCAAGATCTAGTTTTCCATTGTTCAAAGGGATTGTTTCACTGTTACCAATTAGAAATGATCTTATATGTGAATCTGCATTGTTATCTATTATATCATGTTTGTAATTCTGATTTGAAGGTACTAAAGTTTCAAGGGCTTTTTGGAAATCTTTCAAGAGTCCTGGTTCATCTTCATTGACAACAATTCCAGAAGTTGAATGTTTACTGTAGATGTTTACTAAACCCGTTTTAATACTGCTTTTTTCTATAATAAAATTAACTTCAGTTGTAATATTTATAAGTTCCATTCTATTATGGGTCTTTAATTCAAATACATCCTTTAACATTTATTTAACCTTTTTTTAATTTTAAGTTTGAAAAAATTTTTTGCAATTTTTAATATTTATTTAAATTGTTCTTCTATATCTTGGTTGTTCATGATACGTTCACAGTAATAGCATCTTAGCATTAGAGGTCCTGTGTCAATTATATTGAATTTGCTTTTAACTGGTTCATTTGTGTTGGTTATGCAGTTGGGGTTGGGGCATATAAGAATTCCATTAACATGATTTAAAAGTGTGACCTTACCCTTTTCAATAATTTCATATTCTCGGACAATGTTTATGGTGGCTTTGGGTGCAATTAAGGCAATTTTATCCACTTCACGCGATTCAAGTTCTCTTCCTTCTACCTTTACAATATCCTTGGTACCCATCTCCGAAGACTTTACATTCATTGCAATTGTAACAGCAGCTTCTTTACTGGGTAATCCTAATATTTTAAGGACATTTAAAGCTTTATTTGCAGTTATATGATCTATAACTGTTCCGTTTCTGATTGGTTTAACCTTCAGTTCCCTAGGAGCTTTCATTTTTTCCCTTTTATTAAATTTTAGATTCTAGAACTACAAAATAATTAATAGATGATATTCATTTTATTCAATATAAGATTTACCTAAATAGTGTGAACTACCCCTCCCTTTCGGAAGGGGTTTCTTCTATCATTGAATCCACTTTTGTGGTTTTCTCAAAGAAGCTTTAAATCCCGTAGTTCCTACGGTACTGGAGAGATTTTGTTTATCCAGTGCAAAATCACGTATATTAACTGCTGCATTAACATCACGATCATGAATACTCCCACAATCAGGGCAAATCCATTCACGATGATGTAATTTTAAATTACTGTTAGGGTATCCGCAATGGTTGCATATTTTAGTTGATGGTTCAAATTGTCCTATTTGGATTAATGTTTTACCATACCATTCAGTTTTAAATATTCAGTTTCTCTATTGCTATTGCTTGGTTCTCACATACAATAAATTTACTAAGTTTATGCTGGAAATCTTCACGAATATTCATAATTCGTTCATGAATCTTACTAATCTTTAAACGTTGTTTATTACGATTATTACTGCCTCGTTTTTTACGTGATAACTTCCGTTGTTCACGTTTAAGTCGTTTCAGCTGTTGTTTAAGTGGTCGTGAATTATTAACCTTAACACCTTTACTTGTAATTAAAAAATGGGTTAAACCCATATCTAATCCTACGGTGGTTTTCTGATTGAATTTTACCTTTTCAGGTATTTATCATCAATTAGAATACTGATATAATATTTACCAGTATTTGTCATGGTGATTGTTGCTGTTTGCGTTTTACCTTTGAATTGTCTATGTAATTTTGTTTTTACCCATCCTATTTTAGGAAGGTATATTTCATTGTTATTGAAATCAACTTTATAATTTTGTGGTACATTGAATGATTGTACTCTATTTTTCTTTGATTTAAAATGTGGGAATCCTTTTTTCTCTCTATAAAACATTGTGAATGCATTATCAAGGTTGAGTGTAGTTCCTTGTAATGATTGACTGTTAATTTCTTTGAGCCATATTTCACTTTGTTTGAGTAATGTTATTTCTTTGTTAAGCGCGAAACGGGATATTGATTTACCTGTTTCATTATATGTTCGGATTTTATATTCTAATCCCCAATTATACACGTATCGACATGCTCCAAAATGTTTGTTAACAATTTCTTCTTGGTTTTTAGTCGGATACATTCGATATTTAATGCTCTTAACATAATATTATTTATTATTAAATTATTATTAACATGTTGTGGTTGAATTCATCCCCACCCTCACAGATGGGGTATTCTCCAACATTAGGATAAAAACATTTCGAAAGAAAAATTAAAAAAAGAAATTAATAATGGAATTTTAATTAAAAAAAGGTTAAAATAAGAGAATAAAAAAGAAATTAGATAATAATATTCAGGTTTTTTTTCTACCCTTTTTACCTTTTTTCTTTTTCCCTTTCTTGGAAGGTTTACTTGTTCTTGTATCTCGAACAGTTGCTTTTTCTTCTTTTCTATCCTTTCCAAGTAGTAGTTCTATGAACTTAGCATATACAGGTCTTGTTAAGAAGATTCCTATCAAAATACCTATAATGGTTGTAAATGCAAAACCTGATAGAACACCTATTCCAGTGACTCCCCTTGTTATTCCAACATATGCTAAAGGTAACATAGCTGCTATTAAAGTAGCTGCTGAAGCAAATATAATGAAGAATGCATTGTTAATTTTGAATTTAAGTGCTGTTGCTGTTCTTTTAGTTGCAACACCTTTCTTCAATACTTCATCGGTTATTATTATCTGATCGTCAACACCAGTTCCTATGGCCGCCAGAATACCCGCTATTGCCGGTAGATCAATTGTCCAATGTATCACCGAAGCAACACCAAGAATGAGTACAAGCTCGGCTAAACTGGTGATAATAATCGGAATTACTAATACAGGGGTTCGATACCTTATAAAGACAATCACAGCAATAACTAGGAGCGCCAGAATACCAGCAATGAGTGCACCATTTTTAAATTGGCTTCCAAGTTCTGCAGATACAGCATTGACTCCAACAATTGAAACACTTACGGGAAGTGCACCTGATTGTAGAACAACCTGAAGTGATTTTGCTTCCTGCTCAGCAGCAGTTTTTGTTTGATTTGTTCCACTTACCTGTACATCTGTTGATGGAACACCGTTAGCCAGGTCAGCTCCCACAGCAGGGGATGAAATCAAATTACCATCCAGATACATGTCAACAGGTGTTCCTGCTTTTCCTTGGGCAATTTGGGCAAATTTATTTGCTCCTGCACTGCTTACAGTAAATGGTACTTCCCAATTATTTCCAGTTACTGTATATGGTTTAACAGTTGTAATGTCAGACCCTACCAGTACTGTTTGATTATCTATTTTAGCTTCAAATTTACCAGGAGTTCCAACAATATTTGCAACATCTTCCGGTTTTACTCCTGCTATTTGAACAATAACGTCCTGATTTCCACTTGCACGTACAGTAACATCCGTTACACCGAATGCATTCAAACGCTTATCAAGTACAGCTGTAACAGTACTCATGGTGGATGCATCAACTGGTTCGGCAAGGTGAATCTGAATTGTAGATCCTCCCCTTAGATCAAGGCCCTGTGAAATTCCATAGGTGGATATTGCTCCAATACTTCCAACAACAAGAACAATTAGAAGGATAACCCTCCAATCTTTGATAAATTCTTTGAAGTTCATCTGCGACCCTCCATGTACCATCTAAGAATTCCAAGGTTCATGAGCCACGTTGCAAGAACATCTGCAATCAATCCAATTATGAGTACAGCTGCAATTTGTTCAAGTATCTGAGCGTAAGGCATTAAGAATCTCACTGAAAGGTACAGTGCCACCATTGATCCTATGGCTGCTGCAGCCATTGTGAAACCAGTTTTCATGGCATCTAATGCTCTTTCATTTATGGAACCTTCCCTTCTTTTTAATACTCTAGTTGTCAGAAGTATATCTGTATCAACACTGTATCCTATGAGCATTAAAAGTGCACCAACAGTTGCAACTGAAAGCGGAATTCCAAATAGCGACATTCCACCTACTGCGATTATTATATCACATAATGCAGCAGCTATTACAGCAAGCGAAGGCACCAGATTTCGGAATATAATAAAAACTGTTATGGACATGAACAGAAATGCAAACGCAAGTGCAAAATAAACTTGAGACAAGGCTTTTGAACTTAAAAGAGGTCCAACCGATTCAAAGCTTTGTATGGTGGCAGTTCCGGCTATAGCATTAGAAAGTGTTACCACATCTGCTGCTTGACCAGGAATTTCAAGTGTCATCTGATTTGCACTTGATGATGTAACAGTTATACCTTGAACCCCCGTTGCATTTTGAACTATATTGGTCATCTGATCGGTTGTCACAGGTTGCTGTAGCTGTAAAACTGCTACAGATCCTCCTTTCAGATCTATTCCCTGTTGTAACCCATTTGTTGCAAAAAGTGCAAGCGCAATAAGAGTTATAATCACAGGGATTATAATTAAAGGCTTATAAGAGTCTAATATTTTGTCTGTCATTGACATTGAATCACCAGAAATAATTTATTCAAATATTTTAAATTCCATATATTTTAAGATCCTTTTCTTCAGAGATCTTTTTGGTCTCATTATTAATATCTTCAATTTTTTTTCCACCAGTTTTAATTGAGAAGGAATTTACCAATCTTCCACCTCTAGCTTCTACCTTTTCCCTCATTCTTTCTATGGCTTTTGATCCTCCGCTACTTCCCATGGTAGAAAACAGGATTATATCTTTACCTTTTAAATTGCACTTGTCAATCATGGTTATTATGGCAGGAGCAGGTTTTGCTGCCCATGTAGGTGTACCAATATAGACCAGACCATACTCGCTAAGATCAAATGTATCCGGTTTAATTATAGTTTTATTTTCTCTTAGGGCATCAATAGATGAGCCAAGATAGTTTACTACTCCCATTCTATCCTTAAGATCCATAACTTCCTTTGTATCTGCCTGAATTTCATCTGCCAATGTTTTAGCAACATGAGCAGTTTTCCGGGTGCGAGAGTAATATAAAATTACAGTTTTCATGGGACACCTCATTTAAGATAAATTTTCATATTCTAATGTAAAGTCATTGATTTAAAATTTTATACTAAATTATTATTTTATTTAATATCTTATAAATTAATTTTTTTCATAAATAATTACTATCCTATTACCCATAAAAAAATTTTTTAAAAAGAATTAAATTTTAATTAAATCTTCATCTCTTATAAATTATTTAACGATACTACAATAACTTTATGGATGAAGACCAACCATGTCAATTGATTCTGTTTCTTTAAATCCAAACATCAGATTCATGTTATGAACTGCCTGTCCTGATGCACCCTTAACAAGATTGTCAATAGAAGATGCAACAACCAACCTACCATTATCATCAATATCAAAACATCCTATATGGCAGAAATTGGAACCGCGTACAGAACTCAATCTTGGAACTTCGCCCTGATCAAGGACCCTTACAAATGGCTCTTCAGCGTAGAATTCACTGTAGAGTTCCCTTACATATTCTGGACTCACATCTTCTGTTATGAAGCTGTGTACTGTTGTCATTATGCCTCTGATTACTGGTACAAGGTGTGGTGTGAAAGACACTCTTGCACTTCCAAATTTACTAAGTTTTTCCATTATTTCTGGACCATGACGATGTGTTGTTACAGCGTAGGGAGAAATACTATCGCTGCAGTTGGGGTAATGTGATGATTCGCTAGGCTTAACACCTGCACCACTCACACCAGATTTAGAATCTATAACAATTGTATCAACAATATTTTCTGACACAATTGGCAAACAGGCCAGTATGGCTCCTGTAGGGTAACATCCTGGATTTGCAACAAGATCTGCATCTTTTATAAGTTCACGATTAATTTCAGGTAGACCATAAACTGCATTAAGGGGATGGCTGTGTTTATATCCATACCATTTTTCATATGTTCCTATATTATCAAACCTGTAATCTCCACTAAGATCTATAACTTTCATACCATTTTTAACAAGTTCAGGAACTATTTTCATTGAAGCTCCGTGTGGTGTTGCGGTGAAAACCAGATCTGCATCGATTTCATCGGGTTTAATATCTTCAAATTTCATTTCAAAGTCCCTTAAGTGGGGGTGCACCTTGTGTATGGACTCTCCTTTAAACTGTCTGCTTGTGGCAGCTACAATATCTATTTCAGGATGATTTTTAAGAAATCTTAGAAGTTCTCCACCTGTGTAACCGCTTGCACCTATTATGCCTACTTTGATCATTTTCTCACCATTGCTCTTCTTGTTCATCATTCTGTTAAAAAATTACCTTATTTATGAAAGTTCAAAACTTTTTTTTAGGACATATTATGGTATAAATTTTCTTTAAATATTATAATATTGAGTATATCTAATTATATGGTTAATAATTTATAAATTTAAAAATATATGTGATGTTAATAGTAATATAGTTTTTAATGATATAATAATAAAATATTTTTTAATATTATTTATAAATTGGACCTAATGTAAATGGATAGGGTTTTAATGGAAGAATTATCTGTTAAATATTAGTTTTTAGAAAATTAAATCAAAAATTTTATATACATTATTGTATTGATCAATTAATTGTCCAAAATATAGTCTAATTGACAGATTTGGACACGGAGGCGGTATAATTTTGTGAAAAATCTGTATATACACTGGTATGTACTGTTATTTACACTAGTGTATTTACCATTCACCATTATTATAATGTCTCTTAAAACAGCATTTCTAATTAAAATAAACTTTTAAATAAGTTATATCCATTATTATCAATTATTTCAATTTAATTTCCAACCCATATTAAATTTAAAAAAAAATATTTAGTAATTAGGGAATAAACCCTAATTATCTTTTTATAACATTTTTAAACCTTTAGATATTGCAAATTGTGTCATTAAACTGCTTGGTATGACAACAATATTTCCTTTAGAGTACTGGTCTAATACTGTCTGGAACAATGCTGGTGCTTTAGTAGGATCCTTTACTCCATTAAGTACAGGTTTCATTAGGAGTTCTACTGCAGGACCTCTATCCATGGTACTGTTTTTCTCTTCTGTCATATTCCTTATGAACTCAACAGCAGCGTTGGTTCCATTACCAGTGTAACCAGGCACGTTTATTGGCCCAACAGAATTTAGTATGGCTTGAACAGCGTCGGGTGTTACAATTACCACTGCATCGGTTTTTATTCCTGTATTATACTCTACAATTTGTTGTGCTAACACAGAATCTTTCTGTGTGTCTGCATCCCACAGTGAATCGTGTAGAAGTAAATGAATATTACCTGCATTTGCGGCAGCAGGTTCCATTGCTGTTGGGTGTTGCATACCTCCAGGGTATATAGGTGTCATATTGGTCACACTTCCATTTGTTACATGGATTGCAAATGCCATATCAACAGCCCCTATCCCTGGTCTTTTCTCAGTTGGATCCGCTGTCAATAATAAGATGTTATGATCTCCCTTCATTATATTGGAAGATGCGGGTTGTTCATATTGATATATTACAAAAGCAGCCACTGCAGCTAGTAATATCAATATAATTATTAATAATATTTTTACTATTCTTCTCATTATTTCCACCTAAATTATATAAACATATAAAATATATCTATTTTCTGCAATTCTATTAAAATTGATTTCTATTCTACTTAATTTGAATTTTTTGTATATATATTTTCGTAAAGAATTGTTCAAAATAATCTTTAATAATTATTTTTATAATTACTAACATATGTATAATTCAAGTTTTTTGTTAAATATCTATGTGTTTATAATAATTTAAAAAAAATTAGAATATTCTATAAAAAAAATTTAAAATAAAATAAATTTTTTTTAATATAGTTTATTAGAAACAATTTAACGTGTGATCATTGTTCCTATACCTTTTTTTGTGAATATTTCAAGAAGTACAGAGTGTTTGATTCTTCCATCTATAATATGGGTTGATTTAACCCCGTTGTCAATAGCATTTATACAGGTTTCAACTTTAGGAATCATTCCATCGGTTACAATTCCTTTGTCAATTAACTCTTTTATTTCGTCTATATTCACTTTTTTAATGAGAGTTTCAGGATCCTTAGGATCTTCAAGTATTCCAGGCACATCTGTTAGGATTATGAGTTTTTCAGCGTCTACTTCTGCTGCAATATCTCCTGCAACAGTATCTGCATTCAAGTTTAAAGTATTTGAGCTGTCGTCAACACCTATTGGAGATATTATTGGTATGTACTCGTTGCTGGTTAGCATTTCAACTATCTCAGGGTTAACATTTTCTATTTCCCCTACAAGCCCCAGATCAATTGTTTTTTCTTCGCCTGTTGTATTATCAACAATTATTTGTGGTGCTCTTTTCCGGGCTTTGATGAGATGATTGTCTTTACCTGAAATTCCAACACCTTTACCACCGTGTAAACAAACTTGGGATACAATATCTGTATTTATTTTTCCAACAAGAACCATTTTAACAATATCCATTGTTTCTTGATCGGTTATCCTGAGTCCTCCAATGAATTTAGGCTCTTTACCCAGTTTATTCATGGACCTTGAGATTTCGGGACCTCCTCCATGAACAACCATTGGTTTCATACCAACATACTTCAATAACACAGTATCACGTGCAGTGGAACTCATTGCTTCAGAATCTATCATAGCATGTCCACCATACTTTATCATAATTTTCTTCTTGTGAAATTTCTTTATATAGGGTAAAGCTTCAATTAAAATGTTGACAGTTTCCATTTGCTCTCCTCAAATACTTGTAAAGGATTTTATTATTAGTTATTCTATTTTTAAATAATAAGTTTTTTATTATTAGATGTTTAATCCAAAAATAGAAAGTTATTTTCCATAACCTTTTTTTTGTATTTTAAATTAAAAGTTTTAGGTTGTGTACTCTGCATTTATTCGTACATAATCGTAGCTTAGATCACAACCAAATGCAGTTGCTGTACTATTTCCAAGCCCCAGATCGATTATTATTCTTATATCCTTTTCTTTCATAATATTTTCTGCATCTTCAAGTTCTTTGGTTCCTTCAAATGCATTTACTACTCCTTGGTCAACAATCTTAACATTATTTTGATTGGATGCTAGTGATACACTGATAATCCTTTCATCCATTTCAACACCAGAATAACCTACAGCTGCAACAATTCTTCCCCAATTTGGATCCGCTCCAAAAAGCGCTGTTTTTACCAGTGAAGATGATACAACTGCTTTTGCAGCATTTCTTGCATCTTTAGTTGTGGATGCTTCATTTACTTCAACTTCCATGAATTTGGTTGCACCTTCACCATCCTTTGCAAGCATCCTTGTTAGTTGTGAACAAACATATTCAAGTGCTTCTTGGAAGTTCTCATCAATATTGGCCTTTGATCTTCCATTGGCCATTATCACAACTGTATCATTAGTACTTTCATCACCATCAACTACAACCATGTTAAAAGTTGCATCAACAGCTTTTTTTAATGCCTTTTCAAGTTCCTGTGATGTTGCATCAATATCAGTTGTTATGAATGCAAGCATTGTTCCCATATTAGGTGCAATCATACCTGATCCTTTAGTTATACCGCCAATTCTAACTTTTTCACCATTTTTAAGTTTAGTTTCAACTGAAAATTCCTTTGAAAAGGTATCTGTGGTCATTATAGCTTCAGCGGCATTAGTTGAAGCTTTGGGCGAATTTTCAAGTCCTTCTAATGCATTATCAATAAGACAGTTAATTATATTCATTGGAAGTTCTCTTCCAATAACTCCAGTTGATGAAACAGCAACATCATTGACTTTAAAATCCAACTTTTTGCCAACTTTAGAAGCCATGGATCTTCCATTATCCATGCCTTTTTCTCCTGTGAAGCAGTTGGCATTTCCGCTGTTTGCAACAATTGCCGATAATTTACCATTTTCAATGGCTTCCTTTGTTATTATAACTGGAGCTGCAACAACTTTATTTGAGGTAAAAACTGCAGAAGCGTTGCTGTCTTCACAAACAATAACTGCAACACCGTACTCATTTTCACATGAACCTGATGCAAGTACTCCTTCAACTGCACAAATCCCGCCTTCTATAGTTTTCATATTATTCTCCATGAATTTTTGACTAGAAATAAATCCTAAAAAAAAATTAAGTCTGAATATAGAATTTATTGTGAAATTTTATAAATTATCTTTTTTTTAGGCAGATAAAAATATATTCTATTCAAGTTGTATTACCCGTATTGTTAGTTACGGGTTTTGTTGGTGTTTCTGAACTGTTTTGATGTGTTGTTGGTGTTTCTGTTGTTGTAGTTGTTGTAGTTGGTGTTATCTGTGTTGTGTTGGCTTTGTTTGTTGTGCCAACATTATTTGGTGTGGTGTATATAGTTGGGAATTCCCCCTGATTTGTTAGGTTCAATACACCGATACTGTTCAGTGGATTTGCACCTATGAAAATTCCGGTTCCAGTTGCAAATCCAAATGCAAGTACCGAAATTATCATTCCAACAAATATTTTTCCTTGGGTTTCCTGTTTCATCTAATCACCTTAAATATGAAATTTTAATAAAATTTATAATCATTTTCATGTTTTCTAAGCTGTTAGAGCATAAATAATTGCAAGTACAATTGCTACTATACCGAATAATGGCTGTCCAACATTCCATCCAATTAGTGTTGCTATAAACACAAATATGAATATGATTATAATTTTTGACTTTTTTTCTAGTAAAAAGTCAAGCACTGTTCTTGTGAATTCTGATGGTATGTAATACGAATAAATTCCATCAGCCAGATCAAAGACCATTACAGGATTATTATTCCATATTTTGATACTGTCGGCCATTTGAGCTCTTTCACCCGCTTCTCTTCTACTTTTACCAATTCCAACTCTTAATCTTACTCCATTATTTAAAGCATGCCAGGCACTGTCCATACCTGCACGAAGCGCTGCATTTTTTGTTGGTAAATTGGCGATCAAATCGTCTCCGCCTTCTCTGTAACCTTCAATTTTACCTTCACAGTCCTTTTCTATGTATGCTTTCACTTCATTCATTATTTCAACCAGTTTATCTCTTCCATTTTCATCAATGAATTTGGTTGAATCTATTGCATCTATGAATACATAGTTATCGTAAATAGCTGGTGAACCCTCAAGATCTCCCATTTTGGATGAGAACACTATTGCAAATTCTCCTCCTAATTTGGTGAATCCAACTCCGGATGTTTCTCCAATTTGCTTATTTAAATTTATTGATCTTTCAATTGCAGCAGCACCGGTCATTCCAACTGCAACCCTTACATCCATTTCTTTGTCCATTCCAATGGATATTAATTCTATTCCTACCCTTATTGCATCATTTTTTGATAATAATTTTGATACTATTTCTGTTGAGCTTCTCTCAACAATAAGACCATTTTCTTTCTTTATATGGTCAACAAATTCATCTATTATTTTTCTATCGCTTTTAAATACCTCAACATATAGGTATCTATCGCTACCCATGATTATATTGCTCAAAAGAGCATATTCATTAACCTTATTTTCTGCAGGTTCTATTTCAAGAAATTTCCTGTTTTCAGGGATATTTCCTACCCCTACTTCGCTTAGAACATTATTAAAAATATTCTGCGTGGTTATATGGGCCGTTTCGATTTCAAGGAGCATTGTACGGGTATAATTTATCATTGCAACGTATTCCCGTTCCATATCGTTCGTTGGATAATACTTGGTTCCAATGCTTAAAACTTTGTTTTTAATTAAAAAACCAAATATGGCTCGTGAAATGTAATCCATAACCATTTACTTTTCTCCTCCCTTCTCTAATGTTATGTCAAAGTGTCCTGGTTTTTCCATTAGCATACTGGGCTTAACAGATACTATAGGGAATTTCCATGTTCCAAGCCTTGCTGCAACTGTACTTGCAATATTTCTCGAATTTTTCTTTACAAAGGAGTAATCATGGTCGTTTATGGTTATATTAACATTGTAGGGAGATTCTTCAAGTATTTCATCCGAATAGATAATGTTGAGTTCAAATGATCCTGGTTTAGTAAAGAGATCATTTCGAACAGCAACCAAGGGTGCATGATCAAGTTTTAACCTGTCACCCACTGTTACCGCAATATTTCCTGCATTTTTTACAGCGTCCTTATAATCTCTTGGACTTACAAGCACGAATATTATAAAGTCACTCGTTTTTTCTGCATCTTCAACCATTCCCATTACTTTATCAAAGAGAGGAATTTTCAAGAAAATACCTTCAATTTTAGAATCAAAACCATCTTCATTGGTTTTTGATATTCTATCTATAGCTTCTTTTGCAACTGCAATTCCACTTAACTTCTTATTTTTTTTCAGTTTATAAGAATCCAGACCCTTTTTCTCGAAGTCATTAAGCATTTGGGTGCATATCTTTTGGAGTATATTCTTTACCTTTTTTGGCTTTGATGATGATCCAATTGATATATTACCATCAATGAAGTTGAATGGAATTCTTCTGTTGTTAATATCATGAAATTCATCGTGGAACTCCCTGAAATTATCATTTGAAAGTATTTTTGTATCCTCTTCATCTGCCATTTTGAGTATGAAATGATCTGCATTTGTTCCTGATGGAACCTGATGTACATTACCTTCATCAAGGAGATCATTGAACTTATCTTTTTCATCTATCTCATGCCTCAGGGATGCATCTGCTATTGGAAATGGTTCATAACCTAATTTATCAAGGGCTTCCACAGCCTTTAGAAGGTTTTCTAAACTTGGTTTTTTCCCTTCCTTATCCTTTCCAAAGTGTGCTACATTTGATGCATCTATAATAACTTTCAATTAATCACCTAAACAAGTGTTTTCATATTTTGCAAGACATTTATGTGTTCCATCTGCACGGTTCAAGATTATTTCAATGAACTCCTCTTCTATATTTATAGTGTTGAAGGAGGAAAGTGTTTTTCCTCTTAACTTGAGTGATGACACAGTTCCGGCAGTTATAAAGGCTGAATTTTCCATCATCCAAACATGTGGCATATGTTTATGTCCCGAAAGAACTAAATCAGCTCTTCCTTTCATAAGTGATAATAGTATATCTCCAGCATCACTTAATACATTTCTTTCCCGACCAGTTTTTGGCACTGGAATTATGTGATGATGGAGCGCTATGATCTTGTAAAGATTTTCTTCATCTGCTTTTTTCAGTTCTTTTTCCATAAAATTTTGCTGGGATCTACCTACTCTACCATAATCAAGGTCGGGTTCGCTACTATCTAATCCGATTACTTTTAAACCATGTTTTTTGTCTTTTAATGTTCCGTATCTTTTTTTTATTATTACTTCAAAGGATTCATTCCCTACATGTCGTGCATCATGGTTTCCTGGCACTACAATTATTGGGGATTTTATTTGATCCAGGTATCTGATTACTTCCTGAAATTCAAGGTAGTATCCATTTTCTGTTATGTCTCCGGTAATTATGGTCACATCGGGATGGATGTTGTTGAGCTCATCAATTGCATTTATAATGAGCTCTTCCTTGAAGTTGAAGGATCCAACGTGTAAATCTGATATATGTGCAATAAAAGGCATTTAACTTAACCTCAATATGGCCTCCGCCAGATCTCCCTGTGTTTCTTTCAAAGTTTCAAGAGCCTTTTCCTTTGATACTCCAGTTTGAGTACTTACAAGATCAATATCATCATCAGGGATAATTAATTCAGATTCTATTTTCTGTTCGGTTATCTTACCAGTTATCTGGTAGGTTTGTTGTCCCATAAAATCCATTAAGTTCACTTTAGGACTGTTTATAATGATTTCTTTATTTTTAAATTTAATGACAACCTCTGTAACTCCCTTTATATCCTTTTGATCCATGCCCATCTGTTTCATTGCTCTTTGCATTTGCTTTAATTGTTTAGGGTTCATTCCTGCGCCAGGTAACATTAAATTCCTCCTTTCCTTGTCTTAACAGCTTGTCCTGTGTTGAAATCCATTATTTCATGACCGCATAAAATTGACTTACCAAAGGCAAGTAATTCATCCTTTTCATTAACGATCAAAACTTCATCATTAGTTCTTATATTTATATCACAATCTATAACGAATTTAGCAAATATACTTTTTCCTTCTCTTGCAAATGGGTCGGCATCAGCATTCACAACAACCCTTTTTTCAGGATAATCAATATGGGAATGAAGTCTTCTTGCACCATCCCTGTCCAGCACAAAAACACTATCAGTAGCTCTTAAAGTTGCTATTAGAACATCCTCTTCATATATATGTCTTATTTTACCTGTTTTCCGACTTTTAACTATTTTAACTTCACCAGGGAATAGAGCTTTTCCAGATCCAGCTCCAAACTGGTAATCTGCAATACAATTAATTTTTTCCCTATCATCCAGATCTATTTTAAATGAATCTAATTCATATTCTTCGAGACTGTATACTCTAACAGGGTTTTCAGATAAATCCCTTCCCGGTTCAAGTTCAATAGTGTACATATCAAATCGATCTAGAATCTTTGAACTGATAACAACATTATCAAAACCATTCATATACTTTTCCAGTTCTTCTTTAATAAACTTCTTAGAGTCTTCATCGGTTATTATAGGGGCTTCATTCTGTGCAAGCGGATAAACCTCATCGATTTCAAGCGGTATCACAGCAAATGGCACATCCACAACTGCGACTTGAAGATCATTGAAAAGCTCATCAGGATCAACTATACTGTCCCCTTGGATATGTTTGGTGTAAAATTTGCCCAAATCATTTCGGATATGTTTAGAGTAGGGTTTCCTACTCCTTGGAAGTAGTAGAAGATTCTTTTTTTTGGGAAGTCTATCGATCCTTGACAGATGTCTTTGAATTTCCGCTCTTGCAAGGGATTCCGGACCCGAATAAAAAAATGCCGAATTTTTACTAGATGGATCATACTCCTCAATCAACGATGTGTACTTTTTAAGATTTCTTAAAGCATCAAGCAGGTAAGGATGGACTCTACACCTCTGCTCAACCAGTTCCATCAAAGTTCCATCAACAATGGACTGTTTAATTTTACGTATCTCTGCAAAGCTTATATGCAAATTATGCTCTGCAATTAATTTCATTCGATCATTCTTTTTCATACTCCTCAAATCTTCAGGAGTGTAATTGATACACACTGGACATGAACATGGCATTTCAACAAGATTTGCAAGTTTAAATGTTCCTGTTGGCATCATTAACCTATCATCCTGTGCATACAGTATGTAAGCTGCCGAATCAAATAGATCGCATCCCATACTAACAGCAAGTGCAAAGACCATTGGATGACCAGCACCCATTAGATGTCTTGGTTTTGAATCTGGAAGATTTTTAACAGAAGCCATAACAACATCAACAAGTTCTGAATATCTGTAAGATTCCATCAATGGAACAACAGCACCTATGGGATAAACATCAAATCCCATGGCTCCAATTGTTTCAGCACACTTGGATCTTAGATCAGCAAAGGTTGAACCTTGAACAACAGAGTTGAGCATTAGATCACCTCGCACTTCAAGTGATTCTATTGCCCTTTCAATTGTAATTTCGAGTTCTTTTTCTGCTCTTTCTCTTTTAACAAATGGTGGTGTTGGTATATCAAGTGAAGTCCCAATATCTGTTCCAATCAATGCTTGAAACTCTATTATTTCCTGATTATTAACATCAATATCACCATACTCTGAAAGTTGGAATGATCCTGAATCAGTTACAATGGGTCCTGGGAAGTCTATGAGTTCATGAACACCTTCTTCTAGCACTTTGGCTCTAAGATCTTCATTTTTATACATTATATATGCATTGGTGATTACAATTTCTGCTCCATATTCCTTTACATCAATGGTTTGTTTTCCAGGATGTACAACAGGCATGAGTGCAGGTGTTCTAATCTTTCCATGGGGTGTTGTGAGTATTCCAATCCTTCCCATTGCATCTTTATTTTTTATTTCGAAGTTCAAAATTCTTTCACCTTTTTTTGAATATAAATATAAAATTTCATTGGTAATATATTATGATAAATAGTATTTAAACAGTTAAATAACAGGCGAATCATTCTAATAAATCTCTTCCTGTTTTAATTGTAAAATTCTATTTTTTTAATCCATTATTTCAAATTTACTACTGTGAATTTCAGTCAATATCTATGAAGATTATTTTTGTAAAAAATTTTTTATTGTATTAACATAATTTATGAATTTTTTAATTAGATTTTAGTGGTATCAGTTGATCATATATTTTTTATACTATATTTATTCATTTAAAAAAAATTATTAAAGAACTTTTTTTTGATATAATCGATTTACTCCGGGATATTACCATATTCCATTATTTTATTTAATCTTTTCTCCATTTCAATCACACGTTCGCTGGAATTTTCTAATGGTTCACATTTACTACCACATATACACTCTCTGTACTGTGGGCAAACAATATATTTAGATTTTTCAGATTCCAGATCTTCAAATCCAAGCCTTCTTATGTCTTTAAGAACTCGACGCATTAAACGATCCTCAATTTTTATGTCATTACAAAGATAAATGGGACTTTTGACTGTGGATGCAAATTTATAGTCTTTTCTAGCAATTTTACGTTCATTTTGCCTTCTTTCAGATATTTCAATACTCGAATCATTCAATGTAAAATCTCTAAATGGAGTTCCAGCGTCTGATAATGCAACCATTCTTTCATCTCTAGATGATAATGGTTTTTCAATGTTTACAAGTAAAGGTGATGCAAGTGTTCCACCACTTCTACCGAATCTTGGACCCTCACCAACGTATAAACCAGTTTTTATTATGGCATATCTCACAGCTGATGCAGCGGTATATGTTAAAAACATGCCATCATTTTTAAGCATGGATTTAAGTCCTTTTAAAAATTCTAGGGAATATAGTTCTGGTGAAATACCTGGTGAAAATGGTGCTAAAAATATTGCATCATAAGTATTTGATTTATCAATTGATTCATTGCTATTCACACTTTCTTTAGCTGGATTTTGTGAAGTTTCTTTTGTAAAACCGTAATTTTTAACTAGTTCTCTTGCATCTGTAATGTGAATATTTAATTTGATGTTATCGGGGATTTTTTCTTTGATAGTTCGGAATTTTAAAAATCCTGTGGAAAATAATTTATCTTCGATTGCCTTTTTAACAATTTCATGTGATTTAACAGGGCTTGGAATAATCAGTCCAGTTGCAAGGGTTAATGGTGATATTTCAACCATATCGATACAGATTTCAGGATTTGTCTCGTTGTTTAGATATTCCAGACAAACTGCTGTGGTGTATCCCAGTCCACTGCATATGTCTAGTACATGAACATCCTTCTTTTCTGTAAGATGGGAGGGTTTAACATATTTTTCAAGGGATTCATCAAGCCCACCATGATGTGTATGCATTGTCTCGGATGATCCTTCTGAAACTTCAGATTTAATGGTGTAAGAACCATCACCTGTTTCGATTAAAAATTCCTTTAAATCATCGAATGCAACACTTCTGGCATCCATGTCCCCATTATTTTCCTTCTTAAAACATTCATCAACTATTTCTAGAACCTTTTTTTGGACCTTAAGAGGTTTGTATACACTATTATTTTTCATTTTTATCCTTTAATTTGTGTTATTCATTAAATTTTTAGTAAAAGAGAATTAAGAATCAATTTTTCCTGTTCACTATTTATTAATCTTTCTAATTTTGAAAGGTCTTTATATAATATTTAATTATCAATTGGATTAATAGTATTGGATAGTAAATTTAGAAACTGTTATAAAAAATCTATTATAAATTTATGAATTTGTTATGGAGGCATATTATATGGTTAAGATTATAGGAATCTCAGGAAGTCCAAGAACTGATGGAAACACATCTTTCCTCGTTGAAACAGCTTTAAAATCTGCTGAGGAAGCAGGAGCAGAAACTGAAATTATAAATTTGGGATCATTAAATATTGAACCTTGTGTTGCTTGTGATATATGTAAGGCAACTGGAGAATGTGCAATATACGATGATATGAGGGAAATAACAGAAAAGTTAATGGAATGTAATGGAATGATCATTGGCAGTCCTGTTTACTTTGGAAGTGTAACATCACAGTTGAAGATGTTTATCGATAGATCAAGACCACTTAGGGGATCTTTTAAATTAAAAGACAAAGTTGGAGGATCCATAGCTGTTGGCGGTTCAAGAAATGGTGGACAGGAAAGTACAATCTCAGTTATTCAAGATTTTCTCTTAATCCATGATGCAATTGTTGTTGGAGATGGTGCACCAATGGCTCATTACGGGGGAACAGGTGTTGGGGGTCCTAAAGGTGATACCATGAATGATGAAATAGGAATTGAAACCTCAAAAAATCTTGGAAAACGTGTTACTGAACTTGCAAAACGTTTGGAGTAAGATTTTCATACAATATTTTTTCTATTGTCATGATTTCATATTGCCATTAAACTAATTGATTCATTAAGTTATTACTCAAAGATTTAACATATAAAAGACAATATTAAAGATAAAGAGTTATTCATTAAATGAGAGGTTTCAATGAAAATATTTGTTGTTGTACCGGCCTACAATGAGGAAAAAACCATAACAAAGGTCATTATAGATCTCATTGAGATGGGATTTGAATTTGTAGTGGTTGATGATGGTTCTAAAGATGATACCTACAATATAGCTAGCAATATCATTAAAAAATATAATAAAGGATTGATCTGCAAACATCTCCTAAACAGGGGTTTAGGTGCTGCTTTAAAAACAGGAATAGAAGCTTCTTTAATGGAAGATGCCGATGTAATTGTAACTTTTGATGCAGATGGTCAACACGATCCAAATGACATATTAAAAGTTTCAAAACCTGTAATTAATGATGAAGCTGATGTTACTGTGGGCATAAGAGATTTTAAGGAGATGCCTTCTTCCAAAAAATTTGGAAACAGGGTAATGAATTTAATAACCCTTATATTCTATGGTATAAATGTCAATGATTCACAATCTGGACTCAGAGCATTTAACAGGAAAGCAGCTGAAACAATAATAATAAATGCAAGAGATTATGGGGTTTCATCTGAAATAATTGGCGAAGTTAAACGTCATAATTTAAGATTAATAGAAGTACCAATAAAAACCATATATACCGAGTATTCAATGACCAAGGGCACAAACACTGATGAAGGTCTAAAAATACTTGTAAAACTTATAATAAACATATTAAAATAAAAATAAATTTAATAAAACTAACTTATTCATTAAATAATGGAATACGAATTAATAAATAAAAAAAATGGATAATATAATAAATATCCACCAGGGATTTAAAAAAAATGATAGAAATATACCAGATAATTGCAATTTTTCTTGGAATATTAGCCATGGTTCTGAGTATTTTAAGGTTTAGAGATGGAAAAATGTCTTTAGGCATGCTTTTTGCATGGATTATTATATGGTTGGTCATCATTTTCATTTCAATATACCCTAACACAACAAATTATTTTGCAATATATACAGGTATAGGCAGAGGACTGGATTTTGCACTGATACTAGGCTTACTCCTAAGTTTCTATTTGATATTCAAAATGTACAATAAGATCGAAACAATTGAAGAAGAATTAACAGATCTTGTGAGAGAATTAGCTATTCAACAAAATAATATTAAAACTGATGATAAGCAAGATATTGAAGATGATTCAGATTTAAAAAACAATATAAAATAATAATCTCTTTTATTTACAACAAAATCTGGTCATGATTTATAATATAGATATAATTCAATATTATTCATAATAATAGGGTCTTAACATGAAAATAGGATATTTCATTGGACATTTTCCATATGTTAACTTGGTTAATACTCCAGATTATATTAAAAAGTATGCTCATGGAGGTACAGAAATAGCAGCATATAATTTGGCTGTTAATATGGCAAATAGGGGTAATTCAGTTGATGTTTTTACAACATCAATTGATTCTATTGATTCATTAGAGATTTATCCAAACATGAAAATACATCGCAATGCAACCAGTTTCAAAATTGCAAGTGCCAATGCTTCTTTTAAATTAATTTATAAACCATTAAAGTATGATTTAGATATTGTACATGCACATTCACCAATTCCCTATTCTGATCTTCCTGCACTGCTGTATGCCAAACGGAAAAAGGTACCATTTCTATTAACATATCAGTTTGATGGGCAGGAAACAGGCGGTAGTTTCATGCGCAATACAGGAGTATCTATTTACAATAAATTATTTATTAACAAAGTATTGGGCTCTGCAGAGGTTATAATTGCTACCACTAAAGCATATGCCAATGAATCACCCTTTTTAAGGAAATATAAGGATAAAATAGTAGTAATACCCAATGGAATCAATATACCAGAGGTAACAACCCCCTACACAAGGGAAGAATCAAGGATTAACTTAGGACTACCATTGGAGGACAATATAATTCTCTTTTTCGGAAGTTTAGTCCAATATAAAGGTCCGGATATATTATTAAAAGCTTTTAAAACCGTTAAAAAGGAATTTCCAAATACTAAACTAATTTTTGCAGGCAGAGGCCAAATGTTTGATTATCTCAGTGACTTGGCTAAAAAATTGGGTGTTGAAAACAATGTGGTTTTCACAGGATTTGTTGAAGATGAAAAAAAGCCATTGTATTATAAATCAGCTGATATATTCTGTTTACCATCAACAACAATGGCCGAATCTTTTGGTATTGTAAATTTAGAGGCCATGGCAGCAGGTATTCCAATTGTTGCCTCTGATCTTGGAGGTATACCCGACATTGTAAAGCATGGAGAAAATGGTTTACTTGCAAAACCATGCAATGTTCAAAACCTTGCAGATGCTTTGACATATCTACTAAAAAATGAAGATATAAGGAAAAACTTTGGAAATAAAGGAAGGGAAATGGTAGATAATTACAGTTGGGATAAAATTGCAAAGGAAACTGAAGAGCTGTATAGGAGTATACTTCAAAATTGGTAGAGAACTATCCATCAATACTTTTGATGTATGGTAAAGTAATAAATAATTCTTATTGTATCAACATTTAAAGGTGAAATTTTAATGCAAATAGATTATATTAACGGACCAAAGACTGATAAGATATTTGGAATGTCTAAATATCAAATAGAGATACATAAAAGGCTTGATGTTAAATTGAATATCATTGAATACGAATCTATTATGCATAACCTTGAAAAAAGATATAGTCATCCATTAAAATCAAATTTAGAGAATAAACCAGATACTCAAACTCATGAAGATTCAAAACTAAAAAATTTCTTTGTTGAAATTGGCAGAACAACTCTTAAAAACATTGACCGTTACAGATACAAAATCAAGGTCCAAAATAATATAAAAAAGCAGAATATTAAACATATCACCTCTCAGGAAAATGCATATCTGTTAAATTCAATTAAAACGAACAGATCTGTTGTAACGTGTTATGACCTAATTCCATGGGCCTTTGAAAAGAATCATTCAAGATTATGGAAAAGTAATATGTCAGGATTAAAAAAAGCAGATCGGATTATGACAATTTCAGAATTTTCCAAAGATGAAATTATTAAATATTTGAACTATCCTAAAGAGAGGATACATATTGTGAGTGCTGCAGTTGACCATGATCTCTACCATAAAAAAAGGAATAAAGATATTCTAATACAACACAACATTCCAAAGGATCAGAAATTCATACTCTATGTCGGTTCTGAAACACCAAGACAGAATCTGAACTTCCTGTTAAGATCACTAGCAAAACTTAAAAAGAAATTACCAGGTATCAAACTGTTAAAAATAGGTGATCCTCAAAGCTACGGGGCTAGAAAACAGTTGTTAAATACAATAAGAGAGTTGGATCTTCAAAATAATGTTATATTTCTTGGATATGTATCAGAAGAAGAACTACCCAAGTGGTACAATGCATCAGACCTTCTTGTTTATCCATGTTTATATGCTGGATTTGGTTTGCCTCCTCTTGAAGCCATGGCATGCGGTACGCCCGTAATAACCTCAAATACCAGCTCCCTACCGGAAGTTGTTGATGACGCAGGAATAATGGTAGATCCAAATGATGATAATGCCCTGGAATTAAATATGTACAATGTCCTTACACAGGATGATTTGACCCAAAAATTAACAGAAAAGGGACTTAAAAGATCTAAAATATTCACATGGGACAATGCTGCCAAAGAAACCCAGGAAGTATACGATTCTTTGTAAAAGAGATTGAACTATAATATAATATTTAAAACCAATAAAACCATTAAATTCTATTTCTATTCCAGTTTTTTATATCCATAATCATCTCTAATTGCATCATAAACTGCATGCATTACCATATTAGATGCATTACTTTTGCCCTTAACCATTAAATAAAGTGCAAAAATGAGTTTATTGATAAATAATTGGATATAACAAAATAAATTAAAAGAATCCCTATTCTTTTTTATCAATAAAAAAGAGTTTCTATTCCCATAATAATATGAACTCAAAGATCTTATCTCTTCTGAAGGTATTTTATGCCATATTTTAGATTTTGGCACGTAAAATATGTCATAGCCATGTTTCTTAGCTCTTAAACACCAGTCAGCATCTTCATAATATAAAAAATAATTTGGATCAAGTAATCCAATATCATCAATAACTCTTCTCTTTATAAGCAATCCACAACCAACAACATAATCGATCTGCACGGATTTGGGATTGTTTACATCAATTATTGGAGGATCTGATATTCTACCATTGCATAAATTTACATTATGCCCAATATAAGCAGTTTTATCCGGTTTATCATAGTAATTAACCATTGGCCCTACAATACCCGCTTTATGGTCGGTATCTGCAAATTTTACAAGTTCATTTAAGAAATTCTTATCAACCACTGTATCATTATTTAGAAGCAGAATATAATCCGAATTTAAAAATTGCAACGAAAACTTTATACCAATATTATTGCCTTCAGAAAAGCCAGAATTAATTTCATTTTTAATTAATATAAGCTTATTATTTGAATTTAAATTATTATAATTTTCATTAATTATTTGCAATGATTTTAATCCCTTGGCAGTATATTCAAAGATGTTAATAGGTTTGTTAAATTCATTATAAACAAAAAAATCTGATTCAACTGAAAGGTCTCCTGATGCATATTTCTTTAACATTTCAACAGACTCAATTTGAGAACCATTATCAACTACAATCACATCATAATCAGGATAGTCTACTTGATAAAGTGATTCAAGACATTCTATTGTATCTTCCCATCCATTCCAGTTAAGGATTATTATTGAAACTTTTTGCTTCATTATTACTTCCAAATTATAAATTTAAATAGATATTTTAATCCATATCTGCTATTGAATCGGTTTTTCCAGAATTCAAATTTTATCAAAAGAGTTTCTTTTATCTTAGTATTCTTGATAATTAATTTAAATGTTTATTTATCATCATACCTTTTTTTTAGCTATTATTAAAAATTGATATGCTAAAAGACTTGGCCGTAGAGTCCCGATTTTATGCATGATCTTAGATCCTAATGGTGATTCTAAACCTGTTAAATCAAATTTAATAATTTCATAACCTGCATCAGATAACATTTTTTTTGCACTTTTTTCGGTAAAAAAACGAAGATGACCACTATCCAATATTCCCGTATCTTTGTATTCAAAATTTCCGAATAAAATTTTCAATCTCATTCTCCAGTTGGTTATGTTGGGTAAAGAAATTACAATACATCCATCATCCTTTAAATATTTTTTATACCTTTTTAAAACTTTAAGTGGATTTTTAAGATGTTCTAAAATATCTGCAAAGATAAGGTAATCAAAATAATCAATATATTCTGGTAATAATTCAACTGATTCTACATCTCCAATTATTACTTCTTTACAATATTTTTTTGCCTTTTTACCTGCTTTAGGAGAAATTTCAACACCAACAACTTCGCATTTATTAGATGACATTACCTCAGCTAGATTACCATATGCACATCCAACATCGAGAACCTTTTTTTGATCCTCTACAAATTCGGTAATTTTCATATGCATACTGTAAGGATCTGTATTGAAATTATCATATTTCTCCATAATACTCCTCGTTTATGTCTTTACTTTAGTATATTTATTTATCCACATTTAATTCTTTGATTAAAATTATTCCATTCTATAGAATTTTCAGATTATCATAAAATTAATTCGATGTATCATGTCACATTTAAAATATCATTAAACTGTTGAATGGACTATTATAGTTTAATTTAAATAGCAATGGGGTTTATTATTTCTTTTTTATAAATTATTTGTAGATTATTTGACGAGATTTATAAATTTGGATGAGATTAAACAAGTTTTTAAATCTAAGATCACACAAAGAAGTCTTTAATGAATGCAATACAAAGATTTGCAAAAAACATTGGTTCTCTCTTCACTTCCCAAATTTTAAGCTATCTGATCAGTTTAGTATACACTATTTATTTAGTTAGGTATTTGGGAGTTGAGAATTATGGGATATTATCTTTCGCATTAGCATTAGTCAGTATACTGGGAATATTCGCGGATTTTGGTTTGAATATACTAACAACTCGAGAAATCTCTAGAGAGAAGTCTTTAACCAATAAATATCTTAATAATGTATTTTCATTAAAACTTTTACAAGTTTCAATTTTAATAGTATTATTGGTTTTAATTGTTAGAATATTAGATTATCCTTCAAAAACTGTATATGTAATTTACTTTATGTTGGTATTTTTAATTTTCAGTACATTTTCAAGCTTTTTCGCATCAATATTTCAAGCATACGAAAAACTCGAATATCAGTCAATTGCAAATGTTTTAAACAATATATTGATGTTAATTGGAGTTTTAATTTTAATCTACTATAATTATGGTCTTGTATCATTTACGGTTCTTTATGCTTTTGTAGGAGGATTAATTCTTATTTATTATATTTTTATATTAAAAAATAGGTTTGAACTGCCATTACCGAAAATAAGGATTGATTGGGATTTTTGGGTACCAACAATTAAAACAGCTGCACAATTTGGATTGGCTGGCGTTTTTGTAACAATTTATATTTGGATAGATTCTGTAATGCTTTCTTTTATGCAAGGTGATCAAGCTGTAGGATTGTATAATGCAGCATATCGTATTGTTCTACTGTTAATATTCATTCCAAGTGTAATTAACACTGCAATTTTCCCTGTGATGTCTAGATTGTATGAGTCTTCAACAGATTCATTGAAGTTAATAGTAGAAAAATATTTTAAATATATGATCTTAATTGGGTTACCTATTGGAGTGGGTATTACCCTTTTAGCAAATCACATAATTATTTTAATTTTTGGACAAGCTTTCTTAGAATCTGCACCTGCACTTCAGATACTCATATGGGCCACAGTTTTTACATTTGCAAATTCAGCCTTTGTACAGCTATTCCAATCCACAAATAGACAGGTACTTTTAACTAAAATAACTTTTATTGGGATGATTGTGAATATTATACTTAATTTAATATTAATTCCAAAATTCAGTTTCATTGCAGCGAGTTTCAATACATTAATAACTGAATTCCTAATTTTAGCTATGGTTTTAATCATTGCTCAGAGAATTGGATATATAACCCATGGAAAAAAATTAATAAATGATTCAATTAAAATAATCATTAGTTCACTAATAATGGGATTATTCATATGGATATTCAACGATCTAAACCTATTACTGTTAATATTAATGGCAGCAGTTCTTTATTTATTTGTTTTATTTGTTTTAAAAGGAATAGATAATGAAGATGTGGAGATTATTAAAAATATAAGGAATTAAAATGTCTATAACAATAACAGTTGGAATAATTGCAAGAAACGAGGGAAAAAATATAGAAAATACCCTTGAAAGTATTTTAAACCAAAATTTTGAGTTAAGATCCTATGAAATAGTTGTTGTGGATGGAGATAGTACAGATAACACTCGAGAAATTGCCAGAAAAACATTGGAAGGATCAGATATTAAATATAAAGTTATAAATGAAGCAGATTTTGGTTTTTATGGTCATTGCTTTGCTAGAAATCTAGTTATTGATAATTCTGATCAAAATTCCAAATACATAGCATTTACAGATGCTGACTGTATAGTAGATAAAAAATGGATTTCAACACTTTACCATGAAATAAAAGATACAGATAAAACGATTGCAGGTGCTGGTGGCCCTCGTTTAGTAGCAAAAACCAAAAATAAAAAGGAACTGGTCATTAATACATTATTAACTTCCCAAATCGCATCAAGAGGTAATCCTGCTTTTGCTAAAAGAAAGACTAAGTATGCTAAAAGCATAGCCAACTACAATGCGATATACAAAAAAGATATTTTATCAAAGTTCAGATATGATGAAAAACTCATAATGTCCGATGATAATGAGTTAAATTTTAGATTAAGAAAATCAGGGTATAATTTTATCAATGTTACAGAAGCCATGGTATGGCATCATGAAACCAGTTCAATTATGGAATTTGCACGAAACATGTTCAAATATGGAGTAAATATAACAAATACAGTAAAAAAACACAGAAATATCATCACAATAAATGTTCCAATTACAATTACATGGATATTATACTTAATACTCATGTTACCATTCTATTATGTGTTAGGTTCTTATGTTTTCATTCCATTGTTACTGTACTTCCTTTTTATAATTTCAGTTTTCATTGAGGTGAGCCTTAAAACCAAAACCATCTATTCATTGATGACTTTTATACTGTTACCGTTACAACATATCTCCTATGGATTGGGCTTTATATGGAATTTAATTCACAAAAAAGGCCCTAAATTTTAATTTCATTAACATGATTTTTTTTTAAATAAACAGGTTTAGATAGATAAAAAAATACTAAACTAGCGAGATATATAACATTGTAATAAAATTTTCATAATGAAAAAAAAAATTCGATGATTTATGGGTGCAAAGAAATATGATGTATTTTAGAGGATGTGTTGTTAGAGAAAAACTTACTAACATAGCTGATGCCACAGAAACAATATTAAAAACAGCTGGTTTAGATTATACCATACTTGAAAATGAACCATGTTGTGGATCATTTTTAATGAGAACAGGGTTTGAAGATGAAGCATTAAAAGTAATGGAGAAAACTCTTAAACAATTAAATAAAAATGAAGGTGAAGAAATACTTGTATCCTGTGCAGGTTGTTATAATACTTTAAAAAATGATTATAAAGAGTTGTTTGGAGTTGAACTTAATGTTAAACATACATCAGAGCTTTTAAAAGAGCTAATATCAGAGGGTAAAATTAAAGTTAAAAAAACTCCAAAAAAAGTTACATACCATGATCCCTGCCATCTTGGTAGACATTCAGATATATATGAAGAGCCCAGGGAAATTATTAATGAAACCAGTGTTCTAGTTGAAATGGATAGAAATAGGGAGAGATCAAGGTGTTGCGGTGCAGGTGCAGGTGTTAAATCAGCTTTCCCTGAAACTGCATTGAAGGTAGCATCGAAGAGAATTCAGGATGCAGAATCCACAAATGCTGAAATAATTATCACATCATGTTCTTTTTGTATTTTAAACCTAGAAAATGCTCTTAAATATACATTGGATAATGAGAATAGAGGATCTGTTTCAAGTGTATTGGATATAACGGAATTGATTTTAATGGGGCTTGAACATGAAGAAGTCTGAGATAAACGCAATGAACAGGTCCTTTGGAATACTCGAAGAAAGAAGGGCAAAAATATTGGATGATGAGCGCACATTAAATCTAAAGAAACGTGTCAAAGACATACGAGAACATTCAATTGGTAATATGGAAGAACTCATTGAAAAGGCCACTAAAAAACTTGAAGAAAATGATGTAGAAGTTATATACGCTGAAAGATCTGAAAATGCACTCGAAGCAATATATAATATAGTTAAAGATCATCCTATGGTTGCAAAGTCCAAATCAAACACAGCCGGTGAGATAGGACTTTCAGAGTTCCTTGAAAACAAAGGAATTCAAGTTGTTGAGACCGATTTGGGAGACAGGATTGTACAGCTTGATCCTGATACACGACCATCCCACCCCATTGGCCCAGCTTCACATTTAAGAATGGAAACCATAGCTGAAATTATATCAAACGAATTTAATATAGAAGTAAAACCCGAATCACGCACTATTCTTAATATAATCAAGGAAGACGTGCTTTTAAAACTTTCTAACTGTAGCATTGGAATTACAGGCGCAAATTCTGTTGCAGCAGATGATGGTTCAATTTTAACTGTGCATAATGAAGGAAACATAAGCATGGTGTCAATGCTTGATACACATATCGTAATTGTGGGTATAGACAAACTTGTAGAAACAATAGAAGATGCTGTTTCAGTAGTGAAACTTGAAACAATATTTGCATCGGGAAAAACAGTTCCAGCATATATGAATGTTATTTCATCCCCATCAAAAACAGCGGACATAGAACAAATTCTCCTTAAAGATATGTACGGTGCAAGAAGGGTTGTTATAATACTTCTTGACAATGGCAGACGAAAAGCAATTGAAGGAGATGGAGAATGTTTTCTTTGCATAGGTTGTGGAAGTTGTATAGTTACCTGCCCCATTTACAATGCAGTAGGATATGAATTTGGATATAAAAGGCACCTTGGAGGAAGGGGAGTTGTTTTAAGTAGTATTATTGAAGGTAATAAGTCATGTTTTGATTCTGGACTTTTCACATGCACACTATGCGGTCTCTGCACAGTAGAATGCCCAATGGGAATAAAAACAAACCAACTCATTAATAAATTGAGGAATAAATCAGTTAACTCTGATCTGGTCTGTGATGAACATGAAATAATCAAAGATAAAATAAAAAAGAAAGGTTCACCATTTTAATTAATTAACCAATTTTTTTATATTTCTAATTTTATGATACATCCTACAAATCCATTTTTAAATGATTTATTCAATAAATTGATAAAAAAGAATTTATTTAATAGGTTTATTTATTCACCCATTAATTAAATTTACATTGTTGTTTCAATTATTGCAAATATGTTACCTTCTGAATCCTGAAATGATCCCATAAATCCCATGTTGGGAACTTCCATTTTTTCCGATAACATTTTTCCGCCTTCCATTTCAATCTTTTTTACAAAATCATCGTAAGAATCTACACCTATAGTATCTCTCACCATTTTACCCATTTCTCTTGGCATAATTGCACCATGGATACCAGGTTCTTCATCAGACCCTGTATTTATAAGCCAATAATCAAATGGACCATCCCATTTTTCTACCTGCCATCCAAACACCTTTTCATAAAATTTAGCTGCCCTCCCAGGATCATCTGCAGGTATTTCAAACCAAATTACTCTTGACATACTCATCACACTCCATTTTTTTATGTACCATAAGACATGATACAACCTAAACTACCTTATTACAGGTTGTTGCATTATAATATTGTTTTTTGAAATTTATAATGATTATGTTTAATTTAATTAAAAAAATTGTGAATATTAAAATTATTAACAGATTTATTTTAGATATTTTTGAAATATATGGACAGGAAAATTCAGTTTTAGTCAGTACACCATGAGTTTTATAATATGTAATAATTTAAATAAAAATTAATTTGATTTATTAATTTGGTTTAACATAATATAGAATATGATAGATGAAGATCTTGATGAAGATGTTGAAGAAACAATACAGCATTACGCTCGAAAAAAGAGAGAAAGTTCCAATTTAAAGGGAATTATAGCGTCTCTTATTATTATTGTATTGGTGTTGGTTGCAGCGTATTTTATATTATTTTTGAAATAAAAAATAATAATAATTTGATTAATAAAATTCATGGATAATCCCAATTATTTAATCCTTAATTATGTGAATGACATATTTTTAGAAATTTAAATTATCCACAGTTTTTATAAATTCATCAGCACGATCTCTAGTTGTTTGATATGGTTCTTTTGAGTAGGTTTCATATATTACCGATGGAACACCCGAATTTATGAGAGGAATTGTTAGATATTCTGGACTGGTTGGATTAGGTGGAACATAATAAGTTAACCATGGAATTTTGCTGCTTATTTCTTTTCCAATGGCTTCAGATGTGCTTCCACTAACAGGGGCGAAAATAAATAAATTTTCTGCCCAACTACCTGCATTTCTGTGTACATCAACAACAAGTTGAAATTTTTGATTTACGGCATCTGGAACAATGAAATCTCTGGCCAGTAATTGACCATTATACCGTCCATTAGTATAATCATCTGCATCCTTTGTAACATTAACATGATAAATATAATAACGGTATTTAATGGAATTGTTATATGCCTTAATTGCTTCTACTGCAGCAAGATGAGCATTGGACTCTAATGGATGTACTCCAACAACATAAGCAATTGTAACATTCGAACTGGTATTTCCTAAAGGTCCTTCTTTAACAACATTTCCATAATCTGTACTTCCAAGAAGTGCCGATGTAGTTTCTGAATTGTTAGATGTAATGGTATTAGGGGATAATAAACAGAATGAAACTGTTAAAGTTGCAATGAATATAATGCAAATTGAAATTATAAGTAAAAACTTTCTATTTCCTTTTATCATTTTTAATTTCTCCAAATAAACATGAAAATCGTTATTATAACCTTTAAACTTTATTATCATCCATATTATTGGTATTAATTAATAATCATAACTTATGTTAAAATAGAATTTTAACCACCAAATGAACGTCTAAAACCATTAAAAACATCCTTTGCAGATTGTATTAAGGGATGTTTAACTTTTACTGGTGTTTTCATTTTATCAAGTCTCTCTATCCTAAAGTATAGAGGTGGGTGGGGGTCCCATGCAAGCCAGCGTAGAATATTGGACGATGATCGTTCCATTTGTAGCCTGCTAAAACCAATTTTCCTAAGGGATTCTGCAAGTACTTTGGGTTGTCCAATTTTCATTGCAGAAACAAGGTCTGCTCGTGTTTCAAAGAATTTGGCAATAAAGAAAATAAGGGCCATAACAACAATAATGTAAATAATAGGATTTATTAAAACTAACGGGAAAAATATTGTGAATCTCAAAATAAATTCACCAGATATAATGGAGAATAATACTATAGGATCTCTTCCCTTTAAATGTCCCATTTCATGCCCCAGAACACTAAGTATCTCATCTTCTTCCAGTTCAACTAATAGTCCTGTTGTTATCATGACAAGGCCACGGCTGGGACTTGGTCCTGTTGCAGCTGCATTGGGAACCATGGTATTTGAGATAACAATTTTTGGTATAGGAAGTTCAAATTTTTCTGCTGCACTCTTCACTATACTATATACATCAATCACCTTGACCAGTTTACTTTCGGGGGTGCATTGAAAGCCATAATTTTCGAATACCTGTTCTCCAAGTTCACATGTTGGCTCTTTACCCACTGCAAGTGTTTTATCATATATTTCCTTTTTCATCTGCACAACAACTTCTTTACCAAATTTTTTCCGGAACTCTTTAAACTCCTCAACAGGGAGTTGATATTCTATTATATGGACGTTAGGGTTTGATGGTGTGATTCTCCAGTTGTTTCTTGCTGTATAAATTTTATCTGATAATAGTACAATTACCAGCTGCAAGCCAATTATTGCAGCTACTGCAAAAACAAGGCCTAATAAAAGAAATAGGATGATATTAACACCGAAGAATAGTACATAAATAAATAGTAAATTACTGCCGAAAAGACGATCAGAAAGCCTTTTACTAGCTGTTGGGGGTTGTTCTGGAATTACATCTTCTCCTTCAACCCATGCAAAATATAGGGTGGACTGACGTACAGTTTCATGATAAATTTGCACAGCAAGTATAAGATCTTCCTTGATGGAATTCACAAACTCCCGAGGAGTACCCTCATCCGGCTCCAGCTCCACTTGAATTGGTGCGCCTGAAATCAGTTTAGCATTAACCTTCCAGGATTTATCCGGTATTAAAGCAGTAAATTCAAGTGTTGAACCAAACTTCTCCTTTGTTCTTCTTAAGTTATCAAAATTTTCAGGTTTTGGAATCAGGTAGAAATTGTATATAAATTCTAAGATTTCATCCATATGAACAGGTGCTACTGCAGTGTCGATTGTGAAATTTATAACTTCGGTCATTTTTACCAACGCTAATTTTATAATATTCCTATTTTAAGGGTATTGCAAGTTAATATTCTTTGTTAAATTTTATTAGGCGTTTCCAAGTTATTTTTATATTCTAGTTAGGAATCAATTCTTGCTTCAGCCCGAATTTGTGCTAAAATTATAATTTTCGCTAAAGAATTAAATATTTAGGAGTACAATAATTATTTACTGTACGAATAAATTGTTAAACTTTTTTACTCCAATATTTAATCAAACCAATTCAGTAAAAAAATGTTATAATAAAAAAAATTTAAACGAGAAAAATATCATGATGAGGTATGGTCGACATTTACAACCTTTAAATGCAGAGATAAAGTATGTAAAAACTGTTTATGGTGGTAATGCCGATAACGTGAAGAGGATACAGCGTAAATTATCCAAAAATAAGTAGAATATTTTTTTTATCTTATTGTAGTTATCATGTTAATTAAAGAACAGAATTGTTGGTATTTTGAGGATAGTATAAATCCCACTAAGGGTAGATTAGTTCGTGAAATAATGGATCTGTATACAGATCAACAGTTCATTCAGATACATCTTAAAAATTTCTTGAAACTTAACATTAAAAGAAGAGATTTAAATACACGGTTATTTTTTATTGCATCTGTACCGGATAAACCCCATAAACACGATTATGTAATTTTTAATGTTAATCTTGGGGATCTTGAGAGTTATCCTAAATCTATTGATTATTCAGAAAATTATTTGAGACATGTGAAACTTGAGATTGAGTATTTGGATCCAAAACCAGGATTTGAAAAGAAAGATTATACATTTGGCCAAAATCCAACAGGATACACATCTACATCACGTGTTGATGGTCCAAATCAGCATGAATATTCAATAACTCTTCCTAAAGGTATGAAACTGGATAAAAACCATAGCAATCCAAAACTTTACTATGATGTTCATGGAGATGTTGGAGAACTTTTATTAAATATTCAGTACGTTGAAAAGAACAATGGAAACCAAATCAACCATCTATTAATAGATGAAGATGACTATGAAAAAAATTATAATATTATTAGGAACCCTGATGTTGAGTTTTTCCTTCATTACAGTGTTTCAAACAAACTTAAATACATAATATTTTTCCCAATTTTTGCTGTTTTTATGTTGATTTTTGTATTAATACTCTTTTTACCCCTTTTAAAACAGTTTTTAGGCGGAAGTTTACCATTAAATTTAACACTTGTTGATTTCTTTAATATTTTAATACCACAAACAATTGTTCTTTTCCCTTACACATACTACTATGTTGATTCAAGACGTCGAAATTTTGAAATACCATATAACAAAGTTACAGAATATTCAATATTAGCTGCATTATCAATTTTACTCGTTAATATCATCCTATTATCCTCTAATTATATTAAACCATTTGATATAATACAGTTCATAGTAAATAATATCTTCTAAAGGATTTTATGGATTACAAAATGAATTTCAATAGAATATTTTTTTCTAAGAATAATTTTCATTTTGTTAGTTGGTCTTAAGTTCTAGATCTCAAGGTGGGGGAACATCTTTATATGCCAACTGCTAATAATCTTAATAATCAAATAATTTTGATGGGACTCATAAGATTTAAGTATGAAAATGGGTTTATTATTGAAAAGTAGGAGGTATAAAATTTGCTTCTCTTAATTAGTCCAATTAACACTGAAGAGGCACTCGAAGCTATAGAAGGTGGTGCCGATATAATAGATGTCAAAAATCCCAAGGAGGGATCTTTGGGTGCAAACTTCCCATGGGTAATCAAAGATATTAGAAAAATGACTCCTGAGGGAATGCATGTAAGTGCAACTTTAGGTGATGTACCTTACAAACCCGGTACAGTATCTTTAGCAGCAACTGGGGCTGTGGTTTCTGGAGCAGATTACATAAAAGTTGGGCTTTATGGAACTCAAAATTATGATGAAGCTTTGGAAGTAATGGAAAATGTTGTTAAATCTGTGAGAGCATATGATAAAGATGCCCTTGTTGTTGCATCTGGATATGCCGATGCACACAGGGTAGGTGCTGTAGATCCAATGGAAATACCGCGAGTGGCTGCAGATTCAGGAGCAGATCTGGCAATGGTAGACACTGCTGTGAAAGATGGTAAAACACTTTTTGATTTTATGGATAAGGTTAAACTTCAGGAATTCAACAACATGATTCATGATTACGGGATTAAATCAGCCCTTGCAGGTTCTGTTAAGAAAGATCAACTCCAATTATTATATGAAATTGGTTGTGATGTTGTTGGTATTAGAGGAGCAGCTTGTACCGGTGGAGATAGAAATAATGGAACTATACACCGCACTTCTGTACATGAATTAAAAAATATGATAGAAAACTTTTAAAGTGTTAAAATCCAATATTAAAGAAATTTAAAAAAGATTTTTTTAGGAATTATTAAGAATCCTAAAAAATTCTGGGTTTAAAGATCCTTTTGATCAAACCCTAATTCTTATTTGAACAACCTTTTGAGGGTTGGAGGTATTTATATGTTCTCTGAAAAACTAAATAATGCACCAATGGGGTACACATTCGATGATTTTTTAATGTTACCATCTGTATCGTCTGTTGAACCGAAGGATGTTAAAACTACGACCCAAATTTCAAGAAATTATAGAATAAACATTCCAATAATAAGCTCAGCAATGGACACTGTAACAGAGGCTGAAATGGCAATAGCACTGGCACAGGAAGGAGGTCTAGGTATAATACACCGAAACATGACCATTAATGAGCAAATTAATGAGATTAAGAAAGTTAAAAGATCTGGAGACCTTACAATAAGGGATGTTATAACTATAAGTCCCGATGCTTCAATAAAAGAAGCACAAGAAATTATGGATGAGGAAGAGATAAGCGGACTTCCTGTTGTTGAAGAAGGTATTGTAGTTGGTATAATAAGTAGAAGAGATGTTAAACCTATTATAAATTCTGATCCACAAGGTAAAGTTTCTGATATAATGACAGAAGATGTGGTTACAGTTTCAGAATCCACAACACCAGAAGAGGCCCTTGATATTGCCTACGAAAACAAAGTTGAAAGACTTCCAGTTGTTGATGATGGAGTAATAGTAGGTATACTTACAATGAGGGATATTCTGGAACGTAAAAATTTCCCAAATGCTTCACGTGATGGTAAAGGTAGATTTTTGGTAGCAGCTGCCACAGGTCCATTTGATCTTGAACGTGCAATGGCTCTTGATGATGCAGGAGCAGATATAATTGCAATAGATTGTGCACATGCCCATAAACCAAGCATTATAAACTTTGCCAAAACAATGAAAGACAATATTGATGCAGACCTGATTATGGGTAACATAGCAACAAGTCAAGCAGCTGAAGACCTTTTGGCAGCAGAAGTTGATGGTCTAAAAGTTGGTATTGGACCAGGATCCATATGTACAACCAGGATTATAGCAGGAGTTGGAGTTCCTCAGTTAACAGCCATATCCAGTGTAGCAGATGTTGCAAAGGAATATGAAATTCCGGTAATTGCTGATGGTGGTATAAGATACTCTGGAGATGTTGCTAAAGCACTTGCAGTAGGTGCAGATGCAGTTATGCTCGGAAGTTTACTTGCAGGAACTCATGAATCACCAGGTGATATTGTTATAATGAACGGTAGAAAATTCAAACAATACAGGGGAATGGGTTCATTAGGTGCAATGACAGGTGGTGTTGGTGCAGGAACAGACCGTTACTTCCAGGAAGTTAAAGGCCCAATGAAACATGCAAAACTTGTTCCTGAAGGAGTTGAAGGAGTGGTGCCTTATAAAGGTCCTGCAAATGAAATACTTTTCCAGTTAATAGGAGGAATTAAAGCTTCATTTGGCTACTGTGGTGCAATAGATATTAAAGATATGCAGAAAAAGGCGAAGTTTGTTAGGATAACATCGAGTGGTATGACTGAAAGCCATCCACATGACCTAACAATTACCAATGAAAGTCCTAACTATCCAACAACAAGATTAATGTAGGAAAAAGACTCCTTATTTTTTTTAGTCTAAAAACTCCCTATAATCACATTCCACTTAATTTCATATATTTTCTTGATGGTGAGTGTTATGAAGTCATTTATAATATTGTGTGGGGGAATGAGCACAAGAATGGGTCAAGATAAAGGTTCGATGAATCTTTATGGAAAACCAATGATCATCCATGTTTTAGAAACAATTGCAAAAATAGCAGATGAAATTGTACTTGTTTTGCGTGATGAAAATCAAGTTGATGTCTATAGAAATCTTTTAAAAGAATTGAAAAATAATAGATCTACTCTTAAAATCTGTACAGATGTTGTAAAGGATCAAGGACCGCTTGAAGGTATTTTAACTGGTCTAATGAATACAGTTTCAGATAAATCTATGGTAATTCCATGTGATTCCCCATTTATATCTAAATTATTCATAATAAAAATGTTTGAACTATCAGAAGACACGAGTTTTGATGCATTTGTTCCAACATGGTCTGATGGTAAATTAGAACCATTACATTCTATTTATAAAAAAGATTTGAAATCAACCATAAAAAAACTTCTAGATGAAGATGTTAAAGATGTTAAAAGTTTATTATTTAAATCAAATGTCAAATTTATTGATGTTCAATCTTTAGATATCAGTGGTAAAAGTTTTTTAAATATAAACCAAATGAAAGATATTTCAAAATTTGATTAACCATAAAAAATCATAATTAATATTGATACAAATAAAAAGTAGTAACTATCCAAACATATTTATACAAATAAACAAAATTCCCGGAGATTATAGTTATGTTCACATTAGAAACTGATCTGGCTCATGATGCATGGAAATCTATTTTAAAACAGATTATGGAATATGGTGAAGATGTGGAAGATGAAAGGAATCTACACACCAAAGAACTTTTAAATGTGATTGTAACTATTCTAGATCCTATAACTTCAGAACCTCCTGAAGGATATTTTTCTTCCCCTGAAAGGTATAAAAAAATAGAAAAACAGTTATTAGAAACTGAAAATCATGTTGATGGTATTAATTATGGTAAAAGGATAAGGGAACACTTTGGATTTAAATTGGGTAGTGATATCTATAGCGTGAAAATAGATCAAGTAGAATCCGTTGTAAACAGACTTAGAAAATGTGAAACAAGTCGTAGAGCAACAATAACAGTATTTGATCCCTCAATTGATCAGTATATGGATAATATACCCAGTATGATAATGGTTGACTTTAAAATTCGTAAAAACCGACTGTATACCACTGCAGTTTGGAGAAGTCATGATATTTATGGGAGTTGGATCCAAAATTTCTATGGTGTTAAAGGACTTTCTAAATATATTGCAGATTGTCTAAATATTAAATTGGGACCAATTACAGTACATTCAGTAAGTGCCCATATATACAAAACAAATTATAATGATGTTGAAAATCTTTTTATCTAAAAATATAGTAAACAAGAGGTTGTACAAATTTTTTTATATCATCAATGTTTTTAAAGATGAAAATAAGCTCATAATTTTACAGCAATAAAAATAGAAGTGTTAAATAGAGTTTTATACTGAATTGGGAATAATGTTCTTTTTTTGGGGCGGATTAGAATTTCATTATGTTACAATTCATATCCGTTGTCTTTCCAATTTCCACAATTTCAGGGTTACGGCCCATTTCAAGCAGAAACTTATTTGCAGTTTCTATCATGTCGACGTATACACTTTTAGTGATTTTACATCCGTCAACAATTGTATAGGCTGGCATTTCTCCGTTCAACTTTTTGAACTCGATTACTTTTGCAACCATCTGTCTGTATTGTTTGAGAGTTAACCTCTCCATTAAATCAACCACATTTAGTTTTTTTATAGTATAGTTTTGAACACTTAAATATTTTGCGAATAAAAGTACACTATTAGCACTATTTTATTTATTTTCTTTTTTATTTAGTTTTAGTCATTGATCCTAATGATCATGGATCCTTTAATTCAACTCTTGCTTCTGGATCAAATGGGTTTGTTCTCATTGCAAGGGAAAAGAGGTAGGGATAGTTTTTCATCAAGTATTCCATGTACTCCACCCATTCATAGATCATAATGTTATATGCTCTTTCTATATCCAATTTGAGATGTTGATAATCTGCATTGGATAGATTAGATATATCCTCTCTTTTTTCAAGTTCCTCTGTAAGGTGGAAAACAGCCCTTAATAGGTTTGTGAATGTTTCATGTTCAAGGAGGTTAGGATTTTCAAGTAATGCTAGTAAAAATTTATGTTTTCCCTTAAGAAATTCCTTTGTTTCAATTAAAAATTGAAGTGAATCATTGTTAGTTCCATCGATATCAAGGAAATAATTACTGTTTGTTATATCCTTTTTAACATTGATAAAATCTTCATCAACCCAATTTTCATTGATAATTAATGTTTTATTAGTCTTTCCAGATTTTGAATCGAATTTAGAAATTTCAGTTAAAAGTTCGGTTCCTACTTCGCTGAAAAATACTCCAATAACCATATTGAGTTTTTCAAGCAAGATACTTTTTTCACGTTGACTAATAGCTGTTTCAATAACCAGGACAACCAGAAGAACTTCTATTGGAAGAAATGCAAGGTCTATTCCAAGATAAAACATTTCTGTTGTTGGTTGATGGAAAATTAAATATTGGATAATGTAAAGGATTGCTGATGATAATATCAATAGAATAGCTATTTTAAAGTGCCAACTCAGTTTTTTAAAGATTTTCATATTTTCCTGCTGTTTAAATATATTAATAATGAATTTATATTGTTTTAGGGGGTTAGATCTTGAATTTACTTATAAAATATAATTTGTTAGTAATATTTTCAATTTTCTTTCTTAGCAGAAATAATGGCTACAGGATTTTTTGCAAACATCATTGTACCTCTTTCTGAAATTTGTCCCTTAGAAATTGAAATATCAACCACATCGGGTATAACAGAAAGCTCCTTAAAGGTTGAAACGGCTTCTACACGCGTTTCAAGAAGTATTGCTGTTATAATGATTCTACCATTATTGTTTAATTTATTATATCCCTTTTTAATTAATAGAGGTAATTTACCACCACTGCCTCCAATTATAAGTAGATCAAAATTGGTAAGTTCATCTAGAACATCTAAACCATCACCCTCAAGAACTTCTACATTCTCATTTACATCATGTTTTTTAATATTTTGTATGGTTGTTTCAATGGCTTTGTTGTTGATATCAATGGCATAAACATATTTAGCTTTTTTAGCAAATTCTACTGTTAAACCGCCAGTTCCACAGCCAATATCCACAACAATATCTTTATCTGATACATTTGATTTGCAGATCATTAAACACCTTAATTCTTCCTTGGTTGGTCCAGGCACATCTGGATTTTTAATAAAATCTTCATCCATTATCATTAAATTTCTCCAGTCCATCTTTCGAATAAATTATTTTCTATACCTAGAACATCTAAAATTTTACCGGCAATAAAGTCTACTAATTCTTCGATACTTTGAGGGGTATGGTAAAATCCGGGCATTGCAGGTAGAATTATTCCGCCTTCTTTACTAACCTTTAGCATGTTTTCAAGATGAACAGATCTTAGCGGTGTTTCTCTTGGCACAAGTACAAGTTTTCTACGCTCTTTGAGGGTAACATCTGCAGCTCTTGTTACTGCATTATTAGCATAACCATTAGCAATTGCCGAAAGGGTTTTCATTGTACATGGGGCAATCACCATTGAATCAAACTGGAAGGATCCACTGTTAATAGCTGATGTAAGGTCTTTTGGATAATAATATTCTGTAGCAAGTTTTTTTATTTCATTTTCATTAATTCCCAGCTCGTAATCAAGGATAATTTTTGCAGGATCAGATACAACTACTGCAGTATCTTTCCCAAGATCTTTTAAAACTTCAAGAAGTCTCTTACCATAAACCACACCGCTTGCACCTGTAATTGCTACAACTATCATTTTTATCACGTTTTTATTTAGATTAATGGGTTAATTGATTAATCAGTAATTTGTTAATAATTATATAGTGTCTAAGAAAGTTATTTTGGAATTTCAATATAATCTTGAAACTGGAAATCTTTTATATTTGAATTTTCTTCTGGTAGATAAACACAGAGATCTGCATGATTGAACCTTGCATCCCTTAATGTACTAACTATGGTTGATATTTCACTTAAATTTATTAAGTCCCCATTGGAGGATACTTGTGTTTTCATTTCATCAAAGGAAGGATAATCAGGAACATCCACTATAACGTACTCCTCAGGAATATTAAGTTCTTCTGATATTTCCATTTCAAATGATTTAATTTTATCGGGTTTAATTTTAAAAACTGCATTAGGATTTTCTAATTCATCAAGTTTAAGGGAATATACGCTTTTGAAAAGTTTTCTATTATCCAATCTATGCATCATATCCCCTATAAATCCCTTTTGATATCTTGCTTTAATTATGATATCTAGATCATCGTATTTGTAAATATTTTCAGGGTTTATGTGTCCTTCTGTAAATAAGTGGTTGATACATCTTCTAAACATGGAATTTATTATTCTGGTTGTATGGTGTTGATAAACACTGGGATACATAAAGTATCGCGCAAGCAGCATGGATTCGGCTGCCTGAACACCTTTGGACTTAAGTATTAAATTATCTTCAAGTTTCATATTATAAATGAGCCTTTCAACGTCTATAACTCCGTATGCAACACCAGTATAATATGAGTCTCTTAAAAGGTAGTCCATTCTATCAACATCGAGATCTCCAGATATTATTTGTCCAAGTCTACCTTCACCACTTATTAATTTAATTATTTCTTTTGGATCAAATTTTTCTTCGAGGATATCCGATAGATGTGATTCCATTATAAGTTTTGAAGTCAATTCTTCGTGTGATTTTTCCAGAACTGATTCAGATACATGTGAAAATGGTCCATGACCTGCATCGTGTAGCAATGCACATACACGTAACATTTCCTTTTGATCATTTGATAGATCTAAGTTATGGGTCAGTTTGGAAGCTAAGTACATTGCACCAATTGAATGTTCGAATCTTGTATGATTTGCACCGGGATAAACAAGATATGTAAAACCAAGCTGTTTAATCCGCCTTAACCTTTGAATTTGTGGTGTGTCAATTAATTTGACTTCAAATTCATTTAGCTGCAGATTCCCATGTAGGCTGTCCCTTATAAATTTCACTTAACCACCCGACATTATTATATTGGTACCATCTTCTGTATGTTCTTCCTTTTTAAAATCAAGTTCATATTTAACACGTTCTATAACATCACTTAAAGCAGCTTTTGTTTCCTGCCGATGTGCTCCAGCAACAACTGCAAGAAATAAAGGATCACCAGGTATGAATTTTCCAATATAGTGAACAACTGCTATTTCAACAACGCCATGTTTTTCTTTGATCTGCTCAACTATTTCTTGAAGTTCATTTTGGGTTTCCACAAGATTTGGTGTTGTGAGATCCATTTTTAGAGTATTCTTTTCAATATCCTTTCCCCTTACAATTCCTTCAAATGAAAATATGGCTCCACATTCAATAATTCTAGGATTTTCTTTTACACTGTCCATCAAATCATTGATTTGGATTGTTTCTACACTTTTTTTTATAATTTTAACCGTCATTTTTTCACATCACATGACTTGGATATTATTAATATTTATAATATTTTCCATATTAATTCATTCATTCACTTCTTTACGAGATAGATCATGTAATCTTGAAATACCTTCTATTTCGTTTATAACTTCAACAACTGATTTTGGAACCAGAGATTGCCAATCTTCACTTTCTAGCATCCTTCTTCTAACTTCGGTTCCAGAGTAAACTTCCCTGTTGAATAATGGTGGAACTTTAACTGGATGTCCATCCTCTTCGAATAACCTATGGACAAGCGAGTTTCCAGAGTAAACAGTGGTGAATGGCGGTGTAAGCATCTTAACATGTGCAACCCAGATCGAATTGCATGCAACATCCTGTATCGGTATAATATAATATTTTGAGGCAGGGATACCATTTTCTGTAAGGGCCTTGGTAAGCATCATTACCCTTTCACCTGCAGTGAAGGGATCTTTAATTGTATGGCTTAATTGAGCACTTCCTATTCCAATAATAACTTCGTTAACATCATCAAGGATCCTTTTTATTACTTCTAGATGTCCATCATGAACTGGTTGCATTCTACCAACAAGTAAACCCCTCATAACTATCACCATTTTTCCAATATTCAATTAATAATCCTGAACTATTATTACAGATTATATTGACTTTAATATGGTTATATCTCTCAAAATAAATATCTTTTATTATTTCAAAGAATTATTGATTCAATTCACCTAATTATTCTGATACAATTAAATTTTATCTTAATGTTGGAGAATACCCCCTGTGTGAGGGTGGGGATGAATCCAACCACTACATATAAATAATAATTTAACAATAATTAATATTATCGTATGCGATAACCAAGCATACTACACTTAATCTAATCAGTACCGTAGGAACTACGGAAATTAAAGCTTCTCTGAAAAAAACCACATTAGTGGATTTAATGAAGGAAGAAACTCCTTCCGAAAGGAAGGGGTAGTTCACAAACTACCATTCTTTATTTTTAATGGTGAATGAACATAGGTTATCCCCAAGTGCATAGCATTTTGTTTCATTAACAACTTGTTCATCATTGAAATGAGCGGAAAAAACTGCTTTTAATATCCCCGAATCAAATGCACAAGCAGGTCTTCCTATTGGTGGTAAACTTTTGCATTCAAAACAATCTGTAACATTAATTGTAAGGGGTTCAAGTTTCAAAACTTCCACATGCCCTAGATTATGGCTTTCCCAGAACATTGCAATGTTCTCTGCTAGTTTGTTTATATCCGGGTTTTTAACCTTTTCGTAAAGTGTTTCTCCAACTTTAACACCTGCTTCGTAGAGTATAGGGTCTATGTCTATTCCCTGTCGTATAAGAGAAACACGTATTGTATGGAATATAAGCCTGAAAAATTCGTACGGATCTCCTTCGCCTTCAACATAACTTGAAACATACTTGCCAATATCTTCTTTAACATCTTTTTTACCCGATAATTTGCCCAGATACTCTGATTTAATAAAAAATATCTTTTTACGGGCATCTGATGGGTTTGTTTTTGAACCTATAATCCCTTCGTTTACCATTCTTTTAAGATGAACAGATACAGTTGATTTTGCCTTTCCAGAAAGTTCAACCAGCTGATCAAAACTGAGTTCCCCTTTCCTTAACATAGATAATATCCTCACTCTTACTGGGCTGTTAATTGCATAAATTCCCTCAGATGTAGAGAACAGCTCTATATACATTTCTTTGAAAGGTTCTTTTTTAACCATTTAATCACTTCAATACATTCAAGATTCATTTATATTCTGTTTTATCACTGCAAATACTATGACCACCGTAACTTATATATACTCTTGTTCGTATATAAAAGAACATTCGTCTATGAACGAACATTAACAATCGTTATCAGCGAAAAAAATTTTGGAGGAGAAATTTATGCCAGAAAAATTGGATATGTTTTGTTACCAGTGTTCTCAGACAGCATTTGAAACTGGATGTACTGTTAAAGGGGTTTGCGGGAAAGAAGCAACGGTTGCAAGACTTCAGGACAACTTATTATTCTCAATGAAAGGAATATCAGCCTACCTTTATCATTCAAGAGAATTGGGATACACAGACCCTGAAGTGGATGCATTTCTTGAAAAGGGATTCTATTCGACCTTAACTAATGTAAATTTTGATGCAGGAGAGTTTGTTAAACTAGCAACAGAATCTGGAATGATGAATATTAAGGCAATGCAGCTATTAAAAAAAGCCCATATAGAAACTTATGGGGAACCAACACCAACAGAAGTCAAAGTGGGCTCTGTAAATGGTAAAGGGATTATAGCCACCGGTCATAGTATGAAAGCATTAGAAGAACTATTGAAACAAACAGAGGGAACTGGAATCAATGTATACACCCATTCTGAACTTTTACCTGCACATGGATATCCTGGACTCAGAAAGTACAAACATTTGGTAGGACAGATAGGCGGGCCTTGGTTTGACCAGAAGAAAACATTCTCAAAATATCCTGCAGCAATAGTTGGAACATCAAACTGTGTTCTTCTACCTAAAGATGAGTACAAAGAAAGAATGTTCACAGTTGGGGTTGCACAGTTACCAGGAGTTAAACATATAGAAGATTATGACTTCGCACCTGTAATTGAAATAGCAAAATCACTACCAGATCTAGAAGATGAACCACGTGACAAAGTCTTAACAACAGGATTTGGAGCTTCAACCATACTATCACTCGCAGGCAAGATCAAAGAGCTTGTAGAAGCAGGTAAGATTAAACACTTCTTTGTTGTTGGTGGATGTGATTCACCTAAACCACAGGCAACCTACTACACCGAATTTGTTAAGAACCTTCCCGAAGACACAATCGTATTAACATTGGCATGTGGAAAGTACAGATTCAATGACATGGAATTAGGGGATATTGAAGGAGTACCTAGATTAATAGATCTAGGACAGTGTAATGATGCCATAGTTGGAATAGATGTGGTTGTTGCTTTATCAGAACTCTTTGGAATGGAGATTAATGACCTGCCACTGACTTTTGTTTTAAGTTGGATGGAACAGAAAGCAGCAGCAATACTTTGGAGCCTCCTAGCATTAGATATCAAAAACATGTACCTAGGGCCAATAATACCAGGATGGGTTAACGAAGATATACTAAATGTCTTGGTAGAAAATTATGGATTAACACCTATAGGCGACCCTAAAGAAGATATAAAAAAGATGTTAGGTTAAAATAAGAATTTAACCTTTTATTTTTTTTTAAATAAATCAATTGGGGATTACTGAATTTGTATTCATATTCTTGGGGATCTAGTTTTTTTTTAAATTTAATTAGTTTACTAAACTTTTTTTATCATCATGTTTACGGCTAAAAATCCAACCCAGGCAATAGACGTGAAAACAGCAGCCCATTCGAAACCTGGAACTGGAATTGTTTGTTGAAAATTAGCCAACAAATTATTTCCCTTTGATATGAACTGGAATATGATGTCAATTATAATGGGTATAATTCCATAATAAGCAATTAAACGTATAAATTTTGGATGATTAAAGAGCGCCACACTTAGAAGTATAATTATAATAAAGAGCGAACCAAAAACTCCTGCTGCTGCTAGCAAATGTTGTTGTAAATGTGTTTCTGGAAATACACCCACCATTATTAACGATACAGATGCATAGATTCCAAGTAACATTCCAAGAATTAACAATATTTTACTCAGTTTTTTAATTGGCTTCCATTCATAGAGACCTGCAAAAAATGGAATCATTATAATTCCCGATAAGATACAGCCTAAGTTAAAAAAAATAGCACCTGAAGGATTTAAATAAATATTACCTAAATTGCTGACCCAGGAATACAATGGGTTGTAAGGTGTAGGATAGAGTAAAAGGGATGTAAATGTGAAAACTGGGAATACAATAACTGCCATAAGTCCAGTAATTGAACTTACTGAATAATTTCTGATACGGATTTTCATGTTAACCACGACAAATTCGATTTTATTTATGTTTGTATATTTAACGAACTATAATCTTAATAAACTACTCTCAATTATCCATTAATCAACATATGTACATTATTCAAGTTCTTTACATTACTTGGAACTTAAATTTTACTAGATTTATAGATAACTTATTATTGATCTGAATACAAAGGTGCACTTATAAAAAGTAAAACAAAAAAAATTAATATAATTTTCATTTAAGGGTATACTATAACGGTGATAGTCAATGATTAGAGTTAAAAATGTTTCTAAGACTTATAAAATTGAAGATGGTGCAGAGATTAAGGCTTTGGATAATATATCAATTGACGTTAAAAAAGGAGAAATACTTGGAATTATCGGTGTCAGTGGATCAGGGAAAAGTACACTTCTAAGAATTTTAAGGGGTGTTGAGTCTTTTGATTCTGGTGAAATAGATTTGGATGATTTCCATGTTAAATTCGATTCAACTCCATACTACTCCAGAAAGCTCAAAGATGCAACTGCAATACACCTCCAAAGATCATTTGGATTATGGGCTGAAACTGCTTTACAAAATGTTGTAAGAAAATTAAACGGAGTTAAATATGGTGATGAAGGATTAACCGATTTTAATTTCGCATACGACGAATTTGGGGAAGAAGCAAGGGAAATACTCAGGATTGTAGGTCTTGAGAACAAAATTGATCACTTCGCACCAGTTCTAAGTGGTGGAGAGAAACAAAGACTTATAATGGCAAGACAACTTGCAAAGAAGCCTAAAGTATTGTTATTAGATGAACCTGCCACGATGTCCTGTCCTAAAACGAAACAGGATATACTAAACGCTATAAAAACTATAAATGAGGAGCTGGGTGTAACTGTTGTTATTGTTTCACATCTTCCTGAAGTACATCTTTACCTATCGGATCGTCTTATCTTTATGGAGAAGGGTAAAGTAATTGAAGAAGGAACTCCTGAAACCATAATTCCTAAATTTATAATGGAAATGGAAGAACCAGAAACTCCAAGGGATCCAGATACAATAGGAGAATCCATAATTAAGGTTAAAGATATCAAGAAAAAATTTGTACTCTTAAAGGGAGGAAATGTCCTGGAAATGGATAATATTAATTTTGATGTTAAAAAAGGCGAAATAATTTCTTTAATTGGACAAAGTGGAGCTGGAAAAACTGTTTTACTCAGGATGATGGCGGGATTAGATGTTCCTGATGGTGGGGATGTTAAATTCAAACTCTACCAGGATTGGGTGGATATGCAGGAACCAGGTATTGTACGTATGAATGTAAGGCGTAAAATAGGATTCATGCATCAGGAATTTTCACTTGTACACCATGCAACAATAAAAGACCAGATAGCTGGCAGATTAGGTGTTAAAGGTGAAAATGTTATTGCACATGCAAAAAAGGTTGCAAATGAATTGGGGATAAGTGAAGTTGTACTTGATTTACTTTATCAGTTAACAGATCTGCCTGAATCCGAGGCAAAAAGCAAACTTGAGAAGGTGGGTTTAACACATGATATCCTTGAAAAACTTTTCCCAAGTTTTCCTGAAACAGAAATTCAAAAGTATGCAGAACCAGTTTTCAAAGCACTTGATCTGCCAATGGAAATACTTGAAAGACGTTCCTATGAACTTTCTGGTGGCCAGAAGGTCAGAGCTACATTGGCATTGATCTTAACTTCTAAACCCGAAGTTCTTATACTTGATGAACCCTTTGGTGACCTTGATCCTATTACATTACGAATTGTTTCAAACTCTCTTAAAAGGATTAACAAAGAATTTGACACAACAATACTTATGGTAAGCCATCATGTGGATTTTGTTGAAGAGGTTTCCACCAGAGCAATTCTTATGGATGATGGAGAACTTTTAGCTGATGGAGAACCACACGAGCTATGTGAAGAATTTATTAAAATGTGTAATGCAGATTATCTCATAGGTTTTGAAGAACTAAGAAAACAACTTGCAGGTATTTAAATGAAATTCCAGCAAACAGGTCCAGAAAATGCATATAGGTTGTTAGCACCCCGACCAACAATAATAGTCACAACCAAAAGCAAAAATGGAAATGTTAATGCTGCACCATTTTCTTTTACAATGCCTGTTTCCATTAATCCACCACTTTTAGCCTTTGCATCTGTGCCCACACATCACACTTTTAAAAATATAGAAGAAACAAAAGAATTCGTTGTTAACATCCCCAATGAAGATATTCTGGACAAACTATGGATAACAGGTGAAAAATTTCCAGAAGATATAAATGAGATAGAAAAGGCAGGTTTAACACAGATCAAATCATCTAAAGTATCTCCCCCTAAGATTGGTGAATGTGTGGCGCATATGGAATGTAAAATGTATTGGATAAAGGATTCAGGAGATCATAAACTAGTTGTAGGCGAAGTTGTTGATGCTGATGCATCCACAAATGCCATTAAAGAAGGACTTCTTGACGTTGAAAATATCAAACCCATACTTCATCTTGGTGGAGTTAACTTTGTTGTTGGAGACCATCTAAGGCAGGTTTAAGTAATAAAGATTTTTTATGGTTTAACGATCAGGTATAAGATTAATATTGAACATAAAAAGTATTATTCTAATAATTTTATGAATATCAACGAGGAGGGATGGATTTTGTTTGAGAGGATAATGGTTCCAACAGACGGTTCAGATTTTGCTGCAAGATCAGAAGATATTGCAATTGAAATAGCAAAGAAATTCAATTCAACAATTGTGGCAGTCCATATTATAGATGATAAACTAATTTACCCCTTTGAAGTTCTTGAAGACGAGGGAAAATCTATACTGAAAAAGGTTAAGGAAAAGGCTGAAAAAGAGAAAGTAACTATTCAAGATGTTCTAATAGTTGGCAGTCCAACCCATGATATGGCAAAAATAGTTAAAAAAACAGAGACAGATCTTGTTGTTATTGCTACACATGGAAAAACCGGTCTTGAAAAACTAATTTTGGGAAGTGTGGCTGAAAGCGCCTTGAAAAGTGTAAATAAACCAGTACTTCTGGTTAAAAAAGAGTAATAATTTATTCGATTACTTAGATAGAAAATATTTAAATTAATTTATTGTCTTTATAAAAATAAAAATTAGGATGTGTAATGTATGGAAATAATAACAATGATTAAAGGAAAAATTGATGAAACAGTATCACAGGATTTTGAAGATGCTTACGCTGCAATAAAAGAAGAAGGAATAACTGATGGATTAGTAGCTTCATATCTATTGAAAGATTTGGTTGTGCCTGATTTATATAAAATTGAAAGTGTATGGGTAAATGAAGATATCCTAAAAAATATGATGGACAACGATGAAACATCTGCAGAAGTGAAGTTATTTGAAAAATTTGGTGTTGATCCAACAGTTGAGATTTATGAAGTAAGAGATAGCTTCTCCCAGTTTGAAGAATAAATAATTTTGATTTCCTATATTTTTTTTAAATAAATCTATTTCAATTATTCAGATGTATAATAATAAATTATTAGTCTTATTTATCTTAATGTTGGAGAATACCCCCTGTGTGAGGGTGGGGATGAATCCAACCACTACATATAAATAATAGTTTAACAATAATTAATATTATCGTATGCGATAACCAAGCATACTGCACTTAATCTAATCAGTACCGTAGGAACTACGGAAATTAAAGCTTCTCTGAAAAAAACCACATTAGTGGATTTAATGAAGGAAGAAGCTCCTTCCGAAAGGGAGGGGTAGTTCACAATATGTTTCATGGTGGTTTAATGAGGTTATGGAGCATTCATCCTAAATATCTGGATTCAAAGGGACTGGTTGCACTTTGGAGGGAAACTCTTCTTGCAAAAGCTGTTCTTCAAGGAAAAACTAAAGGTTATAAAAACCATCCCCAGCTTATTAGATTTAAAAATCATGAAAATCCTCTGGCAGCTATTAACACCTACCTCTTGAATGTATACAGAGAATCAGAGAGAAGATCATATAATTTTAACAGAAACAAAATAGGCCCTGAATTCACTGAAGTAAGGATTAATGTGACACAGGAACAAATCATTTACGAACTCAAACATCTCAAATCTAAACTAAAAACAAGAGACCCAATTAAATACAGTGAAATTGAAAAATTGACCATACCAGATATTAACCCGATTTTTCATATTGTTGTTGGCGATATTGAAACTTGGGAAGTAGTAAAAAATTAGTAATCGAAATAAATGAATTTCTAAATGTTATTTTTTTTAATGTTTATCTGAATATTTTATATTCAAACAAAAAAATTCTTATTCTAATACAACCAAATAACTATTAATAACTGAAATAGAATTTTGTACTTTTCATATAAAAGAGGTGCCATTACATGAAGAAATACAAATGCAAGGTATGTGGTTATATATATGACCCTGAGGCCGGTGAGCCCAGAAAGGATACGGCTCCAGGAACACCATTTGATGATCTAAAAAATAACTGGCGTTGTCCTCAATGTGGTGCAGGATTAAACAGGTTCATTCCTAAATAAATTAAGTAAAGCATATTAATATTAGAAATAAGTAAAAAAATATTAATTTATAAAAAAAATTCGAGGAGATATAACATGAAGAAATTTCTTTGTACAGCATGTGGATACATATATGATCCTGAAGTAGGAGACCCTGATGCAGGAATAGACCCTGGAACATCTTTTGAAGATCTGCCCGATGATTGGGTATGCCCTCTTTGCGGAGTGGGCAAAGATTTGTTTGAGGAAACAGATTAATCTAAATTTTTTTAATAAATTTTTTTCTTACATTTTTTTTTAAAAGTTCTCTAAAAAGGAGGGAAAAATAATGGATGAAAAAATGATTAATGCTTTAAACAGCCAATTAAATGCAGAGATGTACTCATCATATCTTTATCTTTCAATGGGAAGCTATTTTGAATCTGAAGATATGAGTGGATTTGCAAATTGGATGAGAGTACAGGCACAGGAAGAATTAGTACATGCAATGAAGATATATGATTTTATAATTCAGAGAGGTGATAGAGTAACACTCACAAGGATAGATTCACCTCCAACAGAGTGGAAATCTGCACTTGATGTATTTGAACATGTTTATGCCCATGAACAAAAAGTCACGGAATTAATAAACCAGCTTGTCAATCTTGCAATTTCTCTTGGAGACCATGCAACAAACAACTTCTTACAGTGGTTTGTTTCAGAACAAGTTGAAGAAGAAGAATCATCAAGTGGTGTTCTAAAAAAGGTTAAAATGGCCAATGAATCACTAAGTGCACTTTTAATGTTAGACAGTGAATTAGCTCAACGAGTTTTTAATCCTCCAACCACACCAACCAATGTCTAATCTACATATTTTTTTCATTTTTTTTTAGTTCAAAATTACAAATTATTTTTTTTAATAATTACCTCTAAATAAAACTATTATTATTTTCATTGTAAACTCATTTAAAAAAGTTTTTAAAAGAATTAATCATCTATTTTCATTTTTCGAAATTTTTAAATAAAAATATGAACATAATAATATGTACTAGATTTATTAAAAAATGGTGGTGTAATTAATGGGTGAAAAAGTTTATATGGTTAAGAAAATGAAAAAAGAAGGGTGTGGAATACCATTAATAGGTGATGAATTCCCTAAAATGAAAGTTCAAACCACAAAAGGAATGATTAAACTTCCCAAAGCATTTAAAGGAAAATGGTTTATTCTTTTCAGCCATCCTGCCGACTTTACACCGGTCTGTACAACAGAATTTTTTGCTTTCCAAGCTAGATATCAACAATTCAAGGATCTAAACTGTGAACTCATTGGTTTGAGTGTTGACCAAATATTTTCACATCTTAAATGGATTGAATGGATAAAAGATAACCTTGACATTGAAATAGAGTTCCCTGTAATTGCAGACACGGGTGAAATAGCAAAAACTCTTGGGTTGATCCATCCGGCAAAGGCAACCAATACTGTTAGGGCAGTTTTTATAATTGATCCAACTGGAATAATAAGGGCAATACTTTATTATCCACAGGAACTTGGTCGTAATATAGATGAAATCCTCAGAATGATCGAAGGATTCAACGAGATAGAGAATAAACAGGTAGCAATACCTGCAAATTGGCCAAACAATGAAATAATAGGTAAAGGACTTATAATTCCACCAATACCTGATATTGAGGAAGGTAAAAAACGTTCAGATAAATATAAATGTTTGGATTGGTGGTTATGTTACAGAAATTACTATAAATGGTAATTAATTTGTTTTCAGGATAAATTTTATTGAATATATAATATAAGGAGGAGAAAGTATGGAAACAAAATATTATGAATTACCTGACCTACCATATGGATACAAGGATCTTGAACCGTACATATCAGAGGAACAATTGAAATTGCACCATGATAAACATCACCAAGCATATGTAGATGGTGCCAATGCAATCTTGAAAAAATTCGATTCAAGAAAAACTGCAGAATTTGACATAAAAGCTGTTGCAAAGGAATTAACATTTCATGTTGGCGGTTTTATTCTTCACAACTACTACTGGCAGAATATGGGTCCTGCAAATAAATGTGGAGGAGAACCAACAGGAACCATAGCAGAATATATAAAAAAAGACTTCGGAACTTTTGAAAGATTTAAAAAAGAATTTACACAAGCCGCTGCAGGTGTAGAAGGTTCTGGCTGGGCTGTAGTTACTCTATGCAGGAAAACTAATAGAATATTCATAATGCAGATAGAGAAGCACAACGTAAATATAATTCCAGGATTTAGAATTATGTTTGTCATTGATATGTGGGAACATGCATACTACCTTGATTACAAGAACAAACGACCAGATTATATTGAAGCATTTTGGAATCTTGTTAACTGGGATGAAGTAAACAGGAAAACAGATATATGGTTGAATTCACCACAACCATAACTAAATTCTTTAATTTCATTTTTTTTAAATAATCAAAATCCTACAAAAAAAATTAAAATTTAATAAAAAAAAAGGTTTTTTTTTAATTAAGGTCTTTTGGTAATTTTAAACCTTCTTTTTGCTGTACCGCAAGATGGACAGAACCACATATCAGGCAGATCTTCAAATGCAGTGCCGGGATTCGTTTTGTTTCTTGGTTCGCCCCTTTCTGGATCGTATATATAACCACATATTCCACATCTATATTTATCCATAGTAAAATCCTCCTTAATCTACAAATTCAACATCTATATTTATCCATAGTAAAATCCTCCTTAATCTACAAATTCAACATCAATTTGGAATTAAGATATATTAAGAATTCAAATTCTATTACAATAATATGATGTTTAATTCATAAAAAATTTTCTCATAAATCTATTAATGTTAAATGTTGTGGGTTTAACTGAGTTTTAATAGAAATATAACTAAAACATGGTTAAAATGATTTTTAACTCTATAACTTAAATTGTTATTAATTAGATAGGAGTCCCACATCACAATCTTTAATTAGATCCATTATTAAACTAAAATTTGAAGTTAATTTTATTTGTTTATGATCAAATTGGTGGGATGATATAATGATCTGGAATAAAGAGGCAGAATGTATGTCTGCAGATGAAACTGAAGAACTGCAGCTTCAAAGATTACAGGCAGTTATAAAACGGGCCTATGAAAACGTTCCTTATTATAATAAGCGTTTTAATGATTTAAAAATTGAACCTGAAGATATTGAGACACTTGCTGATATTGAAAAACTTCCTTTCACAAGTAAAACCGATCTTAGAGATGCATATCCATTTGGAATGTTTGCTGTTCCAACAGATGAAATAATTGAGGTCCATACAACATCGGGAACAACTGGAAAACCAACTGTATCGGGTTACACAGAATTTGATATTGATCTATGGGGAGAAGTTATGGCAAGGGCCTTGACAATGACTGGGGTTCGGAAAAATGATAGGATACAGAATAGTTATGGTTACGGGCTTTTTACAGGAGGAATGGGTGTTCACTATGGTGGACACAAGATAGGGGCAACCGTAATACCAATATCTGCTGGAAACACCATGAGACAGCTTGAAATCATGCAAGACTTTGATACAACAGTGCTCACATGCACCCCATCCTATGGATTGTATCTTGCAGAGGTAGCTGAAAATGAGGGTATAGATACTAAAAAACTCAAACTCAAAGCAGGTTGCTTTGGTGCAGAGATGTGGACCGAAGAAATGAGGGAAAAACTTGAAAAAAGGTTGAATATTTCTGCTCAAAATATTTACGGATTAACAGAAATAATAGGTCCTGGAGTTGCAATGGAATGTCCAGTAAAAACAGGTCTACATATCTTTGAAGATCATTTCTATCCTGAAATAATCGACCCACAAACAATGAAACAATTACCAACCGGTGAAACTGGTGAACTAGTTCTAACAACCTTGACAAGGGAAGGAATGCCGGTTATAAGATTCCGTACAAGGGATATAACAGCTCTTAATAAGGGAATATGTGAATGTGGTAGGACACAGGTTAAAATGGACCGTATCACCGGTAGAAGTGATGATATGCTCAAAATTAGAGGAGTCATTGTTTTCCCATCACAGATTGAGAAGGCACTTCTAAAAATTGAGGGACTTGAACCACAGTACCAGATCATTGTTACAAGACCACATCATCTTGATGAGATTGAAGTACAAGTTGAAACATCACCTGCACTATTTTCAGACGAAGTAAAACATGTTGAAGAGATAAAAAAGAATATTGAAACTAAGATCCACAATGAAATAGGATTACGCGTTAACATATCTCTTGTAGAACCAAAAAGTCTCCCAAGAAGCGAAGGAAAAGCGGTTAGAGTTATAGACAAAAGGAATTTGTAGAAATATTCGTTATAAATGAATATAAAATAAAGATGTTCAAGTAATTTTATCTAAAATATAAAAAGAGGGAATAGTATGAAGTTAAAACAAATATCTATATTTCTTGAAAATCGGGAAGGACGATTATTGAAAGCTTTAAATATACTTTCAATGGCTAAAATAAATATTAGGGCTCTTTCAATTGCTGATACTTCTGAATTTGGTATTTTGAGGATGATAGTACCTGAACCTGAAAGGGCCAAGGAGATACTCGAAGAGGCTAATTTTGTTGTTAAGGTGAACGATGTCATAGCCGTTGGTGTATCAGATGAACCAGGTGGACTTGAAAGTATACTTGAAGCTTTAAACAAGTTAAATATTAATATAGAATATTTATATGCATTTGTTGAGAAAAAAAGAGATAATGCAATTGTGGTAATCCGAACAGAAAATATTGACGAGGGTATAAAAGCATTGGAAAATGGAGGCATTACTGTTCTTTCATCAAAAGAGGTCTACACCATATAAACCCCTTAAATTACTATTCTTTATCTAAATATCATTTATATGTAAATATAATCTTTAATTTTCCCAAAAAATATAAGATTTAATATTATATGAGTTCTATGTACTTTTTCTTGATGTTCTCGAATTCTTCAGATGTGATTGCACCTATATCCAGCAGTTCTTTGGCTTTTTTTATTCTTTCAACTGGATCTATTGTATCTGTTTTTCCTTCAGATTTTTTAGATTCAATTTCATCTGGAATATTATCGGTATTTTTTTCATTATCAATTTCTTCTGTTTTGGGAGTGTTTTTGAGTTGGATTATATTTTCTGGAACCTTAATCTCTGAAGAGGGTATTTGGGTAGAAGATTTTTCATCTATTTCCTGTTCTGAATCATTTATTTTGTCAGTTAGGGAGGGTTGTTCTTTAAAGGTTTCATTTTCCACTACAGGGGATTCAGTTTCTTCTTCATCAAATTTTTTTCCACATACAACACAGAACTTGGCATTTTTCAGGTTTTTACCATTGCAAGATGGGCATGTTTTTTTCAAACCTGTTTTTGATATAATATTGTGTTCAGGAACATTAGAAGGTATGCTTGCTTTTATTGGTTTTTCTAGTTCATCTGATTCAGGTTTTTTGATAATATTTTTGTCTGATGATATTGAATCTTCAATAGGTGAAGATTTTTCTTTTATTTCGTCATCTTTAATGTCTGTGGTTTGGGATATTTCTTTTTCCTCTTTTTTTAATGTTTCCCCACATCCTACGCAGAATTTGGCTGTTTTGGCATTTTTAATACCGCATGATGGACATTGAATATCTAAATTTTTATCCAGCTTTCTTCCACAGTGTACACAGAACAATGCTTTTTCTGGATTTTTGGTTTTGCAGTGAGGACAAATTTTATAATTCTCAGATTTAATTTTATCCTTTTTTATGTTAATTCCTTTTCTTTTAGCATCAAGCATTTGTTTTATCTCTTCATTTGTAACCACTCTACCACCTCAGACCTATATAATTATCAATGGGTATTCCATTATAATATTGCTTCATAAAGATTTGAATTTATACAACTGATTTAGTGTTCCCCATTCACCATTAATAACACTATTTTTAACAAATTCGCCTGCAATTTCAATGGATTGTAATATGTCACAACCCTTTGCAAGTGAGGCAGTAACTGCTGCAGAATAGCTACAACCTGTTCCATGTGTATTTTTACTCTCAATTATTTCTCCTTCAATAACCTTAATCGAACCATTGAAAAATACATTACAACCATTGAGATGTCCTCCAGTAATGATAACATCGCATATTTTACCTATTTCCTCTGCAGCTTTCACAGCATCTTCAATGGAGTGAATATTTATTCCCGACAATTCTTCTGCTTCCTGAATATTTGGTGTTATAAGAACTGTGTTTGGAAGCAGATATTTTTTTATTGAATCTGTAAAATCTCCCCTTGAAAGTAGTGCTCCACATCCAGCAATCATCACAGGATCAACCACTAACTTTAGATCGTGTTCAACAACCTTATCTGATACCAGTTTGATAATTTCTTTGGAGTAGAGCATACCAGTTTTAGCATATTTAACTGGATAATCTTCCAGAATAGTTTCCAGTTGTTTTTCAATAAAACCTGTAGAAACAGATTCTATCCCTACTACTCTACTAGGGTTTTGTGCTGTAAGAACTGTTATTACTGCAGTGCCATAAACTCCAAGTGCATGAAATGTTTTAATGTCATTTAATATACCGGCTCCACCCGATGGATCATAGCCAGCTATGGACATTGCAATCATTTTTCTGTACTCCTTTTAATATGAAGCCGTTCTTTTCCATGGTTTGCTATAACTTCAAGCCCTGATGATTTTAAAAATTTCCTGGTTTCGGTATCTATTCCATGGAGCATTATTTCACCTAGATCTTCTGCTGTGTTAACATCTAGGGACATATAAAATGAATCATATATTGCATAGGGCCAGTTTTTTGCTTCTGCTTTTTTTATATGTTCAAAGAAACTGCACTCTCCAAATTTCATTTCAATACCATATACAGGACAAAGTAATGCATTTGTGCCTCCACCTTTAGCAGGTGCAATTACAAGTTCATATTTTTCGCCCATTTTAATTATATTATCAACATGTTCAGATTTCATTAGAGGAACATCCGAAGGTACCACTAAAACCTGATCAGAAAATTCAGAACAATATTCAACTGCTTGCATAAGGGCACCGTTTAGATCAGTTTCACCCTTCTCAATCAGAGAAATAACACCCATACCCTTCACATAGTTAAGAACTTCTTCATCCGAACTTATCACAACTACATTATCAATCTTTTCTTTTAAAACCCCTATAACATCCATTAACATAGATTTTAAAAGATTTTCCCGTTCTAAAGCTGTTAGAGTTGGTGAGAGTCTAGTTTTTGCATGTGTGAATCTAGATACAGGGATAATTGCAGTTGTTTTCTTCATGGTTTCAACCTATTAGTCATATATTGTTGATTTCACTTGATTTGATGTATAATTATTGCATTTTTTAAATAATTCTAGATTAAATTCCTGTTGTTGATTTTATCCAGTTTATAAATCCACCAACAATACCAGTTGAATTTGATGTGCCATTTTGGTTTAACTTATCAATGTTATTCACATTTACATTAAATCTTGTTGATATAGCTGTTTTTGCATCTGAAACTATTTGTCTTAGTTTGGTGTAGTTTATCTTCTGTGTTTCAACCACTGCAACTGATTCTCTGCTGTATATGTTGAAGTCAACACCGGATGTGAGTATCCATATCTGCACCTGTGCATTTGTTGCATTATTAAGGTCATTAATATTTGAAGCCATTATTACTTGTTTAACCGCATTTGTGGAAGTTCCATTTGCTTTGAGTTTAACACCAGGTATGGCCCTTTGTGATGGGTCAAGACAGTAAGCAGATATAGTATCGGTGTTATTTTTCTTTATTGTTTTATTCTCGGCAATAACAAGATCCTGAGAAGATTGGGCAGTTAAAACATCTCCTACCTCTACCTTTACAGGGTCATTTCCATTATTAACAATATTAACTTGATGGGGTACAGTCCCAGCACTAGTATTCTGTGTAATGACAATATTTCCTGTGCCATATGCCTCATTAAGAGATATTCCTGTAGACTGGGAATAGCTAATAAATCCAAATCCTGCAGCAAATACAACAATCAAAAATATTAAAAATACCAGTCTCATATTCATTTCATAAACTCCCTAGTATGTTTTTGCCAGTAATGTAATGTGTTTGGAAGGTTTATCACAATTTATGCAGGTTGAATTTTCTTTTTCAGATAATTGAACACCCAAGATGTCTACCTTAACCTTTTCTTCAATATCTTTACCACATTCCCTGTCCCCACACCAATCAAAGGTAACAATACCTCCATATTGGGACATAATATCTTCTGCTTCCTCAATGGAGTCAACACTCCTGATGTTGTTTTCCAATTTTTCCCCGGCATTGTCCTTCATTTTAAGGCTTACATCATCCATAATTTCAGTTATGGTCTCGGAAATTTTAGATGGGTCGAAATCAATGATCTCCTTTTCTTGGGTATCTCTTCTAAAGGTTACTACTTTCTTGTTTTGAAGATCCCTAGGTCCTACCTCTATTCTAAGAGGTATTCCTCTCATTTCCCATTCATAATATTTTTTACCTGCCCTAATATCCCTATCATCAAAGTAAACCCTTAAGTTAGCTTCAAGTTTCAATTTTTCCTCAAGGTTCTTACAAAATTCAATTACCTCTTCTCCACCTTTTTTAAAGATAATTGGAACAATAACTACTTGATATGGAGCAATATCTGGAGGTAGGGAAAGTCCTGCTTTATCACCATGTACCCCGATAACTGATGCAATAATCCTATCTGACAGTCCGTAACATGTTTGATAAACATATTCATGTTCTCCTGTAGCTGTTTCATATGTTATGTCAAATGTCTTAGCAAAGGTCTGTCCCAGATTATGTACAGTACCTATTTGAAGTGTTTTACCATCGGGCATTATGGTGTCAAATGCTACTGTGTATTCTGCTCCAGGGAATTTATCCCATTCTGGACGTTTACTTACTGTGTATGGTATTCCAAGTTTGTCAAAGAATTGTTTATAAATCTTTACCGCATCTTGAACCTGTTTTTCAGTTTCTTCTGCTGTTGCATGGACTGTGTGAGCTTCTTTAAAAGTTGTTATCTCTCTGACTCGTATAAGTGGTCTAGTGTGTTTGGTTTCATATCTGAAAGTGTTAACAATCTGATAATACTTCATTGGAAGATCAGAATGATTTCTAACCCATAATGAAAACATTGGATACATTGCAGTTTCACTTGTAGGTCTTAATGCAAGTTTTTTGTTAAGTTCTGTTAATCCGCCATGTGTTACCCAGTAAACTTCTTCTTCGAACCCCTTAACATGTATTGCTTCTTTTGCAAGTTCGTCTTCAGGTATTAAAAGTGGGAAGAGTACTTCTTCATGATCTTTGTCTAATATTTCTTTTAATATATTGAGAGTGTGTTTTCTAATTTTAAATCCCTGGGGAAGCCATACATGCATTCCCTTTACTGGGTATCTAGTATCGATTATCTCTGCTTCTTCAAGGATATTGTGGAACCATTCGCTGAATTCTGACATTTATTCACCAGTTAATATTTATAAATCAAATAATCTGTATAAATCATTAAATTAAACATTTATTAATCCTTTCAGCATGTTTAAATAATTTTTTTAAACCCATGTAATAATTATCAACTTCTATACGGATTTAATTTTTTTTAATAAAATCTAAATTCTATAACATTAATTCTTACATGATATATTTACTGTAACTTTGATGTTTTTAAGCTTTTAATATCTTTAATGCGAATTACAATTTTTTAATTTATGGGTGTCTATCATTTTTTCCAAGGATTTTAATATTAAAAAATTAATACCTTACATGAATACTTATAATTTGCATTTATTTAATGTTACACTAAACAATAACAGATATAATGGATTAACATAATAGATTATCAAAATTATTTTATGAATGCAGGAACTAGATAGAATACGAGTAAGGGAGTAATCGATAATATGGATGTTAGAAAGATTCAGCTGCCAAGGGAAATTCATACAGGAGCTGGTGTAATTGAAGAAACTGGGACCATATGCAAAAATTTAAGACTTGAAGGTAGGGTACTTGTTGTCACAGGCCCTAATACACTTAAGATAGCTGGAGAAGCTGTAATTGACAGTCTTGAATGTGAGGGTTATGATGTTCACAACATTACCATAGATAGTCCTTCAAAGGAATCTGTTCTTGAGGTTCAAAATAAAATTGATGGCTGTTCTCTTGTTCTGGGTGTAGGTGGTGGAAAGGTTATTGACGTTGCAAAATTAGCTTCCACAAGATCGGCAAATAATTTCATAAGTGTTCCTACAGCTGCTTCACATGATGGAATAGCATCTCCAAGGGCTTCAATTAAAAATGAAGGAGGTACTGTATCTTTAAAGGCAGAACCTCCTATAGGGGTAATTGCAGACACTAAAATCATAAGCAAGGCGCCTTTCAGGTTACTGGCTGCAGGATGCGGTGATATCGTATCAAATTACACAGCAATACTAGACTGGAAACTAGCACACAGGCTTTTAAATGAAGATTATAGTGATTCTGCAGCTGCATTATCTATGATGACGGCCAAAATGACCATAAAATCTGCAGATGCTATAAAAGAGGGTTTAACAGAAAGTGCAGGTCTGGTTGTAAAGGCTTTGATAAGTAGCGGCATAGCTATCAGTATTGCAAACACTAGCAGACCAGCAAGTGGATCAGAACACAAGTTCAGTCATGCCTTGGATATAGTAGCACCTAAACCTGCCCTTCATGGTGAACAGTGTGGTGTAGGTACCATAATGATGATGTATCTACATGGGGGAGATTGGAAATTTATCAGAGATACACTCAAATTAATAAAAGCACCAACTACTGCTAGGGAGATGGGTATTGAACCAGAATATATTATCGAAGCTCTTAGAATTGCACATACTATTCGTAAAGAGAGATACACTATTTTAGGCGATCGGGGACTTACTGAGGAAGCAGCAGAGAGTCTTGCAGAAAAAACTGGTGTAATCTGAAATTAGCCAGGCTAGATTAGAATATCTCATAAACATTGTGAGTTTGAAACCAATTGTAAAAATAATATCCTAGAACATATATCCCAAAAAAAATTAATATAAAAAATATTTTATTTATAGGTAACAAAACAAAGGTGATATTATGGAAAATAAAGAAAAGGTAATTAAAGCATTCAAAGACTCTGAAGAACCTTTAAATGCAACTAAAGTCAGCCAGATCTCTGGAGTAGAGAAAAAAGAGGTTGACAAAATAATGAAAGAACTTAAAAAAGATGAAACAATTTATTCTCCTAAACGTTGCTACTATGCATTGAAGGAGTGAATTATTACCATCATTTTTAATTCTAATTTTTTTTTTATATCGTTCAAGTTTTTAAAATGAAGTTATTATAAATAAATAGCTGAAATTTTTCATTATTATTATATTCCATAATACTTTTTTCTTAAATTTCTTTTATATTCATTTTATATAATCTGAATGATATACAATTCTTATGAAATTTTAGATTTTCATTGATTTATTGATTAACAAATTCAAAAATGGGTTTAAAATCCATATTATAAAGGTGATAATAAATGATAACGCTAATAGGCAATTGCCTAGCAAACAAAGGACTTAAATTTATGCATTATGGTGCTACATCTGAATGTGAATCCTGTAGATTTAAAAATACCTGTATAGACACCCTTGAAGAAGGTAGAATGTACATTATTAAGAATGTTAAAAATGGTGAACAACCTTGTATGATTCATGAGGGCGGTAAAGTAAGAGTTGTTGAAGTTGAAAAGGCATATATTCGGGGAGTCATAGATTCAAAACAATCATTTGAAGGTTCAAAAATAGTATTCAACCCTCCTGAATGCGATGAAGATTGTTCTCTTAGGGATTTGTGCTTTCCAGACGGTTTATACAGAGAGGATAAGTGCAAAATCATACGAAACATGGGAAAACCACGAGAAAAATGTCCTAAGGGCAGAGATCTGAACATGGTACTTTTAAAATATTGATTGTACAGAGGTAATCTTATGGAACTTAAAAGAAAAGTTGGATATGAAGCGGCCAACCTAATAAAAGATGGAGATGTTGTAGGACTTGGAACAGGTTCAACTACCCACTATTTTATAGAAAAATTAGGTAATAGAATTGAAATAGAGGAGATCAGCATCATGGGAGTGCCAACTTCTTATCAATCATTCTATCTTGCAATGAACTCCAAAATCCCAATCACCACACTGGACGAACATAACGTGGATATTGCTGTTGATGGTGCAGATGAGGTTGACCCTGAACTGAATCTTATAAAGGGTGGAGGAGCAGCTCACACACTTGAAAAGATAGTTGATGAATCTGCTAAACAATTTATTGTAATTGTTGATGGATCCAAAATAGTAACAGAACTTGGAAGTTTCCCTGTACCTGTAGAGGTAATACCGCATGCAACCAGAACTGTGAAAGATCATTTGATAGCTATGGGAGGTTTGCCAACATTGAGAATGGCAGAAAGAAAGGATGGGCCTGTAGTAACAGATAATGGGAATTTTATATATGATGTTAAATTTGATATAAAAAATCCTAAGAAATTGGAAACAGAACTCAACACCATTCCCGGAGTGGTTGAAAATGGTATATTCTCACAAATTGTTGACCAAGTAATTGTTGGAAGGGATTCAGGTATAGAAATATTAAAGAAGTAAATTTGAACAATTATGGTCACATTATTTTTATTTTTTTTAAAATATTTTAATTCAAATCATTTAATGTAATATGAAATTAAAAATCCAGCTGCCAATACAAGGACAATTGTTGCACCCGATGAAAGATTGAATATGTACGACAATAACAAGCCAAGGGAAGTAAAGACCATACCTACCACAGTTGACATGAACATAAGTCTTTTCAGGTCGCTTGTGTACTGTTTGGTAATTGCTGCAGGTATGGCTAATAATGCTATAACAAGGATCACACCAACAACTTTTATAAGAACAACAACACTCAGTGCAACCAAACTAAGAAGAAGTATATAAATTAGTTGTGATGGTATTCCCAAAACCTTTGAGTACTCTTCATCAAATGCTATTGATAAGAACTCTCTTTGGAACAGGTAAACAATTCCTATAATTAAAATGTCCAGTATGATCATTATGAGTATATCGGAATTTGATACTGTGAGAATACTTCCAAAAAGATAACTGAAAAGATCTGGAGCGTAACCAGGAGTTAAATTGATAAATATTATTCCTATGGCCATACCCACGCTCCAGAGTATACCAATTGCAGTATCTTCACTTATGTTAACCTTTTCATGAATGGCACCGATTCCAATGGCTGAAACAATACTGAAAGGAATGGCTGCTAGGATGGGGTTTAATCCTAAAAAGTAGCCTAAACCTATTCCACCAAATGCTGCATGGGAAATTGCACCGCTTAAAGATACTATTCTCTTAATCACAACATAGGTCCCAACAATTCCACATGCAACACTAACAAGGAGTGCAGCAATAAATGCTCTTTGCATAAATTCATACTGTAGTATATCCATCATTTTAAACGTATCCTAAATTTTTTTATTATAACGATAAATATTAATGGTATTTTAATATTTGATGGAATTTTAATGATCCTTAAGAACTCGGTGTGGAAATCCATGGGTTATCATTTCTATTGGGCATTTATATAGCTCTTCAAGACCTTCTGCAGCATCTTCAACTGGTCCATGGAAGTATAATGTACTATTTAAACATGCGATTTTATCCACTTGTGTTGAAACTGTTCCAACATCGTGACTAACCAGTATAATTGTCATTTTATTCTTAAGTCTTGACAATAAACTATAAAATGAGTTCTGCATTTCAGGGTCAATGCTTGCCATTGGTTCATCCATCAGCAGAATCTTTGGTTCTCTTACAATTGCACGTGCAATGAAAACACGTTGGATCTGTCCTCCTGAAAGTCTGCTGATCTGTCTATCTTTAAGGTCAAACATGTTCATGTCTTTTAAAGCTTTGATCACAGCTATTTCATCATCTTTAGTATGTCCCTTAAATAATCCACGGTACCTACCGGATAGAACAGTGTGAAATACATCTATTGGAAAATCATGGTCAAATGAAACTTTTTGTGGTAGATATCCCATTAATTGTCTTGCATCTTCAGGTTTTTTCCCAAATATTAGTACTTCACCTGAATCTGGTTTGAGTATCCCAAGTATTATTTTTAGAAGCGTGCTTTTTCCACCGCCATTAGGGCCTATAATGGCCATGAAATCATTTTCTTCTATTGTAAGGTTAATATCTTTAAGTACAGGATTTAAATTAAATTTAATATTTACATTCTTCAATTCTATTGCCTTAGAGTTCATGATTTTTACCATTAAAATTTTTTTATTTACATTAAATAAAATCTCTTAAACACTAGAAAATGTTTTTGCTACATTATTAAGATTTTCAATATAATTTTCAGCAAGATCATCAATTTTTACTACTTTTCCATTAATTTCAGCAGCAATTACATCCGCACTCTTTGAACTGTACTGTGGTTCAATAAATATTACCTTGATATTATTTTTTTTAGCCAAATCAATTACAGAAGCTATTTCCTGTGATGTTGGCTCTTTGCCACCCGTTTCAATAGGTATTTGGGTTAAATTATAGTCTCTGCAGAAATATGCCCACGCAGGGTGGTAAACAATTATTTGACTGTTTTCTTTCCCCTTAAGTGAGTTAGTAATATTGATATTTAATTCATCTAGTTGTTTTAGATAGTTGTCTCTATTGTTAGTGTAGTATGCGGTGTTGTTAGGATCTAACTGTACAAGACCTTGGTATACGTTTTGAACCATTACTTTGGCGTTTTTTGGAGAAACCCAAACATGAGGGTCGCTATTATTTTCATGCTCCGCAGTGTTGGGTATTAAATCAATTCCCTTTGATGAGTTAACAACCACCATATGGGGGTTTATTTCTTTCATTTTATCCATATAGTTTAATTCAAATTCAATGGGTGTTCCAACTTCAATGTACATTTTAGAATTTGCAACATGATTCAACTGATCAGGGAGTGGTTCGTAGGTGTGTGGATCTGCACCAGGAGGTACCATTAATGTTACATCTACTTTGTCTCCTCCAACAGCTTTAACAAATTCTACTTCTGGGCCAACAGTTACAACTACACCAATAGCATTGTTTGTTGTTTCAGTTTTTAGAGAGGCTAAATAGTACAAACCTGTTACTGTGAAAATTAAAATGATAAAAACAATTATTATTCTATTTTTGTTCATCTACCATGCTCCATTCCATATTTATGATGTTAATAATATTTATAAATTATCTTAATAAAAATTAGCAACATTTTTATAATAAATTATTAAATAATAATAAATATGGTAATTGTGAGTGTTTCTCTAAGTAAAAAACTTCTTGAAGATATCGACTGCATAAAAGATGAAATGGGCTTTTCCGGTAGATCAGATGTAATAAGGGCAAGTGCACGTATGTTAATTGCAGATAATCGCGAAAAGGCCGAAATGGTAGGTGATACCAATTCTGTGCTCACTTTAATACATAACCAGGATGTTGAAGATAAGGTCACAGAAATAAAGCATGATTATGAGGACATAATAAGCACCCAGATACATAGCCATCTTAAGGAACACAAGTGCCTGGAGATATTTATTTTGGATGGAGACGTTCATAGAATGTATCAACTAGCTAAAATGTTCCAAACTAGTAGTAAAATGGACTATGTAAAACTCACAGTAGTTTAATATTGAATTAATCAAACTATTAATTAAAAAAAATATTTTTAATTAATCTTAATAACAATTTTATTGTTCCAATAGTTTCAGCATCTCAACTACATCGGTTGTTGGTTTTTTACAGCTGCCCGAACCGCATATATATGCGGTTGTTTTACCGTCGATACTATTTTTAAACTTCAATGATTCGGAAATTTCATCCAAATCACCAGGATTATCGGGATCTTTAAGGATCAAAACCATATTAGGCAGGTAATGTTTGTTTAAAGAGTTTAACATTTGTATTGTGTCCGGGTTTGTGGGTTTTCCAACTATAACAACTTCATAGGAAGGTCCAATTTTATAATCAACAGCATTAATAAATTGGGTGTGTCCAGTAAGCGACCTTAATATGTTCCTTGAAAATGTTGTTTCCATTTTAATTGCCATTGATTCAAGTTCATAGTCTTCAGTAAGTCTTGCAATTCGTATTAGATTTAACAATTCAACAGAGTTTCCAGATGGTGTGGCACTGTCAAATGTTTTCTTTTCACGGATAAGAACTTGTTTAGCATCATCTGATGTGAAATAAAATCCACCATTAGAATTATCCCAGAAATGATTTATTAATGTTTTATTAAGTTCTATTGAGGTTTTTAAATATTTAGTATCAAAAATTGCTGAGTAGAGCTCCAATAATCCCCATATCAAAAAGGAGTAATCATCCAAGTTTCCTGTTATATCTGCATCACCTTCTCGATATCTATGCATTAATCTGCTGTTGGTGCACATTTTTTTAATTATAAAATCAGCAGTATCCTTGGCAGCCTCTAAATATTTACTGTTCTTAAACACTTGACCCGCCTTTGCTAATGAAGCAATCATGAGTCCATTCCAGTCTGTGAGTATTTTATCGTCTTTATGAGGATGAACACGCTTTTTTCGTTCATTATAAAGTTTTAAACGAATGTTTTCTATTTTTTCCTGGATTTTATCAGTTTCCATTCCTAAAATATCGTTTAATTCATCAAAGCTATATTTTAAATGCAAAATATTCTTGTTGTTGGATTCGTGTGAGTAGTCATCGCTGAAGTTTCCATCTTCTTTAACATCAAAAACAGTTGATACAAACTTTGTATCTTCTTTACCCAAAATATCTTGGATCTCTTCCATTGTCCAAAGATAAAATTTACCTTCAACACCTTCACTATCAGCATCTTCAGCTGAATAGAAACCACCTTCAGATGATTTCATATCTCTTAGAACATAGGTTAGCACTTCTTCTGCAATTTCTTTATAATTTGATTTTCCAGTGGCCTGGAAAGCCTCTGTGTACAACATTGCAATTAATGCCTGATCATAAAGCATTTTTTCAAAGTGGGGTACAAGCCAGAACTTATCAACCGAGTAGCGATGGAAACCAAAACCCAAATGGTCATATATGCCACCTTTTGCCATTGAATCAAGTGTTTTTGTTAGCATGTAAAGAGCATGTTTGTTTGCAGTACGTTTCCAGTATCTTAAAAGAAAGATAAGGGTATGTGGTGTTGGAAACTTTTGAAAATCACCAAAACCTCCGTTTTCATTGTCAAATACTTTTGAAAGCTCATCATAACATTTTTCAAGTACATTTTCATCTAATTCTGGGCCTTTAACAGTTTTCGAAACATCCTGAAGAGCTTTATATATCTGATCTCCAGAATTTAATGCCTCTCCCCTATTATCGTTCCATATATCCTGAACATTTAATATCAAGTCTTTCAAACCAATTGCTCCAAATCCACTTTCCCTTGGGAAATAGGTACCAGCAAAGAATGGTTTCTTATCTGGAGTCATTATTATGGTTAGTGGCCATCCTCCAGTACCTGTCATGATCTGACATGCAGTCATGTATACACTATCTATATCGGGTCTTTCTTCACGGTCAACCTTAATAGAAACAAAAACATGGTTCATAAGAGCTGCAACTTCATGATCTTCAAATGATTCATGAGCCATTACATGACACCAGTGGCATGTTGAATAACCAATGGATAAAAAAACAGGCTTATCTTCTTTTTTGGCTTTTTCAAATGCCTCATCACCCCAAGGATACCAGTCAACAGGATTTTTGGCATGTTGAATTAAATATGGACTTTTTTCATTCTTCAGATGGTTGTAGCTATTTTTAGAAGTACTTCTTTTTGGATTGTTCATGGTTATTCACCTAAATTCCATTAAGAAATTAAATCTAAGTAATGATCTTTTGAATATTAATTATTTGAAATCAATTAAAATAATTTTAATTATTCAATAACAAATGAACAGCAGTCATTTCCCATTGCATAGCATTCTGTTTCAACGGTTGAAACTTCCTTTTTAAAATGTTTAGAAAATATTGAATCTAAAACTCCAGAATCAAAAGCACATGCAGGTTCACCAATTATAGGGAGATCCTTACATTCAAAACAATCATAAATACGAATTGTTAATGGATCCAATTTCTGTATTTCCACTTGTCCCAACTGTTTATTTCCCCAAAATTCTGCAATATTTTTAAGGAGTTGATTAAGATCACTATCCTTTAATTCTTCATAAAATACATCACCCACACGTTTGCCAGCATTATGAAGTATGGGGTCTATGTTGATGCATTCATTCCAAAATTCTGCCCTTAGAGATCGTAAAATTAGCCTATAAAATTCGAATGGATCTTTTAATTGTGGAAGTTTGGAGAAATAATTATCAATATCAAATCTAATTTTCTTTTCCTTTGATACATCTCCTAAAAATTTTGCGTTTATACAAAAAATTTTTCTACGTGCATCATTTGGATCCTTTTTAGATCTTATTAATCCTTCATCAACCAATTCACTCAGATGTTGTGAAACTGTTGGTTTGGCTTTCCCTGTTAACTCTACAATTTCATTGAAGCTCATATTATTATTACGAAGTGAATCAAGTATTGTAACCTTAACTTGGCCCTTGACAACTTCCACCTTATCATCCGATGAGAATATTTTGTACTGTGGAGATCGTTTTGATATATGTTTTTTTGTTGTTGTCATGTTAAACTAGTTAATATTCTCTAGATTATATTATAAAAAAGTTCTGTATACACCAAATTAGAATTTTTGGGGTTCTCTTGACCTAGGGGAATAATGAGAAAACTAAATAAAATTAAATCATAGAAATTGAATATCCAACCAGCCCGGCTCAATCCAATTATGTTTTATAATGGATTTTGGAAGGGTTTTATATTGGTTGAGTAATTTTTTGGAACATTAAAGCTCCTTAAATCTATTTCTATAATTATATTTACAACCAAAAAAAAAAAACGATTTTTTTTATCTATCGCAAAGGAGCATATTTCCTACTCCAACATTCTCTCCTTCAACTTCCCTTATTATTATCACCATGGCTTGTACTGGTAGTCCCATTATTTCGCTTGCTGTTTCAGCATATGATTTTACAAGCTTAGCTTTTTGTTCTTTACTCATTTTTGGCCCGTCAACTGTTATTACTGGCATTATTAACCCTCCAAATAGTTATGTTCTAGAATGAATTCATGTTATATACTGTTTAAATTTTTATTGATATATACTATATTATCGTGACGGACTCAATTTAATGAATGTATGTGAATTTCTAGGTTCGTGTACTTTAATAGCACAAATAAAAAAACGAAACCTTTATAGTAACCTAAGGTAAATATAATCTCGACTCAAAAAATGAGGCGAGAAAACATGAAAAAAGGAATGGATAGTAAAGGATTAATAGATAAGATGCTGGAAGACACTGCAAAAACCATAGACAGCATCAAAAATGACATAGAAAAAACAATAGTAGACTACACATTTGTTCCAGGTAAGGATATTATTGAAACAAATGACTCAATAATTGTTCGAGTAGATCTTGCTGGAATAAAAAAGGAAAATATTGATCTTAACCTTACAGACACCAAGCTGAGGGTTAAAGCAGAGTTTGAAGACGAGCATTTAGGAGATCTTAAAGGCAATAACAGACGTCCAACAGTGATTAGAAGGACTGTACGTTTCCCGAAAAAGGTTGTTCCAGAAGAGTCTGAAGCTAAATTTGAAAATGGTCTTTTAACCGTAGAAGTGTCTAAATTAGAGAAAAAAGAGAGTTACACTGTGAATATTAAATAAATTCACTATTTTTTTATTTTTTTTCAAACTTAATATTTTTCAAATCTAAATATTGTTAATAGTTACTTTTCATGGTTGCAAGTTGATCTTCATGTTTTTTAAGTCCCAGTGTTAATAAGGTCATTACAATTGCAACGCAACCTATTAAGAGATATGCTGATTGATATCCTATTGTTGTACCTGCTTGTGATGCTATTACAGCACCTATAAGAGCCCCACCAATAAGCTGTCCCACACTGGAGTTTATGTTTATGAGGGCTTGGCCAGCCGCTCTTTTACTTGCTGGACTTTCAGAAAGCATTATGTACCTTAATGGTGATCCTAATACGCTGCTTAAACCCAATCCAATTACCATACCTGATAAAATGAAAAGATAAAAGGAATTTCCCAATGTACTTAACATGAACAGGCCTATTACGAGTATAAGCGTACCAACGAACATGATCATTTTTGAACCGTATTTATCGAGCAATCGACCAATCAATGGAGCACTTATTCCAAGTGTTAAAACAAGGGGAATTACCATTAAACTAGCCTGGGATGTTGTAAGTGCAAGGGCAGTTACTGCAAATGCAGGTAAAAATACTATTGCTGTTTGATTGAGTCCTGTTCCTATTGAGATTCCTGTAGCTATTTTCACTTCCCTACTTTTAAGTAGATTAATCTCAATAACAGGATCTTCCGCCCTTTTTTCAACTCTTAAAAGAACAGGTAGCAATATCACCGAGAATATTAAAAATGGCCATGTATAAATTGATAGTACGCTTCCCATGAAATTGGTTGTATCTATCTGGTTAACACCGTAGGCAAGAGAGCTCACAAGCAACGCCAGTACAGCTGTTCCATACCAATCAAATTTAGTGTAATTCTCTTTTTTACTTTGAGGCAGTATTTTAAAGCCCAAAGCAATAACCAACGCAGCTATGGGTATATTTATAATAAATAACCACTGCCATCCATAATTTAGAAGTAATCCTCCTAGTATGGGTCCTAATAAGCCTGAAAATCCCCAGACAGATCCGATAAGTCCCAGAGCACCTCCTCTTTTTTCAGGTGGAAATGTATCTCCAATAAATGCACTTGCTACTGGAAAAATACCTCCTGCACCGAAACCCTGAATAGCTCTACCTATTAAGAGGGTTTCAAATGAAAAGGAGCTGACTGTAATTGCAGAACCTACTGCAAAGAGAAAGACATCTATTATGTAAAGTGTTTTTCTTCCATACATATCTGATAGTTTGGCCATTAAAGGAGTTCCAATCATAAAAAATAGAATATAAATTGTGAACATCCAAGAAACTAATCTCTCGTTGATTCCAAATGCACCTTTTATTGCAGGTAAAGCAGGTCCCACTATCCCAATATCAAGGGCTCCCATAAATACTCCAACAAAGAGTAGTGCCAATATCTTATTTCTATCAGAGTTGTTCATGGTCATTGTTGTATTCTTTTTATTGATAAGTTTTCATCTTTTATTTTTAAGATATGAAATAGTTATCAAGAAATAGTCAATGTTGTTTACAAATAATAGATTATTCTAAAAAAAAGAATATAGATTTACATAAATATACCAATTATCCTATATGCTATTCCTCCAACAATTAATGCAGTTACGATATTGGCTAAAGCAATACTTGATGTTGCTTTCCATCCAAATTCACGAAGTAAAATTGTTAGAGTTGCTAAACAAGGGATAAACAACATACTTACAAGTGCTAATATTATGAATTGTATTGGTGTTAAAACCGCTGCAAGATTTGTTCCAAATAACGCAACTAACATAAGTAGGGTGAATTCTTTTCTAACTGCACCAAATATAAGAACCACACCGGCTATTACAGGAAGACCTAACCAAACAACTGTGATAGGTGCTAAGAAATTGGCTACTGGTGTTAAGAATCCATATGCGAACAAACCTTGAATCAAAGCACTTCCTATAATATAAACTGGGAATACCACATAAATTAGTGATTTAGTTCGGGACCATGTTTGTTTAGCGGCAACTGAGATAGATGGAACTTTAAATGTATGCATTTCCATGATCAATCCACTAGTTTCTCCAGGCACTATCTTCAAAGCAATTCTGCCCAATAGGAACATTACTGCTATATCAATTACATATAGGGCGATTGCCCACCAAACACTCACAAATACGGCTACTAAACCTAAAATAACAATGGTTCTTGCTGCGCACGGTGCAAATGTAATTGCAAATGCAGCAAGTAATCGTTCACGTCTAGTTTCTAAGATTCTGGTACTTTCAATGGCAGGTACATTACATCCATAACCCAGGATCATGGGTATGAGTGCTTTACCATGCAATCCTATTTTATGCATGGCACTGTCCATCATAAAGGCCACTCTGGTTAGTATTCCTGAATTCTCAATCAGACTCAACATTAAATAAAAAGGAATCACAAATGGAAGAACAAGTGTAACTCCAGCTACAATACCCCCAAATGCTCCATTCCAAAGAATTCCAACTATAGGTCCACTAACTTGTGGATCTACTGGTTTAAAGAATCCAAATGCTTGTGTGAGCAAACTAGAGAAGAAATCTCCAACAATAAATGTCCATAGTAATAATCCACCCACTACAAGTGCAGAAATAACATAACCAAATATTCTATGCGTTACTAATTTATCTAATCTTTCAGCGAATGTAATTTTAATATCGCTTTGTAACTGTGCTCCATTTGCAAATTGATTGGCAATAAAATATCTTTCAGAAGCAATCACAGCAAATGATGGTTCATTATGGATACTCTCTATTTCTCTTGCCATATCATAAGCCGAGTTAACGATTTGCATGGATTTAGATTCAATTAATTTTCGGATTTCCGGATCATTTTCAAGTAATTTAATTGCTACCCATCTGGAGGGATATCCTAAATTGAGATTCTTAGATTCAATTAATTGGGTAATTCTTTGAATTCTATCTTCAACTTCGGCACCGTATTTTAATGTGGTTATTTTGTTTTTAGATTTATTTAAGGCAACCTCTGTAGCTACTTCCATTAACTCGTGTAGACCTTCCCCTCTTATGGCTACTGTTGCTACCACTGGAACCCCTAAAGCAGCTGAAAGTCTTTCGGTATCAATAACTATTCCCTTTTGTTTGGCTAAATCAATTTGATTGACACATACTACCATGGGTACTTTCATTTCTTTTAGCTGAATTGTAAAAAATAGGTTACGTTCCAATACTGAAGCATCTACAACATTGATTACTACATCGGGTTGTTCAAAGGCAATATATTCTCTTGAAACTATTTCTTCCATGGAATATGTAGAAAAAGAGTATATTCCTGGCAGATCAATCACAGTGATCTCTTTGCCTTCAAAAAGTAGCTTTCCTTCTGCCCTTTCAACTGTTTTCCCAGGCCAGTTTCCAATGATCTGATTGGATCCTGTAAGTTCATTGAATAATACACTCTTACCTACATTGGAATTACCTGCAAGTGCAATTGTAATGTCATTTTCTTGACTTTTTTCATCTGATCCGTTAGATTTTTCTGTTTCTGTTGGGTTTGTGAGTTTTTTAGATTTGTTAGTGGTGGCATTACTCATAGATATTTATCCCTTTATATCGATTTATTATCTTCAATTAATTCTACGAAAACATTGCATGCTATGTCACGACCTATAGCAAGTTTTGAGCCACGTATAGCAACTTCTACAGGACCGCTTAATGGGGCAATTTTAATTACACTGATAAATGCTCCTATGGTGATGCCCATATCTAAAAGCCTTCTGATCACCTTGTAATCTCCTCTAATAAATGATACTTTTCCCTGTTGATGATTTTTAAGCTCCATTATAGGAATCAAATTTTCATTACGCTTTCCTACTTCATTAACCTCTTCTTCCTTTCGGTTCATGCATTCTTCGCATGTAGTGAACTTTAGATCGCAAGCAGGAATTACACTGTCTCCAGGACATTTATCAGGATGTTCTAATACTTGACATAACGCTCTTTCAGCTTCATCTGATAGAGAATGTTCCATTTCACAGGCTTGATCGTGTAAAAAACTGTCTTTAAGCTTTAAAATGTCGTGAAGAAATCTTTCAAGTAATCTATGCTTCCTTGTTATTCTCTTAGCATTCTTGAGTCCTTTTTCGGTTAATTTAGCACCTTTATATTGTGAATAATTTACATATCCCATTTTATCAAGTTTTTTGAGCATTTCTGAAACACTTGCAGATGTTATACCCAAATCTTTTGATATTTGTGTTGTTTTTACACATTTTTCGTTATTGCTGATTTTATAGATAGCTTCTAAATATTCTTCGATATTTGCGCTAAGTTTTTCATTATTTGACATTTAGGTTCACCTAAAATTATCTTTGTGCATAGTTGTTTTAATGTTATATATAAATGTTAGGTTTACCTAATAAAAATTTATTTCAAATATTCATGATATTAATTAATGGTGTAAAAATAATCTAATTTTCGTTGAAATGTGTTGTTAGTAATAAAAATGTAATAAATTTAAGTACTGAAATAATGTTATAGTAATAACAACCCATATATTTATATTATAATATATACACATGTAAATGTGATTTAAAGAGGTTACAGCACGATTAAAGGAGTATTACATTCTTCCCTTAAAAACGTGACATAGTATTACCATGTGATACATTTATAAGCTTTCATCATTCAATAAAAATAAAAGGAGTGTTTTAATGCATATACCCGACGGATTTATACCTTTGTTACAATGTGCCATTTATGGAATAATAACTGCCATTATTTTGATAATATCACTTAGGTGGGCAAGAAAAAACCTTGACGAAAAAATGGTTCCATTAATGGCAGTATTGGCCGCAGGTATATTTGCAATTATGTCATTAAACATTCCAGTTCCATTTGGAACCAGTGTCCATATGGTTGGTGCCGCATTAGTGGCAATCATATTCTGTGCACCAGAAGCAGCAGTTATCATATTTACATTGGTACTCCTTGTACAAGCTTTATTAATTGGAGATGGAGGCGTAACAGCTTTAGGTGCAAACATTCTTAATATGGGGATTGTAGCACCGTTTGTCGGATTTTATTCATTTAAAGCCCTCAGAAAACCTTTAGGGAAAGTACCCTCTATATTCATTGCTTCTTGGCTTTCAATATTCATGGCATCGGTGATGTTGGTTATAGAACTTTGGTTTGCAGGTAAATTATTAACATCAGGATTGGCCTCACTCTTTTTGATCATACAATCACTTAGTGGAGTTATAGAAGGTATACTTACAGTTATAATTATTCTTGCAATTGAAAAGACCCGACCAGATTTACTTGCATGGAACAGAATCAAGAGGGATAATATTAATAAATCAAATGTTAGTGAGGAGGACGCATGAAACCAAATGATAGGAATCTTATAGTTGTAGGAGTGACCCTATGTATTATTATTGCAATCATGGCCCCATTTATAGCTTCAACTAATCCTGATGGTCTTGAAAAAACAACAGAACAAATTCCAACCAATGGTGAATCTGGAATTTATCAAGCACCCCTTGCAGATTATAAGGTCCCGTTTCTTGGTGATGGTCCTTATTCTGGTGTAGCTGCACTGGCATTAGGTGTTTTAATTGTACTGGGTCTTGGTTACTTGGGTGCGTTTATAATTAAAAGGAGAAAACCACCAGAAATTTCTAAATAAAAATTCTGGTTTAGAAATATTTCAAAATAAATATTAAAAATAGAAATAAATGGGGAAAACTCACATGAATGGTGCAGGATCGGTTAATGAACTTGAAAAACACACAATAAAATCCAGTGTGCTTCATACTTTAGATGGCAGAGTTAAATTAGTAATTTTATTAGCCATTATCGTATATGCTGTATACACAACCGATTTAATAGTTCTTGCAATAATGGAAATCTACTTAATTGCAATGATTCTGGTGTCGCATCTTTCATTTAAAGAATCATTCAAAAGAGTACTTTTTATTTTACCTTTTGGGGGAATTATAGCTCTTTTCCAACCATTTATAATGGCCGGTACTGTTATCTACACTGGACCACTTGGAATACATATCACCTATCAAGGGCTAATGTTTGGTGTGCTCTTAATGTCGAGGCTGGTTGTGTCTTTAACATCAATTGTAATATTATCCTCTTTAAGTCCAATGCAGGAAGTTGTAAATTCTTTCCGAAGACTTGGAATGCCAAGGGAATTTGCAATGATATTCAGCTTATTCATTAGATATCTATTCATGTTCTATGATGAACTTCACAGAATATTACACGCCCAAAAAAGCCGAAACTTTGATATATTCAACAAAAAAACTTCCTACATGTGGAGAATGAAACAGCTTGCCTACACAATAACTATGATGTTTCTTAGATCATATGAAAAGGGCGAAACAGTATATTTCAGTATGTTAAGTAGAGGTTATTCAGAAAATTCAGAAATATACACCGATAATAAAAAATTAGCTTCAAGGGACTTTTTCTTCATAGGAATTACTTTATCATTCATAATATGCCTAGAATTAATGAAGTATACTATGGTAATATAAATTATAAAAAAATGTAATTCATAATAAATTTTGGATAATTTATATAATCTCACAGATTTTTTTAAATATTTTCTTCTTATTTTCTATAATTTTTTAATTTTATTGTAGCTATATATTAAAATTAGTTTTCATACAACTTGTAATTACGGAATAAATAGATATAAAAATTTTAAAAAAGAAAAGATGAATCATGGAAATCAGTTTGGAAGATGTTAAAAAAATATCAACTTCTGAGCTAATGGAAAAATTATCCACCAATTCTAATGGTCTTTCATTTGAAGAGGCATTAAAAAGGCATAAAATCTATGGTTCCAATGAGATTGAAGAAATGCGAACCGAATCATTTAAAAAAGTTATTTAGTTACTTTTGGGGACCAATCCCATGGATGATTCAATTTGCACTTATTTTATCACTATTAATACAACACTGGCCAGAATTTACAGTAATCTTAGTGTTACTCTTAATAAATGGTCTTATAGGATTCTGGCAAGAAGATAGGGCTGACAACGCCATTGAACTTTTAAAAGAAAAACTCGCATATAACGCCAAGCTATTAAGGGATGGAAAATGGACTAAAATCCCATAAAAAAATGTTGTACCCGGAGATGTAGCTAGGATCCATCTTGGTGATATTGTTCCGGCAGATATCAAACTTACAGAAGGAGACTATGTAACAGTAGATGAATCCTCAATTACTGGAGAATCGTTGCCAGTTGATAAAAAAGTAGGAGACATCTGTTATTCTGGTTCAATAATTCAAAAGGGTCAAATGAATGGTATTTGTATTTGCAACTGGAATGAATACATTTTTTGGAAGGGCTGCCGGACTAGTATCCAAAGTAAGTACAAAATATCATCTACAAAAGGCTGTTATAACAATTGGAGATTATCTGATCCTACTGGATGTTATAATGGTATCACTTATCTTCATTGCAGGATTGATTCGTCAAGAAAATGTCTTTGATATTTTGGGATTTGCTCTCGTACTAACAATAGCATCAATACCAGTTGCCCAACCTGCTGTAATTTCTGTAACACTTACTGTAGGTACAATGGCTCTGGCTAAAAAGAAGTCAATTGTAAGTAAACTCTCAGCAATAGAAGAAATGGCTGGTATGGATGTACTTTTTTCGGATAAAACAGGAACCTTAACTAAAAATGAAATTTCCATAGCTCAAATAGAATCATACAATGGTTTTACAGATGAAGAGGTTATCTTTTTTGCAGGATTAGCATCTCTAAGATTGGAACAGGACCCGCTTGATAAAGCAATATTGGATAAGATGGAAAATTCAGAAACCCTTTCTAAGAAAATTGAAAACTATAAACTGCTAAAATTCAACCCATTTGACCCGATACGCAAAAGTACAGAATCTGAAATACAATATAAAGATGAATGTAAATTTAAAGTATCAAAGGGAGCTCCACAGGTTATTCTCACATTAATAAATAATGAAATATTAAAAGCTAAAGTTGAAAGAAATGTAGATCATTTCGCTGATAAGGTTTACAGGTTTTTGGGAGTAGCAAGAACAGATAAAGAGGGTATTTGGGAATTCATGGGTTTAATAGCGCTTTACGATCATCTAAAAAAAATTCTAAAAAGCATATGGTAGAACTGAAAAGGTTAACAGCCCTCAAAAATGGGATATGTATCAAGTATTGGGAATGGCAACATTTCTCGGTATTTTAGGAGTAATATCTTCTTTATTACTATTCTATGGGGGTAAGGTAATTTTAAATTTAGATGCAGGGGTTTTACAGTCTTTAATATTTTTGAAGCTAGTTGTTGCAGGTCATTTAACCATGTTTGTAACACGTTATACAGAGCATTTCTGGTCAACAAGACCTAGTGGTATTTTCTTCTGGTCTGTAATATCAACAGACATATTTGCAACTCTGCTGGTTATATTTGGAGTATTCCTGATTCCGATTGGATGGCAACTTGCATTATTTGTATGGGTATATTCACTTGTAGCATTTTTAATCGAAGACCAGTTAAAAATATACTTTACCAAGGTACTTGAAAACAATGAATTTAAAAACCTTAACATCGGTTTGTTAAAGAATATTTTAACAAGGAAATAATTATTCTTCCATTATTTTATATTTAAGATATATTCCGGAAGTGTTTGTTGGATAAACTCTTACACAAATAAATAAATAATTTGTTTAACACAGTAATAGTAATGAAATTTGATTTTAATAGTAATTAAAAAACCAAAAAAAATGGATGCATATCTAAGGAGGAGTTTTTTTATGACCAAAAAAATATTGTTACCTACAGATGGTTCAAAAAATGCTGAAAGGGCGGGTGAATATGCTATATCACTTGCAGATATTAGTGGTGCAGATATTATTGTATTAAATGTTATAGATACCAATTACCTTGACGCACTCCCACAACCAGACCTCAGAGAAAGTTTAGATAAAGAATTAAGAGCAGACGGTCAAAGGGCTGTTGAAAAATTCCAGAAGAAACTTGAAGAAAGCCAGTGCAATGGTGTATGTAAAAATATACAATTTAAAACCATAATTAAAGAGGGTAAACCAGCAGATGCCATTCTTAAAACTATTGATGAAGAAGGTGTTGACCAAGTTGTAATGGGAAAATCTGGTAAACATGGATTGGAAAGAGCTATACTTGGAAGGACCACTGACAGAGTGGTTAGGGATGCCAATGTACCTGTCAATGTGATAACATAAAAATAAAATTATATATTTTTAGAGAAACAAAATATTTTAAAATAAAGGGAGATAATAATCCTGAAATTATTTTTTATCTCCTAATGGTATTTTGAACTGCAATTGCCATCAATAGAAGTATGGGCCATATTTCAAGCCTACCTATCCACATATCTATCATGAAAACAAGTTTCACAACCATGGGGGAGGAAGGTGTAAGAAGTGATGAGCCCAATCCAACGTTACTCAAGCCAGATGCAACTTCAAACAGAACCTGTGAAAGGTTCTGATAATAAAATAGCACAATTATCACACTAATGATATAAACAACAATGTAACTGAACACAAACAACCCTGTTAATCTTAATAAATTCTCATTAATTTTAATATCACCCACATGGTGAATTTTACGTGATATAACTGCACTTTGGGGGAGTAATAATGATTTAATCTCCCACCACATACCTTTAACAAGTATACCTATTCTTAACCATTTGATACCTCCACCTGTTGAACAGGCACCTGCACCAATGATCATTAACAGAGTGAGTATAAATATGCCCAGACCATCCCACTGAACTGAAATATCCGAGGGATTTGCTGTTTGAAGTCCGGAGGTTGTTAAAGCTGTTACAACCTGGAATGCAGAGTATCTTAGCGATGTAAATATATCGTGTCCATATACAGATCCATTGTAGAGGAATAATGCAACTAGCAATGTTCCTCCAATTAATAATATCCATGAAACCTTGGATTCAATATCTTTAAAGTATTCTCTCCAATTACCTTTGAGCAAGGTGTAATGAAGTGCAAAATTGGTTGCTCCTAAAATCATGACAATCATTGCAACAAGTTCAATCCATATATTGTGGTAAATGGATATGCTTGCATTTTCAAGTGCAAATCCTCCTGTAGAAAGGGCTGTAAATGCATAGAAAATTGAATCAAAGACTGGCATCCCTGCGAGTTTAAAGAGAATTATTGAAATTGCTGTGTATAAAAGATAAATATACAATATTATACGTGAAGTATGTCTAATGCTGGGGGCCAATCTTTCTTCCCTACCCTCTGCCGAATACATTCTCATTATATTAACACCTGGTGATGATAAAACAGTTAATGCCATTACAATAATACCAATTCCACCAAGCCACTGTGTGAATGCACGCCAGAAATTCATAGTGAAAGATGCATGATCCAGGTTGTACATACTGAAACCAGTTGTTGTGAAACCTGACATTGCTTCAAAAAAAGCATTAAAATAGGATAAATCCCCGGATAAATAATATGGAAGGGCTGCGATAGCACTGCCAATAAGCCATATAAGCGTAACAAATATCATCGCACTTTTAAGAGATATTTCCTTTTTGTTATTAAATTTTTTAAAAAGTAATATACCTATTACAAGGCTTACGATAGATGAATATATAAATGGAGTTATAAATTTATATTCGCCGTAAATAAGTGCTACAATTATAGGTACAAGCATTACAAGTCCTAATAATATACAAATATAACCAGTGTAATGAATAATTGAATATAATTCTATTTTTTTTAATTTGTGAACAGATCGCAATTAATCAAACCTTCCTCTTCTTTTATTTTAAGAACTTCTTTACAACATCCTTGATATGTTTTGTTTTTATAAGAATGGAAATTTTATCTCCTGCCTCTAGTATAATCTCTGGTTCAGGCATACGGATTTCATATTCTGGACCTTTATAAATGGCACATATAACATAATTTTTTGTTGGACTTATTTCTCCGATTTTTTTCCCTATAACCTTACTATTTTCAACGGGAATATCTAAAAGCTCTGCATTACCTTTACCCAGAATAACCATATCTGCAATTTTTGGCCTTATAATCAGTTTTTCAAGATAAGCTGCTGCTGTTAGTTCTGGACTTACAGTTGCATCAATACCCACTTTTCTAAAGGCCTCTTCATGAGTTGGATCACTTATTCTAGCAATAAGTTTTTTGGGATTGTAATCTTTAACGAGGATACAAGCAAGTAAGTTAGCTTCATCATTTCCAGTTGCTGCAACAAATGCATCTGCTTCAGATATATTAGCTTCTTCTAAAGATTTTAAATCTGTACCATTTCCACATATTACAAGGGCATCTAATTCACTTGCTGCTAGGTTGCAGAGTTCTTGATCCTTTTCTATGAGAGTAACGTCAAAACTAGCTTTTATCATTGCTGAAGCAAGTGTCATTCCAACTCTTCCACCACCCATGATAATCACATACATCAAATACCCCCTTTAAACCATAAACAACCATATGATTATATAAAGTTAAAATTACTGTGTAATGTTAATTAAATTTTAATATGGTATTACTAAATTTTTAAACCCAATAAAGATCGTTGAATTGAATATATAAATTTACCTAAAACTCGATTAGATAATGTAATTAAATACATTAAATTTAACTATTGTTTAATTCAACTAAAATCTAATGAATTTCAAAAATAGTAAAAATATATTATTTGTGTGTATTGCTGTGCTGGTTGTTACTGTTGCATTTTTATTGTACTTAACACAGGATATGATTTCTTACAGTAATGGAAACCTGATTAATACAGAAAAAACAAGTAATGAACTTAAAATAGTTGATTCAATTGAAATTCAAAATAATGCATTGAACAACTACATTAATTCATTATATAATTCTCAGGTGACTATTATTGACGATAAATACAGTAAGGGAAGTATATCACTTGAAGAAAAGGACAAACAATTAAATGCAGTGATTAAAAACCGTGAATTGGCCATTAATACTTTGAATAAGATATCAAATGCACAAAAAAATATATTCACAGGTAATATATCTAAACAAGACATATTAATACGAATAAATTCATTTAAGGACATAAATTCAGATATTAAAACAGAACTGAATGCAACCCTAAATGGTTATTAAAAATATGTTGGGTGTTAAACTTGGATTATTCAGAATTTCAGGATAATTAATTATTTTGTTCCATTATCCTTTTAACGATAAAATATCCTAAATAAATCTTTAATTAGTTTAACTATCTAAATTTTTTTTTAAATTTAATCTTTTTTTGGACTGATTTTCCCGGTTATTGCATCGATAATAATGTTAGAGTGGCAAGGATCAGGGTAGCAGGAGCATAAAAGATTCAAATCTTCTCCATCTTCATGTATTTTTTTTAATTCAACGATTCTTTGCCATTCAGGGCTCTCACTTGATAGTTCAATTAAATATTTTCTGTATTGATCCTTTAATTTTCTTCTACAGCCGCTTGTATATGGATTTTCAAGAACTGAACCCTTTCCAACATATTCAACAAATTCATTTTCTTCGCTTTCCCAAGTGTTTTCATTTCTCACTCTTATTGTCATATTATCCTCCAATCATTTTTTTCTAATTTGATTAAAGCTTGTTTTTAGAGATTTACATCAATTAACCCTTAACAATCTAATGAACAATCCAGTAAAGGGTGAGATTGAACAGGAAAATTAAATGAAGAATAGTTTAGGTCATGCTTTTTAAGTTTATTCCAACTGTAAAATGACAGATATAATATCGTAATTGTTGATATTAATAACAATATGGCATATATTCTGTATATTTCCGTCATATACACTCCTTATTAAAAATTTATAAAATTTTTATTTTAAGAGAATATCAAAATACCACTTCATCATTGCATTTTAATTGCTTGTGAATGTGAGTTGGTTAAATCTAATATTATATTATGTTTCAAGTCATATTTTAATCTTTAGATTTGTATATTCCAAATATTCCATTTGATTACACAATTAAACACTAAAATGAATATTGCTTAATTTGGATTAATTAAAATAGAAAAATTTTCAATTTATATATGATTTTTTTAATCATTTCAAATTCTTATTTTTAATTCATTTCTAATGATTAGAAAGTTATATTTATTATGGTGATTAAAGATGTAATAAGGTGCAATAGAATGAAATATAACAATGAAAATAAATATTCGTTCACACTAGATTTGAAAGGGGACGATGGGGAGGTTTGGGCTGTTGTAAGTATAATACCATCAAAAGACATCGGTAAAAGAGATATCTTGCTTATGGATGTTTGTGAAGGTAATTTTTCTGTAAGAAGTATTACAGAGTTGTTAAACTTGCTTATGAAAAAGCATGTATCTTTCGATGAGAGAAAAAGAGTTTTGGATTTCTTAGCAGAAAGTCTGTTAATTCTTGAAAAAAACGACCTTTAAAATTAAATAAAAAACGGATAGGGGGATGCAGATGTCAACAAGGATAAATTTCAAAACAAATTATCATGAAGAGAAAAATTTAGGAGATACTATATTATCCAATAAATCTGAACCTGTACACTACCCTACTATTTCATCACCTGAAACACTTGATGAATTTAAATATTTATACGCAAATTATTTGATACCACAGATAATTACGATTTAAAAATGGGATTAGAGATAATCACAACCCTTATTTCCCATGAAAAAAAAGAAGTAGTTGCATTAAGTTTATGAAGGCTATATTTGGTGATTCAAGATGAATGCATCCGTAAACTAATAGTTAAAGAACTCAAGGAAATGAAGTGTTGCAATGATGCTTCTTTGAGAACATCTGCAGTAGAATCACTTGACATTATAATAGGTGAGGGTATCCCAACCTTTAAACACATTTTACATTTAGGTCATAGGCAGAATAGTAAATAATTTCAAATTTTTATAAAAAAAAATAATTAAGGAATATTACAAATTAAAGCACATTACCATTTTCAAATGTGGCACATTCTTCTTCGAATGGACATACATGAATTATGGCCATCTTTATTGCAGATACATCATTAATTATCCGTTTTTCTACGTTATGTGCTATTTCATGTGCATCTTTTAATTTTATATCTCCATCAACTTCAATATGGAGTTCAGCAGAGGAATATGGACCCATTGGATTTATTTTTATACTATGAACTCCTTTAACATTATCAACCTTTTTTGCAGCAGATCTAACTTCGTCTAAAATAGTATCCGAGGGAACTTTTCCCATTATAACATTTACATTGTCTCGTGCAAGTTCAAAAGCTGTTTTAATAACAATTATTGAAATGAAAATAGCTACAAGAGGGTCTAATATTGGAAAACCTAATTGAGCCCCTATTACTCCAACTAAAATTGCAATACATGAAAATATATCCACTTTTTGATGCTGTCCATCAGCTATTATGGCAGGACTGTTAATTTTTTTCCCTGCCCTCATAAGATAGGTTGTCATAGCCAAGTTTATGAATATACCAATAAATGCCATTAAGGCTGCAATTAATTCTGGAGGTGCTAAAGGAGTGGTGGATGTAAGTTTGATATACACACCACTCAAAATCTCATATGCAACAACAACCAAAAAGACAACTATTACAAGTCCAACCAATGGTTCTGCTCTTCCATGCCCATATTGATGATCGTCATCGGCGGGTTTCATTCCAATTTTGAAACCAATAAAGGCAATTATAGATGTTAAAACATCTGAAAGAGTATGTGCTGACTCAGCAACCAGGGCACTACTTCCAGAAATTAAACCTATTATAAAGTTGAAAATAGTTAGAAACGTATTTCCAGAAATTGCAACAGCTGAAGCATTTCTACCGATTTTTTGTCTTTCATCTGTTTTATCCAAATTTGATCACCCTTTGATTATTGATTCACTAGCATGTTCAATTCCCAATCTTAACATAATATTGATATGCTCATCACTGAGGGAATAATAAACGTTTTTACCTACTTTTTTGAATTTAACTAGACTGCTATTTCGCATAATTCTCAGTTGATGTGATACAGCAGAGTGTGTCATTTCTAGTAGCGATGCTAGATCACAAACACATAACTCTCTTTGAGATAATGCATAGAGAATTTTAACCCTTGTGGGGTCGCTGAAAATTTTAAAATCTTCGGAGATCTTTAAAAATATCTCGTTATCTAACATTTTTGATTTTACTTCTTTTACAGCAGTTTCATCAGCTAGATCAATTTCACAATCATGAATAGTCATATGAATTAATGTTCAAACGAACATAGATAAAGTTTTGGATAGAATATAAATTGAAAAAAAAATTATATTCATTTGGATCGTAATATTTATTAATTATGGTGTATTAAGATGTAATAGGATTTAAAATTGTTATGTAGAAAAGGGGAATGTTCAATGCCAAGATACTATCCATAATAAAAAATTTGAGGGTGAAATTAATGGTTGAAAAAGATAATGTAAAACTGAAATCAAGTAAAATGAACACAGAAAAAATTGAAAATAAAAATATTTCTATGGATTTACGTAAAAAGGCAGATTCTAAAGAATATGAAACCTCTGACTCGTCATTAAATGATATAATAACTTACATTAAAGACAAACAGGAAGAATTCAACAGGGTTTTATCTGATTATACTATTTTTAATAATAAAACAATGGTTGATATAATAGAAACTAATGATTCAATTATTTTCATTGCAGATCTACCGCGGCTTAAAAAAGAGGATGTAGAAATTGCAATTGGAGAAGATGTAGTAGATATATGTGCTGAATTTGAAGATGATGTAACAAATAAAGATGTTAATTACATTCAAAGGGAACGGAGTTATGGTAAGATCGATAGATCTTTTACACTTCCAACCAAAGTAGACTTTGAAAAAGCTGAAGGTACATTCAAAGACTCGGTATTAACTCTAAAAATTCCTAAATTAGAGAAAAAAAGGTTAAAGCTTAAAATTGATTAAAATTTAGAATAGATTGAATGTTTAACATATGGAATAGACTATTTAAAGAATATTAAAATATTGAAAAAGGCTATTCTGTAATCAGTTTAATCTAAATATTCACGTAGGATAATTCCTTTAAATTTAATTCGATTTTCTTCCTTACGTCCTCTATATTTTTAAGAGTACCACTCAAATCCAATTCTTTTAATTTAACTAGATTATCTTCCATTTCCACTAAACTACTCATCAATGTTGAAAAACGTTTTTCAGAAACAACTATGACTTTAACTCCTCACCATAATCTTTTAGCACCTCAGGTTCACATACTACTTTACAACCTTTTACGATTCATTTAACAGGTTCTGGTTCCAAAATATCACCTCAAAAAAAATATTAATTCTCTACAATTAATAATTCATTAAACAAATTTTCTGTCCCATTTATTTATATTAATATGAGTAAGAAAAATTTTTTGGAATAATTATTGTATATATCTAAAAAATATTTAATCCAAAAATAATTTTTAAACCCACTAATGTAAATAATGTGAAGTAGATTGCTGTTATAACAACAACAAAATATCCTGAGAGAATTAAATAACCATCGCATTCAAGTATCCCCGCAGATAGAAAGAATATTCCCAATGCAGGTAAAGTGTCTGTCAGTGGAATTGGTAATGGTATAATAAAAAGAACAGAACTTATAACTAGAAAAATATTGTTTGATATACTGCTAAACTTTTTATTTGTCATTAATTTTAATCGTGGTTTCATATATTTTTCAAGAAAAGATAAAATTCTGATACAAGCATTCAGCACTTTAACAAGGTTAGTATATGACATTTCACGATTCAATAATATATCCGGCACTAAATAATATTTATTGAGCATTATACTCAAACTGATTATCAAAATAATAAATCCAACAACAACCCCGGTTCCAGGGATGGATATTGGTATCAAAAATGGTGCTGCAAGTACCATACAGGTTATTAATCTGCCACGTTTACCTATTAATTCTAAAAATTCTCTTAAAGTCATTCCTTCTAAAGGAATTCTTCCAGATATTTGGGTGATCGTGTAAGAATAACCCTTTTCACAATCAGATATCTTAACCACTATTTTAAACCCCTACTCCTAATAGTTAACTTATAGTTTGTAAATATTTTAAAATTGTAATATAGATTATTATTCAAAATTTGCAATGATTTTAATATGTTTAATATAAATTATTAAAATTTCTTTATTTAACTCTTGAACATTGTGTAGATAGATACTTTTAATTGAAATTTAAACATGTGGTTCCATCAAAAAATTTACTTTTTCAACTTTAAAAAAAACGAAGCATTAATCCATATAAACTTATATATAGTAATTTATCATTCAAAGTATTTTGCTCAAATATCCGTATTTGTTATAAATACGTCTTTATTAACATGAAGAAAAAGATAATAAGAGAAGGAGAAGGCGTAAAATGATGTCTGAAAAGTTTTATAAAAAATTAATGGAAATAACAAAAGTTATGGAAGAAAAAGGCGAAGGAATCAGCTATATTCATAATGAAACTGAAAATTACACAATTGGAACCAAAAAATACAATGAAGAAATAGCTCATTATCTTGACAAAACAGTAGATTCCTGGGAAGGCAGTGAAGCTCACGTTAAAAAGAAAAAAGGAAAAAATAAACAAGAGAAAGGAAAAAAAGTTGGATATCTCTGGAAGATTCCAATAACAGACAGCTAAAAGATTAAATTTTTTCTATTTATTCTTTTTTTTATTTCAAATTTTTGATTGAACAAGGTAAATTAATAAATAAATAAACCTTCTACTTTCTTACGTTCAATTGCATATTGAATAGCCCTTACCAATAATTTGCCGTTAAATTCTCCTTTTACCAAATAATCCTGAGCACCATATTTTATGGCATTAATTCCAGTTTCTTCGTTTGCCAAACCCGTCAGTATAATAATTGGAATTGACGGATGTTTCTTTAATGTAACCTGAAAAGATTTTAACCCCTGACAATCAGGTAAGCCTAGATCTAAAAGTATAATGTCAAATATATCATTTTGGAGAACTTTTAATCCTGTAGATAATCTTGGAACATGAGTTAATTCAAATTTAGTATTTTCACTTTTATCGAGCATTCTAAGTATTATTTGATAATCACCAATATTATCTTCGATTAATAATACTTTGATTGGTTTAGTGTCCATATGTATAAACTCCTTGAATTTGGAAATATAACAAAAATTACTAACTTAAAGTCTACATATTTTATTATTGTTTTTATGTTAAATTTATTTTTCTAGATTACTATTATCATTATTGGTACTACCGAAAATTATTATAGAATTAAATACAAAAATAAGACCAATAAATCTTTTATGCTTAAAAAAGATTTGAAATAGAAATAAATTGAATTAAACATATTAAGAATTATTTTCAAGCACTTCTTTCATCGGGCCTAGATAATATTCATCCCATCCAATATCAATGTCTTCAAACTGTTCATCCTGGACGTTAATTTGCTCAAGTTCGAGAATTGTTCCGTTTTGATCTTTTTTAATTGTAAATGTAACTTTTGATGGTTTGAGACCAGTTACCACCATACCACTCCTGAACCATAAAAAATGGGATGTAAAAAGAAAAAAGAGATTTTTCTATCATTTTTATATTTTGATCAAATAAATGAAAATCAATGAAAAGAAGTATTTAATTAAAACAGTAAAAATCTTATTATATTTCTGTAATCAAATACATAAACATGAAAACTCTAGTTGTTTATTACTCAAGAACCGGAAATACCAAAATGATTGCAGAATCTATTTCAAAGGCATTAGATTCTGACATCGAGGAAATAATTGATACAGAAAAAAGATCAGGAATAATAGGTTATATTAAGTCAGGATACGAAGCTTCAAGGGGAAAATTATCAGAAATACAGGAACCTAAGCATGATCTATCCCAATATGATCTTCTAATAATTGGAACACCAATCTGGGCTTCAAAGATGGCGGTACCAGTTAGAGCATATCTAAAAAATAATATGGATAAAATACCATTGTTAGCATGTTTTAGTACGTGTGGAAGTTCAGGAATAGAAAAAACAAATCAAGACTTTGCAGATTACACAAATATAACTCCAATGGTTACATTAGGATTGAAATCATCCCAAATAAAAGATGGATCATATAATGCAATGATTGACAAATTTGTTCAGGAAGTCATATAAATATAGAACTCACATCAATGGGATTCTTTTATTATTTTCAGTGATTTTTATTGGATTAATAATTTAGATTATAATGGAAATGTTAATACACCATTTCCTCCTTCAATTGTCATATTAAGTGATGATTGAGATTTTAATCTATTTAAAAGTTGTACTCCACTTGAATTATCCATTGGACGTGGCATACTTCCAACAAGTAACATGGGATGTACAATAACCTTGGCTTCGTTACCAATCAATTGCATTTCAACCATTAATGAAGGATGTGTTTCAGGATTTGACTGGTCAAATACAAAGTTTCCAAGACTGTAAAAGATTGGTTTACCATTATAACTTTCAACTTTCTGGATAACGTGTGGATGACTTCCAATAACCATATCGGCCCCTTCATCTATACATTTATGCGATAATTCTATCTGATCTGTATTGGGTGATGTACTGTACTCATTTCCATAATGAAATACAACAACTGTTGCATCAGAATTATTTTTGGCTTCATCTATACGATTTTTGATTATGTTCCAATCAGCAAGAGCATATCCAGAACTGTTGGTGGTTGCAGCAGACATTTCAGATGCACTGAATTCAGGGAATGTTGTATTGTCCATGAAATTTAAAACTGCAATTTTACGTCCTTTAACATTCAGATAAACAGGCTGTGTTGCTTGTTCTAAGTTTTCTCCCGCTCCAGTATAGTTTACACCAGAACTTTTGAGTGATGAAATTGTATCTGACAATCCTTTACTACCATAATCCATGATATGATTGTTTGCAAGACATGCAACAACTACATTGTTATCTTTAAGCACATGTGCATAACTGGGATTTGCTTTTAAAGGAATTGATTGTTTAAAATTAGTTGAAGAAGATGTAAAGGGTCCTTCTAAATTAATTATTGCCCCATCTGAATTTTGGAATAAAGATTTTACATTTTGAAATATGTTTACACCATTTGATAGAATACCGTCCACACCTCTACCAAGCATAACATCCCCTGTGAAAAATAGTGTTACATTTGATTTGGAAACATTAGCGGATTGTTCAACATTTTTTTGTGTTAATAAATTGCTTATACCATATGCAGCCAATAAAACAACTAAAAATAAAATTAAAATATACAATTTCTTAATAAAACCCTCTCTCTGGCTAAAAGTGACTACTCATGCTTGATGCGTAGTAAATTATATTTTAATATTTAATCCACACCAAAAATTTGGATAAAAATTTGTTTTACAGTTTAATATATGATTAATTGATAATTTAAATTTAATTTATATCCTAAATAATTTTAGAAAAATGGAATTTATAACATAAAAAAATAAATAAGTTTGAAAGCTTAAATAAATTAATTATGGGCATAATTAACACACTTTTTACGGGTATAGGTGCTTTGTTTATTGGAATTCTTTTAGGGTTTATTATTGCAGGGATAATAGGGGCAATTATATATGGTATTATAAAACTCAGAGAAAGATTACAAAAAGAATGAATTTTATTTTAACCAGTTTCACCTGTTAACTTTCTATGATTTGAATTGGAGTTAGAAATAGGGTTTAGATAAATCTTTTATCAATCGTTTTTTGGGATGCTAAAGAAAAATGTTGATCCTTTACCCACTTCTGATTTTACCCATATGAATCCTTTATGATTTTCAACTATTTTTTTTGTAATTGACAATCCAATACCTGTTCCATCGTATTCATCGATTGTATGCAATCGATGGAACATCTTAAATATTTTCTTTTGATATTCTGGATCAATACCTATACCATTGTCTTTAACAGAAAAAACATATTTATTTCCTTTATCCTCTACTGAAATATGAATTTTTGGCGTTTTTTTACTTTGGAATTTTATTGAGTTGCCAATTAGATTTTGAAATAATTGTACCATCTCTGTTCGATTGATAAATATCATTGGTAGCTGATCAGATTTTATTTCTGCATCACTTTCATCAATTGCAATTTTTAAATTATTAATACTCTCATCAACAACATCAACCATTTGTATCTTTTCATATTTTGTATCTGCAGTTGTGAGTCTGGCATATTCTAAAAGATCATCTAACAAACGTTGCATACGTTGGGCACCATCAACTATAAATCCAATAAATTCATCAGCATCTTGGTCAATCTTACCTTTGTATCGTTTTTCAAGTAGTTGAGTGAATGATGAAATCATTCGCAGTGGTTCCTTTAAATCATGGGATGTGATATATGCAAACTGCTCTAATTCTCTGTTTGATCGTTCTAAATCCTTGACAAGTGCTTCCATTTTCATTTCAGCAATTTTATGGTGGGTTATATCTATGAAAACAGAAACGGATCCATTAGGGTTGCGATTTTCATCGTACAATGGTGTTGCATTTCCCATCATATGCCTCATTTTGTTATCTTTATAAACAATATCGAATTCAAAATTTCTTATTTCATGACCTGCAGATGATTTTTGAATGGGCATTTCTCCTGCTTTCAAATCAATACCATCTTTAACTATTTTAAATGTTTCAGGCCTATCTCCAGGTGGTAGTGATTTAGATGCATTTGCACCAGGAGGAATATTTAGATAGTCATAGGACAATTGATTTCCTGTTATTAAATAACCTTTATTATCGTGTGAGATCCAGACAGCAGCAGGAACAGCATCTAAAACCCTTGCAAATTCTTCTGAACGGCGCTGTTCACGTTCCTTAATTGCACGAAGTTTTTTATCGGTTAATTTGTTGTCTTCAATTTTTTTCTCCAATTTCAAGTTGATTTTCAAAAGCTCTTGTATACGTGCTTCCATCTTCTTATTTAAATTCTCATTCTTAGTTTCTAATTCAATTTCAAAATTTTTAATTTCAGTAAGATCATTTATAATTATTTCAAATTCCTTGAAATTCTCATTAGCAGTAAATAATGGTTTGATTTGAATATTTGCATATATTGGTTTTTTTCCAATGAGTTCAATTTTGCAGTATTGAATTTCATTTGTATCAAAAGATTTTAATGAAGCTTCATTAAATTTTATTTTGAAATCATCTTTTATAAATTGAATAAAATTTTCATTAATAACATTTTCAGGATCAAAGCCTAACATGGCAGCTCCTGTTTTATTAACTTCTTTGATCTTTCCCTTTTTATTTAATATGAGATATCCTATGGGCGAGTGGTGGTAAAAATTAGAATATCTATTTTTTAATTCCATTAATTCATCTAAAGAATTGTTCAATTTATTATTTTCATTTACCAATTCAGTCATTAAATTATAAACTTTCAGATGGAGATCAGAATTTTTATTTAAATTTTCATTTTTCTCGGTTAACAGCAGTTCGTCTATTAAGCAAAGTTTATCGATAATCTCATCGGTATTGGTGTTTTTTTGCATAAAATCACTTATTAATGTATATTTCATAGTTTTCCTTTATTTTTTAGAATTAGATTGGATTTTCCCATTTTAAACTTCATTATCTTGTATATAATTATTATTTGTCTTATTATTGATATTACTTTCTAAATTAGCATTAGGAATTTGTTGTCTAATTTGATTTTTGAAGAAGAATTGGATGAAATTTATGTGGATTGTAAAAATCAAAAAATATATAGCTTACGATGTATTAAAGTGTAATAGGATGTTATAGTTGGAAAATTTTTTATAAATATTATCTTAAAAAAAAAAATTTAGATTAATAATTTGAGTAAAATAATGCTTTAATGTTCTTTAAAAATCGGATAATTACATTAAAGGGGTTAAAGTGGTATATATTTTGAATATAATTCCATAATACGGTGAATAATGAATTTCATAATAATAAAAATTAATTAAACAGTCATTAATAATTTAGAAAGAATTTAATGGAGTTGTATTATGGAAGTTGGATATAATAAGAAAAATCTTGAAAGATGTTTGTGTAAATCATTTCCAATAAAAATAGACAGTATATATGCAACTGAAAGGAAATTAAACATCTGGATACGTTAGCTAATATGAAAGAGGGTTCTTTTATGCCTGAACCTGTAATATGGCTGCAATTTAATGTTCAATAGGTAAATCAACATTTGCTGAAATAAACACAGATGAGATGTGTCAGTGCAATAAATGTCCAGTTTTTAGTGAAAATAATCTTTCAACAAGATATTATTGTAGATTAGGAAAAGAAGGCTAAATTTGAAGTTCTATTTATGAAAATAAATTAAAAAAAAAGGGTGATAAAATGGTAGATGAGAATTGTGAAGTACCTAAAAAGAAGAAAATTACTAAGGAAAATAAATTCCATGACTCCAGTAATCCCGAACTCATAGATGAACCTGTAAGCTTCCATTCAGAAAGAATCGATAAAAACGAAGACAAAGATATAGATCCCTTGGCACACAAAAGCGGACCAAGCGACAGTAATAAAGAAGCAGCTCCCAGAACACCAGGAGTAACCAAGAAAAAACATCCCCGAAGTTAAGATTCAAAGATTAAATCAAAGAACTTTGGAACATTCTCAAAATATTGGGCGGTAAATATTAGTTTCAAATTGAATTTGGAACTAGATTAGGGTAATAGTAGTACCGGCATTGCCCTTTAAAGCATCAAAAACATTTTCTATAGATGTTATAATGGCTTTTTTACCTCCATTTTCGAGAAAATTTATTATGGATTCTATTTTTGGTCCCATATTTCCTGATGGGAAATGCCCTTCTTTAAGATATTTATTTGCCATTGAAACTGTCATATGGTCAAGATCTTGTTGGTATGGCTTTCCATAATTAATTGAAACCTTATCAACATCAGTTAAAATAAGAAGTATTTCAGCACCAATCAAAGAAGCTAGAAGGGATGAAGTGTGATCCTTATCTACTACTGCCTCTAATCCCTGTAAATGACCATTTTCATTTTTAATAACAGGAATACCGCCACCACCAGACGCAATTATCAATTCCCCTTTTTCAAATAATGATTTAATTGACGATTCTTCTATAAATCCTATTGGTAGTGGTGAAGGCACAATCCTACGATATCCCTTTCCACTATCTTCAACCATTGACCAACCCCTTTCACGAAGTTTAGATGCTTCTTTAGCAGTATAATAGGGGCCTATAGGTTTTGAAGGAATTTTTAAACGTGGATCATCTTTATGAACAAGAGTTTGGGTGAGAATAGTAACAACAGACTTTTCGATATCCTTGTCTTTTAATGAATTTTTTAATGAAATCTGCAACATGTAACCTATCATTCCCTGTGATTGAGCCACACATACATCTAATGGCATTGGTGGTAAAATTTCCTTTGCAAGATCGTATGACAACAGAATATCACCTACTTGTGGTCCGTTACCATGGGTTAATGCAACATGATAACCTTCCCTTAACAATTCAATGATAATGCTGCTAGTTTGCTTCGTGTTTTTTAGTTGTTCTTCAGCAGTACCTATATCTGTGTGTTTGAGTATTGCATTTCCACCCAATGAAACCAATATGTTTACAGTCATAATTACACCAAATTTTTATATAAAATATAATTTTTTGAAATTAATAATAATATACAAATGTTTAAAATTTATTTTTTTTAGCGTCTTCTAAGTGCACATGTCATGCAGTGGGCTCCTCCATATCCTCCTGTGAGATTTATCAAGTTCAGTGGGTAAGCATCAATATCATGTTGATAAATCTCTTTTTTATGAGGGAAGAACTGACCTTCATTACATAGATATTTATAATCCTTTTTTACCTGCATTAAAAGATTTCCATATATTTCCGGATTATCAGCTGCTTTATCCTTTAAACTATTTATCACATCTTTCACAATACGATCAACTTCAACAGAAACAATAGTACCATTTTTCACACATAGGAAGTTAGATGCATAAGCAAGATACTCTAGGGTAGTAATATCAATGATTTCAAAACCCTTGGACACAATATAATCATGAAGATTTGTTTGCTCTTTTGATTTAACATATTCTCCTTGATTTTCCCTGTAATATATCGCAACTGGGGCATTCTTTAATAATGGTTCACATCCAACAACAACTCCATCGGAAGCAACATTGAAATATGTGTCTAAATGCATATTTATCATCAAATCATTCTTTACAGCTGGTAATAATGGATGTTTTGGTTGTTGAACCACACCAACTTCATTGTAATTTAAACCCTCTTGGAGTATTTGTTCAACACCAGACATATTAGTACGATCTCCAACACCGATTAAGGAAAATTCTTTCATAGGAATAAAGTCTCCGCCTTCAAATGTGCCCGGATCCTTAATTTCACATGCGATAGGCATTTTAAGAGAATTCCATAAAAATTTGGTTAGCTGTGGTTCTCTTCTTCGCTGGGGTTTGGACATTCTTGAAATTACTATTCCTTTATCTGTAACTGCCTGTTGGTCCCTCATAAAATAAAGATTTGTTAGAGGTTCATTTTCAGTTACATGTAGATGTATCATCCTTGTGCCTGTACTTGATTTCAGTTCAACATTAGGATTTAAAAGAACGGTGTTAAAGTAGTAATTTGAATCTAATATTTTCTTATTTTTTTCTACTTCTTCTTTAGCACGATCAACTTCGGTAATGTCTCCTGTATAATGCAGATTTTTAAATGCTAAATTAATGAGTTTTTCATGAATTGGGGTTGATTTATCGGCTTGTTCAATTATAGTTTCCTTTAATGGGATTATATCAATCTTGAATTCATGTTTTAAGGTGTAAATAAGTAGTTCGTGTTCTTTTAATGCATCTTTCATGCTGAAGGATCTTTCATATAGGGATGCAAATGGATCTAAAAGTCCAAAGTACATTTCTATTCCAGGAGAATGCACTGCAACTTTACTTAGATGATCCCATTCGGCGTTTATTTTAGCTTTCATCAAAACTATCCTTTGATTTTTTTAATATAAATAAAAAAACATCCTAATAATATAATTTATTACATCTTAATACATCTTTATTCACCATAAATTATATAGTTGATGTTTAATATAATAAAAATGTGACTTTAGAAATTGATAATAGTTTTTGGAGGTTTTTTTGCAATGATTCCAGAATTAATTAACAAGTTTTATGAAGATAAATTGATTTCAAAGAACCAGTACCAATCACTTTCACCATTAAAAAAAGATTATGATAAAAAATTAGGAAATTTTTTAGTAGATGGTGGATTTATAACACAAAAAGATTTAAAAACCTTTTTCAAAGAAAATAAAGAATTTCTTTTTCAAATTTTTAATAAATGGATGAAAGAAAATAGTAAAATAGCCAATGCCATAATATGGCGTTCGAAAGATTCAAATAACTCTCAAAATGAAGCACACAACTACAATGTCTGGACTGAAGATAAAAAACATGAGCTTTCCAATACATTCTGGAAAACCCTTTTAGATATTTTACCAGATTTAAAAGATGCACCTGAATGTACATTAAATATATCCGACGATGGAACTGTCTTGTCAACAGATCTTAATCCAGATGATGCTTGGATTTATTATATAAATTATGTTGCTCACTCAATTAGAGTTGAAATAGATAGACTTGTACACTGGTCAATTTTAAGATACAATTCTGAGCAGCTAGAATTTTTATTAGACAGTCGTACATTTTTTGAATATTCAGAACCTCGAGATGTATATTCGATATGGAGATGGCATGAATCATTATTCAGCCATGGATCAGCAACTATTGGAGATCCAGTTAGGATATACGATTTTTTAGACAGTGGAAATCTCATCGGAATAACCCGATGGGGAACAATAGGACGTTTTTTAGGATGGATCCGTAATAATTTATACCATTATGATAGTGGAAATACTCCTGAAAACTATAAAAAACACTGGCAATACCAAGGTTATCCACCTGTTGAAAGAATAATTTCTGGAACCACACATCCAAAAAATGGATTTAAACACTTCACAGCTGGATGTTGGGGTACAACAGGGTTTATAAGAATCATTTTAAAAACAATCAACTTTCCAGTTCTATTGGAAGAGCGGTGTGGCCATGCAATGCCACATTTTGTTTATGATAAAACACACGAATTCTACCTATCACATGCTGACGATCCATACAACACTCTGTTTAAACATAACACCCCACAATTAATTCCATTAGAGCTTATTATAGATCGTTATAAATTTGATGAATGGTTTAATAAAGATTTACCGGAGAAAACTATTTGTAATAACGTGGGAAGACGTGCATTGGAACTTGCTGTGGAATATATTCCCAATGAAATCTTAAAAATATATTGTGATGATATATCCAAGGGTAAAACACATGAAGAAGGAAGAATGTACAATGAAATATTTAGAGAGCATATTCCTTTAGTTGACCTTAATGCATTTGGTTTTTGGAATAGATTGGAAAGTAAGATAAAATCACTAGGCGGATGTGAATACATCTTAAAAGAGATATGATAAATTTTCATTGTAAAGAACATTTTCATTAAATAATTTTTTTATGAAATGTTCTCTGTTGTCTTCGGTTATACCAAAATAATAGATTTGATGTTATTATCCCGGTTTGTTCCGGTATTCTATTCATATTTATGTTGTTTCATGGATTTTAGTAGGTATAATTGTTTATTTGTTGAATAAATGCGTATTGTGAGAAAACAGATGATTGTTTAAAAAATACATGTAAATTGGGTGATATCTATGAAAAAGTTATTAGAGAAACTTTCAAATGCTCCAGGAATTTCAGGTTTTGAAGAGGAAATTAGGAAAATTATTTTCAATGAACTTGATGGACTAGTTGATGAGATTAAAATTGATGATATGAGAAATCTTATTGCAGTTAAGAATGGGGATCCAAACGGGAAAAAAATCATGCTGGCTGCTCATATGGATGAGATAGGGCTTATGGTAAGATATATTGATTCTAAGGGATTTGTTAAATTTTCCAAAATAGGAGGAATCAATGATCAAATGCTTTTAAACCAAGATGTTTACATCCAGACATCTGATGGGGATGTAAATGGCGTTATTGGATCGAAACCCCCTCATAAAATGAAAAAAAGTGAAAAAGATAAGGTTGTTAAATACGATAAAATGTTTATTGATATAGGAGCCTCCAACAAAGAGGAAGCTCTTAAAATGGTCCAAATAGGAGATCCAATAATTATCAAACAGAATTTTCAGGATTTAGGAAATTCATTGGTTAAAGGAAAAGCATTAGACAATCGTGCAGGTTGTGCAGTACTTGTTGAGGTTTTAAAACGGGCTAAAAGCAGTGCTACGATTTATGGAGTAGGAACAGTACAAGAAGAAGTGGGATTAAAAGGTGCAAAGACATCAGCATTTAGAATAAATCCAGATATGGCATTTGCATTGGATGTTACTATTGCAGGTGATCATCCTGGAATAAAAAATGAAGAAGCACCATCAAAATTGGGAGAGGGTCCAACAATTGTTTTGGCAGATCAAAGTGGTGATGGTATAATAACCCCTCCAAAAATTAAAGAATTATTGATAACAGTCGCTGAAAAAGAAAATATCCCCTTCCAGCTAGAAGTTAGTGAAGGAGGAACAACAGATGGTACTGCCATACATCTCACACGCCAAGGAATCCCTACAGGTGTAATATCCCCTCCTTCAAGGTACATACATACTCCTGTAAGTGTTGTTAACATGGAAGATATGGAGAATACAGTTAAACTCATAGTAGCAGTTTTGAATGGTATTTAAAAGATATTTGGAGTGATTAAAAATGACTAAATTTGAAGAACTAAATCAAATATACACCAATGCGGAAAATGATTTTAAGGAGTACAGATGGAATTGTCTAAATTTTGTTATACAGTTAGGTAAAGGACTAGCAGAATATTTGGAATGTGATTATGATGAAATACGATACTACAGACCTCCTGATAAAGACAATAAATCTATGGAGGCACATCCACGTGATGCTCTTTTAATTGATATTGATACTTCATGGCATTATGGAATGGGAGTCAACCTCTATGTTGAAGGAAATATTGATAATCCTGCAATGGCCTACATATTTGATTTGGCTCTTAAAAAAGATGATAAAAACTTTGGACTTCGCTTCACCAAAGAAAAAAAAGAATTCACACTTGATCCTAAGGACCCCACTAGTTTCATCCCAGTATATGATCTGATTTACAATTTGATCAAAAATAGATTCGAACAAGAACTTGAAAAATTTTTAACTAATAAATCTAGTGAACATTTCCCCGAGTATGGATAGTTCCATGATTTATAGCAGGATGTAACAAAATTGCAAGATAAAAATAATTCGAACAAAAATACCGATGAAACTATTTTAAATTTAAAAAAGGTAAAAGGAGAACGTCTACTGAGCTTTGAAACAAATAATATTAAGGAAATTAAACAATTAAAATTAAAATTCAAGGCCCTAAATGAAAAAGAGAAAATTAATGAGGTAATATTACAAGCAGATAACATAACTTTTGTAAAACATAACAATGAACTTGAAAATGTATTTACAGCTGTGGATGTTAAAAAAATTGTAGGTAAAAGATTCCTAGAATATGAGGACTGGCATGCAGAAATTTTAACCGATACAGGTAATTTAATAGCACCACAATACAATTTAACCTTGACTTTTGAGGAAGGATATGTAATGGAAATAGAAAATTATCGATGATCTCCATACATATAAATTCACTTAGATCAATTTAAAGCCAAATTCAGGATTTATTGGCTTGTTAAATTTATTAAAATATTACCATTTTGGATTTCTTGGAATTCTGGAATTTTCATTTTCAGTTCGTTCCATTTATTCTGGTTTCGTATACATCCTGGATCTGGAGCCTTTACATCACCAAAGTAGGTGTATGCTCGTGCCCTACATCCACCACAGATATTTTTTGATTCACAACTTCCACAATGGTCATCTAATAAATTTTTATTTCGCAGGGTCTTTAAAAGAGGATTATTCTTCCAGACCTCTTCAAAATTATCTTCCAGTAAATTTCCAAGTTTCAACTCTTCATCATGTGGGAAAAATACACATGGATAAATATCTCCATTAGGTTCTATGCTCATGTAAAATCTTCCAGCTCCACAACCACCAACAAAATCTGCTAGTTGCATTACTTGAGGGTTATCATACTCGGGATTATAGAAATGGGTGGGTATTAAAGAAGATTTTGATTGTAAAGATTCTGCAACTGGAGCAAATTGTGGGGCAGTTGAAAGTACCTGCATATCTCCAATCATATTTTCATCATATGCTGTTTCTAACAAATTAAGTCTGTTTTGTGGTGATATATCCATTTCACTAATATCACTTCCACTTCCAGTTGGTATAAAGTTGTATAACATTAACCAATGCACACCTAGGTCCTTAACATAATTTATTATTTTTGGAATTTCTTCAATGTTATGAGTTGTTACAGTTGTTGCAACTTCAACAAAGAAATCTCTCTCCACACAATTTTCTATGGCTTGAATTGCTTTTTCCCAGGATCCTTCAACACCCCTGAATGAATCATGTGTCTCTGGATTGAGGCCATCAATACTTATTTGAACAAATTCTAGACCTGCATCAGCAAATTTATTACAAACATATTCCTTTGAAAGCCTATAACCATTAGTAGCAATTGCAGGATACATTCCTAGTTCATTTGCATTTTTAATATATGTTGTTATATGTGGATTTATGGTGGGTTCTCCTCCTGAAAATGCAACAGATGTTACACCCGCTTTGGAATTAATTTCAAGACCCTGATTTATCTCATCACGATTAAGTTCATCTACATCTTTTCTTCCAGCATTTTCATAGCAATGAACACATTTCATGTTACAAGCACGAGTTATATTCCAAACCACTTGAAATGGAGCACCGGGTACGAATGGTTTTTGCACACCAAATTTACCTATTCCCTTTACAACACTGCTTAATCCTCGAACCCAATGGGGATCTTTCATAACTTCGTTTAATTCATCTTCATTTACTCCAAAGCTTGTCATACCTTTTTTTATAAGTACTGAAAGTATCTTAGATAATATTGTACATCTAATACATGCATTCTCCCTATTATTGAATAATAAATCTAATCCAACTTCCAGTCTATCTGCTTTATCTTTCTCACAATAATCAAACGTTCTATTTATTATAAATTTAGATAAAGGATTATTAGTAACTCCCTTAAATGATTTAATCATATCTCCAACATCTAAATTATCAATACCAGTCTCGTTTTTTGTTACTTGACTTTCCATTGTAATACCTCTTCACAGATCTTATTTACTAAAAATTTTAATAAAAAAAACAAACTAAAAAATATATCATTCTAATACATCTTATTACATGTTAGTACACTATAATAAATAAATTTTTGGGATTAATTACTAAACAAAAGATTTGTATTAATCATATTTTCTAAAAATTTACATCTTTAATTTAAAACTCTTGAAAAATTATTACTACTTTTTTCAATATCCCTATATTTAAAACAAGTAATTTTTAATGGGACAAACCTTTAAATCATAAAAAGATAGAAATTGTTTCTATGCATCTTAATGGAAACAATCAAATATTGTTTTTACTGTTTGTAGGTGTTTTTATGGGCTCACTGGATATTGGGATTGTCGGGCCAGCACTGCCTTCAATTCAAACATATTTTCTTGTAAATGAAAGAGTTTTATCGTGGGTCTTCACAATATATATCCTATTTTTTATGATAGGCACGCCATTAATGGCTAAACTATCAGATATCTACGGACGTAAATCAATATATATTTTAGATATCTTCCTTTTTGCTTTGGGTTCATTAATCACAATAACATCTTTTTCATATGATATGCTACTATTAGGAAGGGCTATTCAGGGTATTGGTGCTGGGGGAATATTTCCAGTTGCAAATGCATTTATTGGGGACATTTTTCCTCCTGACAAACGTGGTGGGGCACTTGGAATATTGAGTTCCGTTTGGGGTCTTTCCAGTGTACTGGGTCCAATACTGGGAGGTCTTCTACTTAATTATAGTTGGCAATTACTTTTTATAATAAATTTACCCATAGCAGGAATGGTTTTAATTGGAAGCTTGTATATACTGCCTAAATCTCAAAAAAATGGTAAAATAAGATTTGATTGGGCGGGACTTACAGTATTGGGGTTTATGGTGATTGCTTTAGCTTATGGTTTAAATCAAATAGAGACCAACAATTTTATTTCAAGTGTTTCATCATTAAATGTCTGGCCGTACATTGTTCTTAGCGGTATATTGCTTCCAATATTATGGTTTGTTGAGAAAAGAGCCAAAGATCCATTGATACAAGTTAATCTTTTCAAAAGTCTTGAAGTTAAACTTGTAAGCAGTATTTCAATTGGAACAGGCTTGGTTCAAGCATCTACTGTATTTGTTCCTGCATTTGTAATTGCTGCGCTATCATTTAGTACAACTACTGCAAGTTTAATGTTAATGCCAATAGTCTTGACCATGGCATTGGGGGCTCCTGTAATTGGAAAGCTTCTAGATAAATTTGGTTCAAGAAATATAATGGTTACAGGGGCATTTTGTATAGTGATAGGATTGTTTATAATGGGATTCTTTTCTAAATCTTTTTATTTATTTATATTTGCGGGTATTCTGGTCGGTGTGGGTATGAGCACAGCCATAGGATCTCCACCACGTTATATTATGCTGATAGAAAGTCCACCAAAAGAAAGAGCATCTGGCCAAGCCCTAATTAACATCATTACAAGCTTTGGCCAGCTTATGGGTGGTGCTCTTATAGGGGCAGTTATTGGATCTTATGCTGGAGCAGTTAATGGTTATCAACTTGCTTATATTGCAATTGGATTTGTAGCAATATTAATGACAATACTTGCATTGGGACTTAAGAGTAAAAAACAGCAGCTTAAAACCATGATTGGATAGTTGAATATCAATTATCTATCTAAATATTAGAAATTTTAATTTAGAACAAGTATATAGAATATTTATCAATTTTATTAAATGCATAGAATATAATATGTATTTTTTTATATCCAAATCAACGTAATAATCTTAGACAAAAATTATCAATAACAATCTAGATTTTAAACATCTCAGATTTCCAACCTTTAAAACCATCTTTAATATTGTAAACATGTGTAAATCCTAATTTTTTTAGTATTTCACATACATTAATACTTCTGCGTCCGGATTTACAGTAAATAAGATAATATTTTTCTTTGTCTAACTTTTTGATCTGTTCATTGAAATCTGGATCAGTATAATCCAGATTAATTGCACCTTCAATATGATCATCAGAAAATTCCCATGGAGTTCTAACATCCAAAATTATAAGGTTTTGATCATTTTGATGTTTTTTAATTAATTTAAGGGCATCTAATGGTGATATTGTTTTAAATATTTGATATTTTTTATTTTCTGACATTATTTAACTCCATTTAATATATTTATGATTATTTACAATCTTAAAATTATTGGTCAAGCAGATCCTTATTGTCAAATTATTATTCATTTCATTCGAAAATTATAATTAAACTGCAACACATAATATAATCGAGGTAATTTTATGCTTTCGAAAATACCAATAGATTTAGGAAGAATAAAACAAGAAGATTTAGACAAGGAAATACTTCGAGCAGCCATAATTGGTGAACTTGATGCAATAAATCTTTATGAAGAATTTGCAAACATGACAGATAATGAGGATTTAAAGGCAGTTCTACAAGATATTGCTGAAGAAGAAAAAACTCATGTAGGCGAATTTCAAACCATGCTCTTAAGAATAGATAAAGAACAAGCTGTCGAGTTAGAAAAGGGAAAAAAAGAAGTTGAAGAACTGACTGGTAAAAAATAACTAAATTTCCTTATTATTTTTCAATTTTTAAATATTAATTCGATAGAATAACTTTTAGGGATAATAATTTGATTGTTGGTTTTAATTAATGTGAATTTTTAAAAAAAAATTTAATCTACTTTTTAATAAAATATCCTTTTTATAATCACAAAAATAGTTATTAATATGAAATTCTCATAAAATAAGAAATTTATTATCTACTTTTATGAAAAACTGATTATATACGTTTATATGGAATAAAATCCATCCATCCGCTACAGAATTCATCTTTTAGCTAAACAGAAATGCAATTTGAATTACTAAAACTCATCTATTCAAAAAAAACCTAACTCATTGAATGATAGGTTTAAGCCATTTAAAAAAATGTAGGTCTAAAATTTATCCTTCTCAAAATGTAAGAAAAATTATTAATCGATTAAAAAACTCCCATTACTTTAAATAAATTTATATATTTAAGTTGACAAATAATATAGTGTGATTGGGTTAGTACACTACTAAATCCATGAGTATACCTTATTTAATTAAACAATTGAAGCTTAGTAATTGGGGTCTATGTATTTTTGAATAATATTAAATAAAAATAATTTGGGATATTGGGGAGTGTTCATTAATGATATTTAGAAAATCCACTGAAAATGAACTGAATTCGAAAGAAATCTTAAACCAAGTAAATAGATGTAAACCAGAAGAATTAGAAAACCTTTTAAACCAAATTGAAACAAAAATAGAGGAATCTCAATACGAAGATAGAGATCTTCTATTTGCTAAAACAATGACTACTAGCAGATTAGCTTCTATGAGGAGTAATGATCAAGCATTTATTTGATAAATATTTGATTAAATTCTATAAAGTTATATTCTAAGGAATTCCCATATAAAATAATTCTTTTAAAAACTATTATAACAATATAGTTTGATGATATATAGGTAGATTTTAACAAGAAAAATTATGAGACTACCTCTAATTAGAAAAAAATAAATTCTTTATGATTAACTTATCTTCTTTTGTTCTGCAAGATAATTTGCAAAGTTTAAAGCTCTAATATATCCTGCTATTGATTGGGATCGTGATGTGTCAATGTATATTTCATCCATTCCAAAGGTTACTGCACCAAAACTTTTAACTCCACATATCAGTGCCAATGTTCTAAATATTTGATTTCCACAGTTACCATCCGATGTAATACAAAATTTGGATTTTTTATTGTTTCATCTACAAACTTAGTAAATCTAATATATTTTGTAAAATAGAATTTCTAAATAAAATTATCCATTAATTTGGTTGAAAGTTGATTGTAAGATTTTTAAAATTGTCGAAGAAGGAATGCCTTTCAATTTACATAGATTTGAGGATCACAAGATGTTCAATAAGCATTCCTCTAAATATACTACAAAATTTAGGATTAATCACTTGAAAATGGTGTTGTATATTCTGCAGATATTATTGACAAAAAGAATATGAAATGAGGGTTATTTTTAGTTTTTGGCATATTTAATCAAAGTTTTTTATATTTAATACCATAAATTCTATTAAAAATTGAAGAAAAGAAATTATCAGAAAAGTTTAATATTATACAATCTAAAAATACCCATACTATTGATAAAAATGAATTATCGTGTATTTTTCATGATAATCTTCTAGAATATTTAATAAAGCTATTGATTATATGAAACTTAACAGATTGTGCTTAAAATAGTTAAAACTAGTAATGATAATGGAGAATTAATATGGGTGACCAAGGTTTATTGGATAAGCTGGATGAAGAAACTAAGGATAATATTGCTAAAGCATTATGGATGCTAGAATTCAATAATGAAGAGATTTCTGATGAACTTTTCAAAGGATTTGAATCTGAAAAAAATAGCAATGAGAATTTTGGAGTTAGAATGCAGTATCTTTTAAGGGAAAAGATAAATAATCCTGATTCATTCACACCAAATTACAAAAATGTCTATGAGACTTTAATTAAACATTCTTCATCCCTTTCACCACATCAGGCATATGCCATGACCTTTTTTCTTGGAATGGACAGTTCTAAAGGTTATAAAGCCATACCGGGGAAGGCAGATTTTAAACTTCCACAAGATGATGCTCCACAATGGGATTATCAACTAGGATGGCATTTTATTGTTGGAAGTTGTATGGGGGATAATGGAAAAGAATATGGTGTACAATTCATGTTCTGGCAATATGCACTTCTACCACCAGAAATAGCTAAACATTTTGGGCTTTCTGACATTGAAAATCAGATTATTGAATTACATCTAGCTGTAAGTGAAGCTGGCGGAGAACATTACCGTTCCAAACCCATATTAATTGCAGGTACAACTGGACTTGTGGATTTCAAAAACAATCCCTTTGATTATACTTTTGGAAAGAATAAAATAAGATCTTTAAGTGAAGACCGTACTTTTCCTATGCAAATTAAAGGGTGGGGTGTGGATTTAGATCCAGATTCACCATCAGAAATTGAGGTGGATATCACACTCACACAAACTAAGGAATATTTACTTCAGGGCAAAGATGGATGCGATCCATGCTGTGGTGGAGTTGGAACATTATACTATTCCGTACCAAATCTTAGAGTTGATCCAGATAAAAGTACGCTAAGAATCAATGAAGAAGAAATTGCGTTGAAAAGTGGTAAATTCTGGTACGACCATCAATGGTGTAATGGAATGATTCCTGCAGGTAATCCTCGAGTAAAAGTTTTGAGAGCTGCTAATAATATGAATGAAAAGGCTGCAGGTGGATGGGACTGGTTTATGGCTCAATTTAAAGGTAATAGGGAGTTGACAATGGCATCTGTACATTCACATGATATGCTACAATTTCTTAATCAAACAGGACCTAATCCTCCAAAAATAATGGAAGCTGAAGTTTCAGGAAAATATATAGATGAAAATAACAACTCTAAAAAGATTAAAGGGCAAATAAAAATAACTGAATGGATTAGAAGTGTGAAATCACAAGATCCAGATTTATATCCTCCAACAAACACATGGTACCCTCAAAAATGGGAATTTAACTTTGGTGAGGATATCCCCGAAGAAATTCGAAATTTTGTTATGATTCCAATTGTAAGTGGAGGCCAATCAGGATTTTTTGGAAATGGATTGCATTATTCTGAAGGTGCTGTATACTTAAAGGACAATGAAGGAAATTCACTTGGCAGAGGTTTTGCAGAATCAACAGGCTATGCTGACCCAATACTAAACAGACTTAAATTAGCAGGACTTCCAGCAACAGAAGAAATGCGTGATAAATTGGAAATACCCCAACCATCAACGTTTTTAAAATTAATTAGTACGTTATATATTTTATGGCCTTCAAACAAGTCCAAATTAAAAAAATTACTTACAAATTGTGTTGATGCGTTATAAAACAAGCTTTACATAACATGTTAAAGGATAATACTGATAATTCAGAAGTTATAACATCAGAAAGGGTTGATGAAATTTGATCGATGTAGAGAATCTTACAAGGAAATTTGGTGATTTAACAGCAGTAGATAATCTCACATTCCATATCAATGAAGGAGAGGTTTTCGGTTTTCTGGGGCCAAATGGTGCCGGAAAAACCACCACAATGAGAATGCTTAGTTGCCTCATATCAAAGACAAGTGGAGAAGCTAGAATAGCAGGTTATGATGTTAGTGATGAAGCTGATTCCTTGAAAATCAGGAAGATCATTGGTTTGCTTCCTGAAAATGTTGGTCTTTATGATGATTTAACAGCTTATAAAAACTTAGATTTTTATGGAAAACTCTATGAATGTTCGGAAACTCAAAGGAAGGAAAATATTAAACATTTTCTTAAATTGTTAGGACTTTGGAATAAAAGAGATGTAACTGTTGGAACCTTTTCTAAGGGAATGAAACAAAAACTAACTATTGCACGAGCACTTATTCATGACCCTGAAATTTTGTTCTTAGACGAACCAACAGCAAATTTAGACCCTGAATCATCAAAAATTGTAAGAGATTTCATACTAGATTTGAAGAAGGAAAAAAAGACCATTTTTTTAAATACACATAATCTCGATGAAGCTCAGAGAATCTGTGATAAAATTGGAATATTTAACACTAAATTAATGGCAATAGGTTCTCCTGAAGAATTAGAAGGATCTATCTGGGGTAATAAAACCGTAATTCAGTTAAAAGAAGTTAATGACAAAATATTGGAAGCAATAAATAATTTATCAATAGGAAATATGGTACACGATAATAATAAATTAACCATTGATGTAGGGGATCCTGAAAAAGAGAATCCAATCATAGTAGATGCTATATTAAATGCCGGTGGACAGGTTCAATATGTTAATCGGCTCAGTCCATCCTTAGAAGAAGCTTATCTGAAAATTGTGAGGGGAGATTAAGATGAAACTTTGGAAAACATGGGTTATCGCAACCAAAGACTTCAGCATATTTCGTAAGAAAAAACGTATTCTATATACATTAATAATTCTCCCACTCCTTCTTTCAATAGGTTTACCTCTAGTTGTCAGGTCCTTAACAAGTCTTGATAATGCAACAACAGAGATCATAACCTTACTGAATGCATTTTCATACTTTTATATTATCTTAGTTTATATACAATCAACAACACTGGCATCCTACAGTATTTTAGGTGAGAAGATTGAGGAAAGTTTAGAACCTCTCTTAGCAACACCCACAACTGATAGTGAACTTTTATTTGGAAAAACAATTGCTTCATTCTTACCCTCAATAGGGGTAATATATGCTACATCCATAATTTTCATGGTGCTTTCAGATTTATTCACATATAACACTCTGGGTTATCTTTTTTTCCCTAATTTAAGTATGGCATTCATTTTACTCTTAGCAGTCCCTCTCTCATCGATTTTAAGCATTCAATTAAATGTTATCATATCTTCGAGAGTAAACGATGTGAGAACTGCAAACCAGCTTGGATTCCTTCTATTTGTACCATTTATGGGAGTTTATATCCTGCTTGTAACAAATGCAATCTCATTAAACATTACCAATCTGGTTATAATTACCATATTCCTCCTTGTTATTGATGTAATTTTATTCTACCTAAGTAAAGCCACTTTTAGCAGGGATAAAATACTCACAAAATGGAAATAACTTTAAATATCCATAAAAACTTAAACTAATCATAAAAATCATTTTAAGGAATTATACAAAAATTTATCTTTTTTATTTATAATTCTAAAAATTTTTTAATCTTGATATTGTTAATCATATATGCATTTTTCGTAATGATCTATATTTGATATTAATGATTTGGAAATATCTTATTGGAAAAAGATTTATAACATAATTACACCTTAATTCGGTGAATTTAAATAAAATAGGGTCTATATTATAATTAGGTGATAATATGGGTGAACTACCAATAGCTCCAATAGGAAGAATAATAAAAAATGCAGGCGGACTTAGAGTTAGTGAAGGTGCAGAAACTACTTTAGATAAATATTTAGAGGAATATGGTGAAAATATTTCACGACAAGCTGTTAAACTTGCAAAACATGCAGGAAGAGTAACAGTTAATGCATCGGATATTGAACTAGCAGTTAAAGAAATGCAATAAAAAAATTTATTCTTTTATTTTTTTTAGTTAACTTAACAAAGTTTTTGATTTAATCTGAATCTAAATCTCTGTTCAATAATTATTTACTTGAAATTGAACTAAAGTTAATATGCAAATTACATAAAAAAATAATTTTTATTTCAAAATGGTGAAAAAATGGTGAAAAAAACAGAATTAAAACAAAAAATCGTAGGAATTGGTTTCGAAGATGATTTGATAGTTAGATCACAAAGAGGTAAGATGTACAGTGTAAAATTAGCAGATGACCTTGAAATAGATATTAATGAGTTATTGGCTAAAGAATCTGATAAAACCATCTGGGCCAATATCGACACAGAGGCAGATATTTGGGTAATTACTGATGTTGAAATAAACGATGATTAATCCAGTCTATCGTTATATAAATTAGTTTTAATAGTCATTATAGTATTTTTAGCAAGTCTTAATCTATTGATTTTATCGACAATGTTCACATTGTCTATAATATCTAATGTGGCATAAGTAACATTGTATTTAGCAGATTCAAGCATGGATTTTTCATTTAAATCTTCCATGCTTTCTGTTATCATGTCAATTTTATCTAAAACAATATTTAACTCGTAATTTACATTTCCAAGATCGATAACCTCTTGAGTTGAGATGAACATAATATCGATTAAAGCATCTAACCTTTCGATTAGAATATTTAGTTCAATTAAAATGTCTTCATAATTCATTTTATCACATATAGTTTTTTTTTAAACATTAAATGTTATATTATTTATCATAATTAATTTTTTGGACATTTATAAATACAATACCCATTATTCACCTGTTGAAATTCATTATTAACCTATGTTAAACTAAACAGATTATAAGTTGCTTTCACCGATTTTATAAAGATAAATTTTATCTCTATAATCGATTTTTGCAGGTTTCCAATCATGAAACGTCCAAACGTATGAAACAACAAGGGTTCCTGGTTTTAATTCTTTTACAAGCTTTTTTTTAAGCTTTTCATTGGCTTTACTACCTAAAAAAAGAGTTACGGCTGTTGCATCAATGATATCTTCATTGAAAAAATTACCCCATTTAATTTTTGATTTGTCCCGAATTCTATAAAAAAATAAAAACATCCTTGACCATAAAACCCGTATTGGATCTGCTTCTATTCCCACTGCCTTGGCACCATAACATTTCACAGCTTCGGTTATAATTCTCCCATCTCCAGAGCCAAGATCATATAAAACATCATTTGGACCAATTTCAGCTATTTCAAGCATTTTCTTTACAAGTTTCTTTGATGTTGGCTGAAAACCAGCTCCTATTATAGCAGACCACATTATCCAAGATATAATAATTGAAGTGACAGTAATAATCATACCTATAATAAGATAAAATTCCAATTTCAACACTCCATTTTATGATTTGTTCAAAATATTATTTAATTTTTGATTAATAAGTATTATCCACGTTTAAATTTCGATAATATCCGTTTTACTGTGATAGCGAATACTCCACCTATCATAACTAATATTACACCAATCATCATGCCTAGAATACCAATTTCAATACTTGACAAAATAAATTCATTCAATGTAAAAGCATTTGAAATTATTAAACCGATGAATACGGCTATTGTTGATAATGTAAATCCGGATATACATCCCAATTTAATAGATGTCCATGATATTATACTATTATAGCTTGTTTGAGATAGGTAGAAGTATAAATATCCAATGAAGAGGGATATTATCACATATTGTAATGGTATTTCAACATATAAATCTATATATATTCCTCCACTTAGTTTTTAGGGACGTCACCAAACTGGTATGTCTGTTCGTGTATTTTTCTAGCGTTAAATTTTTCCATCTTGTAACTTCTTGTTTTTGGATCTATATATGCCCATATCAATCTAATTTTAGCACCACTAATATACGGCCTTTTGTATATTGCACATAGATGTGTTGGCATATACCATAAAAGTGCTCCACTATCCCAGTATAATGAAGGCTTTTTCCATCATTATAATAAACATCCCCTATACATGTCCATGCATAGTTTCTGTTGGGAACATTACGAATTATTACTGGTTGATACCAGGAGTTTGCCGCACCTATGTCGTGGTTATCAAATTTTAAGTCTAGTTCTGCTGCATATGTTGGTGTAGCCGTTGTTACACAAGATAAAATTGTCAAGCATAAGAAGGCAACTAAAATTTTTGATATATTTCCCATTTAGTATTCTCCCCATTGTATCTTTTCAAGGAAACGTTTACTTGACATAATTATTATGAACTTTAAAATATATAATACTTATTAACAATTTTCAAAGAAATAATATTTGATCCTATTTTATCAAAGATTCTTACAGCAGACTAAAGACAACAATTTTAAAAATAGCCTGGAAAAATAGAGAATAGATAAACAAATGATAACGAATTCATTTTTCATTGGTTATCTATTTTGATTTTTTTATATTTCAATCAACATAAGTATTATATATATTATTATTCATATTACTGATGTATTAGTTTATTATTTTAGATTGAGATAACAGTTTTTGGACAATATGTACGCTTATAATACAGTTAAATAAAGAAAAATTAACTATTTAACTAAAAAAGGGAGAAAAAATGATGAAAAATGGAGAAGGGTTAATATTAGTTGGTACGGTATTATTTATAATATTTCTTCTATTAAAAACGAATATAACTCTTACTATGTTTGCTTTACTATTATTAGTGATGGGATTTCTTAATTATTATGGAAATAATTATAAAAAAATTACCTATTCCTTATTTGCCCCACTGATCTATCTAATTGGACTATTATTCATATACATTCAATACAAACCAGACACATTCACACTTGTAATAAATGTATTCATAATTATAATACTATTTATTGTAGCTGTGAATCTGAGTATAAAAAGAAAATAACAGTTATTTAGGAATTTAAAAAACATCACTTAAATAATATAAAATTAAGCAATAAGTAAAGAATTTTCATAATTTTTTAATATTAAAATAGGAAAATTAAATTAATAATCCTATTTTTACTTCGCTATATTAACCTATAACGAAATAAATTTTGATTATTTATTCAATTTAATAGACATCAAATAGAATCATTTAGATATTTTATATTTCATTTTTTGCCATTTCTCCACTCTAATGCCCAGAATATTTAATTACTATTCTTTGCGTCTATTCTATTAATTTTAGGCATTATAATTGTAAAAATAGAAAGTTTTATTCTGGATTATAACAAATATTTGTTTTGGGGGATAGGATTAGATAAGTTTACTAAGATATTGATTGTTTTAGTTATTATTTTAGTTGCAGGACTGAGTTTAACTGTTGGTTTAGTGCTTGGTAACTATTTAAACAAACCTTTGATGATAAATAATACAACAAATTCATCCAATAGCTCAACACAAAGTAATCAAACAAATTCGACTAATCAAAGCAAGATAAGCAATACTAAAAATAATTATATAAGTGCAAGTGAAGCGATAAGGATAGCTAAGGCAGCATGGCCTGTGTCCAAAGCCACGTATTACATAGATACTTATCCCACATCCAAATCACCTTACTATGAGGTTACCGTTCAGGATAATCCTAATATCGGTCCCGGTGGGTTTGTTGAGATTAACGCAATCACTGGTGAGGTAATAGAGAAAGGTACATAATATAGAATTTTAACCTATTTTCACAAATGAATCTCACTTATAATTACATTAAAGAATTTGATGAATGCAAATATATCATATTTAACTAGGATTAAATACTAAGTCTATTTTAAAAAAAAAGGAAGATATTGGAATTAATATTGTGTGAACTCGTTTTTTATAATAGTATTATTTTCTATTATTATGTCCTGAGAGTATTCCATTTTGCTTTCTGCGTTAATAGTATTGTTGTATAATGTAGTATTATTGTAATTTAGTTGTGCTGCTGTCATGTGAATCTGTGCATGGGCTATGTATGGACTAGCATAAGTACGGAGAGGAAGATCCCAAATTGCCGGAGTATAACCTCCACTTTCCCAATAATAACCAGGCCATTTACCACTAGCTTTACTAAACCATACTGTTCCACATACTGTCCATGCGAAAGTACCACCAGCTATATTTCGAACAATATGTGGTTTAAACCAAGAAGTAGCTGTATAATAACCTCCTGAATCTACCTTTACTTCAATGGGATATACTGCATATGTTCCATGTATTGAGACGAATAAACCAAATAGAGTCAAAATTAAAAATAAACTCTTGATTTTTTGATTCATTATTAATTCACCTCCTATAATTCACCTCACTTAGTTCGAAAACCTATATAATAATATATAAATTTATATATTTACATTTTTCCATGTTAAGTTTAAAAGTATAAGTAAATTAATAAGTTAAAGAATAATTAATAGTGTACAAAATCTGAGTTAATTAATAATTATTTTATGAAAAAGGAGTTTTGAAACATGTTTGATTTAAATAAATATTACACAAACCTAGATCTAGATGAAAGAATATCTACAATAGGTCTTATTTCGCTAATGTTATTGTTTGTAAGTGTTTCTCTTCATTTAAGTTTTAATTTTTATGGATCACTAAATGGAAACTTAACATCTTCAATAATATTTTTAATAACTATTTTTTCAACACTACTTTATTTTTATTTTCTAATCATAGTAGTTAAAACAAAAAATAATTCATTAATTAATAGAATAATCATGATCACTTACATTTTTCTTGCAATAGTACTATTCCTATTTAAAAATATTTGGTTTAGCATGAAATTTTATTAAAGATTATTTAAAGTTATTATACTCTAATCATGAACCTAACACGATAAAAGAAGTTTTAATTTTCTTGCATTTAAGCCTCATTTTATGCCTCAAAAATTTAGTTTAAGCCTCATGAAAAATACGCCTCAATTTATGCCTCAAAAATTTAGTTTAAGCCTCATGAAAAATACGCCTCAATTTATGCCTCAAAAATTTAGTTTATGCCTCAGGATTATTAGTAGATTGATACTTTATCGCTCTACCTTTACCTATAGTATAAATTTGTCCTTTTTCTACAAGATCTTTAAGATCTCTGGAAGCTGTTTGTCTAGAAACTGAAAATTCTTCTTGATATAAACTATTAGTGTAGTATCTTTTTTGATTTACCATCATTTTTAATGCTTCAATCTGTCTGTTGTTGAGTCCTAATTCTCTTAAATCAGTCATTCTTTCATCAGGGATATCTGATACTAGATCAAGTATTTTGTCTCCCGGTCCATAGAATTTTACTACAAAATAATCTCCTTCTTCGGAAAATTCAGGTTCTTTTAAGCCATGTTCTACCATTAATCTTTTCATTTTTCTTACACCAGTACCAATCTTGAAGCCACTTTTTAAGATCATTTAATATTTTTAGGTCCAAAAACTCTTCAATGATATATTTATTATTATGGGATATCCAAATTAACAATTTAAGAAAATGATTTGGAACTACACTATCTTGATTTAAAATTTCATCAAGTTCCTTAATATCCTTCTTGTAAGATTCTTCAGAAGTATATAAATTAAATATATTGCCTAAATCTGAATAATATTCTTTTGAATTCATTTTATTAGCTTTTAATCCTAAGGATATGAAAAGATTAGAATTAAATAAATATGTTTTTGACGTTCTTCATACAAATGTTATATGTTTCATAATTAAGCGGATCTAATAAAAATTCAAAGAGTTTCGTAATTAAATTAATAGAAGGAGCATATAACCTAGAGAAAGTTTTACAAAAATTTTCTATATTTTCTTTATTTTCAAAAATTAATTTTTAATATCAGGATGAGCAAAAAATGGAAAATTCCAACTTTTAAAACCTCTACTTGTATCATCTATTAATCAATAATCTATATCAATCCATTCTTTATTTATTATTTTAACACTTTAGAGTGTCATTCAGAATAAAAAGTAAAATATATTTTTTAGAAATCTCTAATTTTTATAATAAGGGGTTATTATAATATTTAAATTTTATAGTACATATTATTTTATTAATTAGTAATATTTAAATAATAATCTTTACAAAAATAGTATGTAGAAACTAAAATGGATAAATAAAGAGCGGTGAATTGAAATGTTTTTGAAAGAAAAATGGCTTTTAATAACATTAATATTTACTATAACATTAAGTATACTACCATCCAGTATTTGTGCTGCAAATTTAGACAATATAAACAATCCAACACAGTCTAATATTGGATCGTTTTATGTAGATGATTTTTCAAAAATAGTAGATGCAATAGAATCTAAAGAAGTTAAAAATTGGATTGGAAATCATACTGACGTAGATCCGAATAATTTCAATTTCGCAAGAATAGAGAAAAAAAATTTGAACGACAAATCAAATTTTATAAGATTTTACGATAAAAATAATCATGAAATTTATTATACGATAACGCCAGGAAGTACTTCAGTAATAGAATCAAATGTTGAAAAATCCAGAAGCGTGCTATTACCTCAAATTGGCCCTAATCATTTTCGTATTGTTAATAGTCTAGGGAAAACAGTTGATTATGTAAGTGTAAAATTCTTTCGTATGTTAGGTGGTGCTCCAATAGGAGGTCAGGTAATCGAAAGACATAAAATACCCAGTGGTGGTTTATTAAATTATAATCCCAGCCCAGAATGGTCACATGTAACAATCACTATTAATGTTGATGATCTGGGTCTGTTGCGTGTGAAACCAGATATTTGGCATTGGTGTCTGCCATTAGGCACTTGGCATACAGGAATCATTAAAGAAGATAAAGGGTATTATCTAGACTTTGGATAAAGATAGGAGTGGTGTAAAAATGGATAATGTTTTAAGAGTAGTCTATGAAAATGGTTATAAAGTTGTAGGAGTACTGTTATTAATTTATATCTTCATTTACATTATTTTGTGGATTATTGCACTTTCACCTTTTTAATTATTTTCTACCTATTTTTTTAATTCATTTAATCAGCTTAGACTATGCTTTATTCTATAGGTCAAGCTATTCAACTTCGTTAAATCGTTAGGTATATAGCGAATTCTTTGATAGAGTTCGTGAACAGGCTGCAAAAAATCTAATCAGAAAATCAGGGACCCTCCAAATGATACTTGGACGGCATCCTGTGAACAATGGTGAGCTGGTAGGATTCCATGATTATATTGTTGGAGGATTCTCGATTTTTTGGTTAAGCTTCTCGATAGAGTTCGTAATGTAATAAATTCGTTATATACCGATTTGACGCTCGTTGTAATAGGTTTCCCCTGGTAGGGCTGAGAATAATCAACCATAGAATATAAGATAATATATATTCCTTTTTCAGAGTTTAATCTGTATTCTTAAATAAAGAATTGAAATTAATATTTTTATTTAAAATTTTGTTAGATTATACCCCTAAGAAAAAATTTTTTTACTAGAATGTAGGTTAATCATCAGGTTAATCATCAGGTTACTAAAACATAATGAGTACTTCGACCTTTACCTTTGGCTGCAATTTACTTCGAGATCAAGCATCTTTTTTAGTTCATCATAAGCACTTGAATGAGACAAATTAAACATATTCTGAACGTCTTTCTTAGTTATTTTACTATTTTCAATTATTTTTTCAACGATCTTCATTTGTCTATCATTTAAAGGAATTTGACCCTTCTTTTTAAGAAATTTAACATCTTTACTTAATCCCAGTACTTTATCTTTTACGAACTTTATACTAGTCAAAACACCAGTTGTAAAATATTCAAGCCATTGAGTTAAATCTAATAAGTCCGGATTAACGGTTTTTAAAGTTTCATAATATTTGTCTCTATCTTGATTATAATAATCATCCAAACTAAAAAATCGTTTTATATCATAACCCCTTCTATAAAGTACAATCATAACCATTATACGTGCAGATCTACCATTTCCATCTATAAATGGATGAATTCTAACAAGTTCATAATGAGTTATACTTGATACAAGAACTGGATTTAATTTTTCAGTATCAGGGGAATTGAACCATGAAAGAAAATTATCAATTAATCTGGGACAATATCAGTATTCGGTGGTCTAAATATAATTTCACGAGTAATTGGCTTTAATCCCAACATGAATATGCTGAACATAACCATTATTGCAAATAAAGGTACATTGTTTTTTAAATACATCTCTTGTTACTACCTGTGGATTATTTATTGAAAGTAAATTTATAAATCAAAATTCTATTAATTATGACCTATAGTAATGATTAAAAATATAAACTTTTAACTTTTAAATTTATCTAATAATCTGAAGAGATTTATAATAAAAGAGTGTTAATAAAACTAATATTGAAATTATCCAAATTTTTGGAAGTAAATATTATTTACCATAATTTAATAGAGATATGATCATAATTACTGTAAAAATATAATTCATGTAGGTGGAATCAATATGATTGATATTAAAGTAACAAAAACATTTAAAGGATTAACAGTTGAATTTAAAAACTTATCGAGTAAACCTTTGTTTCAAGAGCTAAACACAGGATTTCTTTTATTACAATTAGAAGACTCAATTTACAAAAAAAGTGATAAAAAAATATGTGATTTAATTCCTTTACATTACACTTTTATAAATAATCATTATAATTTAAACCCACAACAGGTAGCAGAACTTGAAGATTGGTTTAATCAACCAGCGGAAGAGTTATTAAAATATTTAGGTGATGACTATTTTGATTTTATAAATGAATCTGAATAAACATTTATTCTTTTTTTAATTATTCTTTATTACTATGTTAGTTCATATTTTTGACGGGATTATAATTTTGAGGTAATTTAGGTAGGGTTGGGTTATGGTGTCATTCCAACTAAGTATACCCATATCAACCATTTGGGCGATATTTGTAGACGTAATGGCTTTTGTATCAGAAGCCAATTGGAATAAAGTATGAGTATTAACAAGGGCTCCTGTAGATACATCCCTAACTCCAAGACAGTTCATATAAATAATTTTATCATTTTGAACAATAACCATTGCTAATCCGGGAATTCCTGTTTGAGGATAGGTTGATTTCACATAAGCATCAAAAAGATGGATAATATTGTCCATTGGGGTAGGTGTAGGTTTGGGAGTAGGATTTGGAATAGGTTTAGGTGAAGGGCTAGGTAAAAAATTAGAAGAACTTGATTGGCCAGAAGATAATTTTAAAATTAATAATCCTGTTAACAAGGATAATGGTCTATTAGACGGTAATATATTGTTATTGGTGTTATTCATGTTTCCGGTGTTTATAGCGGTATTATTAACTCCAAAAGTACTAGGTTGTGAATTATAAATGATAACTCCAGCTACAACAACTACTAAAACACAAACTAAAATTAATCCTCCCAAAACTTTATTATCCATCCTAATCCCCCCATTAGAATTTCATATAAATATTCTTATGTAGTTATTACTTTTTGATATTCTTTTCTATTTATAGAAATTTTAAAATTTATTTTTACTAAAAATTTAAATTATCTCAAATATTTTTTTGGATAAAATTATTAAATTTTTATTTAAGATTTTTTTTAAAAAATCAAAGTTGTTATAATGTGATTAAATTAAATAATTTAATTCTATACGTGGATTATTTATTTTAACCCTGTTTATTTAGCTTAATTGAACAAATAATGTCTCGTTCAATGTTCAGTGATTTTAAAAATGTGAGAAACTATCATATTTGAACTGCGAAGTATACATGTAATGATATAAATAATGGTATTTAGTTGATTTTTAAAAATTAGAAATTTTTTTGTACCATTCATGGAATGTTTAAAGTTCAATAATTCAATTAAAAAAGTTGGAATTTTATTTTTGTAACAATTAATGGATCAAAAAAATTTTTTGAATATCATTATTTGTAACTCGAAAATAATTGGTAAATCGTTTGTAATATTTTTAAATTTCATTATTTTTTGTAAAATCTGAAACAAAAAATAATAATTAGTAAAACAGAAATACAAAAAAAATTTATTTGTAAATAAAATTAAAGATACTAATAAATTATTTCTTACTATTCATAGCATTATCAATGGAAGTGGCCAGTAACTTACTGTCAATTTCATCTTTAACCAGATAATCCTGAGCACCCCTACCAACAGTACTAACAGCGAATATATCTTCCTTAAGTCCGGTAAGAACTATTATGGGTATATCTGGGGCATTATATTTCATAATATTAAAAGTGTCCATTCCTTCACTATCAGGTAGGCCTAGATCCAATAGAATTAAATCAAAATCATCCCTTACAATAATTTTTATTCCATCATCGAGCCTGGTGGTATGTACAACTTCATAACGGTTATCATCAGCTTCTTTTAACATTTCTATTATAGATTTTGTATCACCAGGATTGTCCTCAATCAATAGAATTTTGATGATTTGTTTTTTCATTTTCTTCCCCGAAAACTTCTTATTATTATTTATAGAGAATACAAGTAATATATTTTTCTATAGAATTAGGAATATGTACCATAACTGAAAATAGATGAAGAATTCAATATCCTTAACAATTCCACTATAGATAATGGTACAAATTGTACTCACACAATATTAACTTCATTTATTCCCACTTAGAAGACTATTTTTTCTACCATAAAAATAATAAATAAACAAACCAATTATGAGCCACAAAATAAATCTAATATGAGTTATGGACGGTAGTTGTGTAACCAAGAAAAAACAGAAAACAATAGCTAAAATAGGAATTACTGGTACTAATGGGGTTTTAAATGGACGTTTTAATTCTGGTTTTTGTTTTCTAAGTATAATTATTGCTGCTGATACTATAATGAAGGCTGCTAGGGTACCAATATTCACCAATTCAGCTAATTCAGTAATTGGTAGAAATGCTGCAAGTATAGATGCAAAAATACCAACAATTATTATTCCATTTGTTGGTGTTCTAAAATCTTTATGTAATCTTGAAAAAAATTCAGGAAGTAAACCATCCCTGGACATTGCGAAAAATACTCTACTTTGACCGAAAAAGCTTACTAGAAGAACAGAAGTTATTCCACACAAAGCCCCAATAGAGATCACTATATCTGCCCAATGAATCCCTAATTGATTTAATGCAAATGCAACAGGAGCAGCAGTTTCTTTGAACATATAATATGGAAGAACACCATCTAAAACTCCTGAAACAGCAATATAAAGGATGGAACTTATAAGTAGTGATCCTAGAATTGCAATTGGAAAAGTTTTTTTAGGATCTTTAACCTCTTCGGCAGCTGTTGTAATGGCGTCAAAACCTATATATGCAAAGAATATGATTGCTGCACCTTTAAATACTCCGCTCCAACCATAGGGAAGGAAAGGATGATAATTAGCAGGATTTATATAATTAACACCAATGGATATGAACAACAAGATTACGGATAGTTTAATTATTACAATCACTGTATTAACCTGGGAACTCTGTTTTACTCCTCGAATTAAAAGCCATGTTATACTGACTATAATTAGCACTGCTGGAATATTTATTAGCCCACCTTCAACTCCAGGAGGATTTATTAGTTGTGCAGGTAGAATTAACCCTAATGATGTGAAAATATTTACTATGTAACCTGACCAACCAACAGCAACAGTAGCAACAATCACCAGATATTCTAAAATAAGGTCCCAGCCAATAATCCAAGCCAATAATTCTCCCAAGGTTACATAACTGTAGGTGTATGCACTGCCAGCTATGGGAATCATGGATGCAAATTCTGCATAGCAAAGTGCAGTGAATAAACAGGCAACACCAGCAATTAAAAAGGATATAATAATAGCTGGGCCTGCATAGAATGCAGATGCAATCCCTGTTAGTATGAATATTCCCGCACCAATAATTGCACCAATACCCATGAGTAGAAGTGCAGGAGTACCTAAAACACGTTTAAGTCCATTTTTGTCTTCTGTGATTTCAAGAAGTTCATTTATTGATTTTTTCCGAAATATTTTTCGATCCATGTAATAAATTTGGATGAATTACTATACTGGTAGATATTAAATAAAAAACAGAATAAATACACCTATAACTTTTGTTCATCCAAACCCCCTACTCTTTTTTTAGTTTTTCTTTAAATAAAACTTCCTAAAAAGAATGTTAAAATCAAGTAGTTATAAATTAATTGGGATTAAATATCGACTTTAAAGTTTGATCTTAATATAAGGATATATTGAAAGTTTACTTTTACCGGATTAATATGAAATAATTCTAATTAAATCTGCTATTTAAAATAATCACATAATTATGTATGAAAATGTAATAAAATGTAAATTAATCATTAATTATACCATATATTGGATATATTTAAATATTTATTAAAACAAATAATAATAAGTTGGAGTTTGATTTTATGGACTATAATCAATTCCATTATCATGCCAAATGTTGAAGTCAGTACTTAGTACTTGCTTCAACTACCTCCATTATTCTAATTCTAAAAAATGGGAACGTGTTCATTCATGAAATTACGAAAACCAAGTGAGAACAAAAGGATTAATAAAGAAATGTTGAATGAAATAAACGATAAACCAGAAGAATTAGAAGAATCTTTAGAACAATTTATATCTAAAATTGAAGCAATAAAGGGCATGATTATTCATGAAATTCAGAAAATCCTCGGAAAACAAAATACAGGAAAACCAAAAAAAATCAAAAGATCTCTTAAAAAAAGCAAGTAACTGTAAAACAGAAGAATTAGAAAATCTACTTAAATTAATTGAAACTACAACAGTAACATCCAAAGATACTGATAATGATCTTTTAATGGCAAAAACTATGGTTACAAGTAGATTGGCATCTATTCGGGATAAATAATTCAAATTAACCTTAAATCATTATTATTTATCATTTTCTTTATGATTGATTAAATCACATGCAACCTTTTCTTTTAATAGTTCTTCTATTACAGCTGAATTCTCTTGATATTCAAGTGAACCTTTGCATTTTGGACATATGAAGTTGTCTTCAGATGCTTTTTCAAATATATACCGATGTCCATTATTACATACAAAAAACATATTTTCTTCTTCATACTTAACAGATTTTTCAATTTGTTCGGATAATTTATCATATTTTTTTGTTATGAGATCATAGACCTTGTCTTCTTCAAATTTCCAACTGTAAATTTCCCATTTTGTCTTAGGATCTTTGGTCTTTGTGTAGGAAATAACACCTGCATCATTCATTTTATAGAGAACTTTCCTTACTAAAGTCAATACTATTTCAGTTTCCTCTGAAATTTCTTCGGCAGAAGTTTTACCATCTAATATGCATTCAATAATTGGAATGCTACATTTTTCATCGTCTGTTATATCCATTAAAATTTCCTGTACAATCGGATCATTTAACATTATTATCATACTCCCACAACATAAAAATCCATATAACCCAAACAACTGAAAATTATAGTTAATTGTATTAAATTAGAATATAAACTTTGTTTTTAAATTATAATATTTCAATTAATATTTAGATATGAAATGATAATCAAATTTCAACTCCTTTCATTTTTATAAATTCTTTTCCTCTTTAAGCTTTATTTTAAATCTTAAGGGTGTTATATTAGTTTTAAAACTTAATATAATTTGTTATTAATTATCCCTACCTTTTTAACATATATTATTAATACCTTTTTTAGATTAACCAAGATAAAGAATTTTAGAAGATGATTAGATTGATAGGATTAATTAGATCAGTAAAAAATATGGGGAAATTAAGGTTGTTAATAATGTTAAAGAGTTTAATAATACTATAAAGGGATATTATTATCTGTGAAAAAATGATGTTGATAATACCATCTCTTCAAATTAAATGTGCTTTTATAGAAATTTGATAACAAAAATTAAAAATAGATTTGGAGATCACGTTCCTTTTTTTAACAGTTTTTCTTCATATTTTTTTATCCATATAATTTCCTTAAGTATCAGATCACCATGTCCCTTGGGATTACAAATGATCTCTGAAATCCTTTCTTCGGTAATATGGTCAAGAAGGATTTCCCATTCACTTAAATCGCTGTAAATATCTCTTTTAACATGGAAAACATCTAGTTCAAATAATTCTAGAACTTGGTCAATATCTTCTCCAACATTCAATTTATGAATATATTCTGCTATTACATGAGGTAAAAACTCAACAATTTTAATTTGGGTTATCAAATAAGCTTCGTATGGATTTTCATAGCTTACATGCTCAACATCTATAAATCCATTCAAATCATCGGTGGAAGATTTATTGATCTGATTGTAATGTTTATTCAGTTCTTCCACAAGATCTCCATGACTGTTTTCAAGGGAAATCTTGTAGGTCAACATTTTTTCAATGATCTGCACTCGTTCATTGGACTCGTTGATATATAATTCCTCCAAATCATTTATCCATTACATAGGGAGTATAATCCGTTTTAATTGAGTTTCACACCATCTGTAACTGGTAGTTTTCTGAGCCATCCTATATCACTTTTGTAGAGCATTCTTATATCGGTTATTCCTAATTTCAACATAGCTAACCTTTCAATTCCAAGTCCAAATGCTAATACTGGTGTTTCAACTCCTAATGGTTCTAAAACTTCTGGTCTGAACATTCCAGATCCTCCAAGTTCTATCCAGCTTTCCTTCTCAGGTAAGTATATTTCACATTCTGTTGATAGATATGTGTACGGGAAGTATGCAGGCCTGAACCTCACTTTAAACCCTAATTTATGATAAAATTCTTCGATAATTCCAAGAAGATTTTTATAATTAATATCCTCAGCAGCAACAATTCCCTCGACTTGATGGAATTCTGGAAGATGTTTATATGTAATTGTTTCCCTTCTGAAAACTCTACCAACAGAGAACATCTTAAGGGGAGGTTTATATTCGGATAAAAACCTTGCAGACACACATGTGGTATGTGTTCTTAAAACAGATTGTTTTGCAACTTCACGATCCCATGTGTACTGCCATCCTTCGGATTCAGTTGTTCCCCCATTCTCATGGACATCTGAAACTCTTTTAACGAGTTGATCATCAGGTAATTGAGAATGTTTAGGATTTTTAATATAAAATGTATCCTGCATTTCACGTGCTGCGTGATCTTGAGGCTGGAAAAGACAGTCAAAATTCCAGAAAGCTGATTCTAAAATATTGCCGCTTGACTCTGTAAAACCCATGTTAAGGAACACGTCTCTAATCTCTTCAATAATTCTTGTTAATGGATGTATCTTACTTGGAAATGTTTCAGGATGCTCTGCATTAATATCATAACTTCTGAACTTCAAAGACTTCCATGAACCAGTTTTCAATTGTTCATGGGTAAGTTGGGTTGCAGTATAAGTGAGATCAACACCATGCTTCAATACTTTTTTACCTTCTTTAGTAACTTTTAAACGATATTTAACATCTTTTTTAACAGAGAGTATTCCTTTTCGCTGTTTTAAAAGGTTGTAACCATTTTTAATTATTTTTGAAGGTTCGAAAAGCAGAAGTTGTTGCATTTCAAGCAATGTTTTAAGGAGCTGTTCATCATTGAAATCCGTATCCAGGGCTTTTTTACCATCTTCTGTTATTTTAACAATTCCTTTATCGATGAAAGCCCATTTCTTTCGAATAATCCATCCTATTGCAATTTTAACTTCATTAGGTTCCAATCTAGTTTCTTTACCAATGTCTGTCATTGGAATGGAATTTTTTTCGCCTAAAACTTTTAATATATTCCTTTCAGGTAATCCCTGCTTAGCATATACTTGACCATCGTCTGTAAGGCTTAATATATCTTTAACATCCTTTTGAACCTTTATCAAACCCCTTGATTCAAGAATTCCTGCAGCGCTCATAACAGATTTAATGTCCATTTTCTGAGATTCAACTATTTCTTCGGGTGTAGCTTCATATCCTGCAGATTCTAATCCCTTTAAAACCTTTTTTTCGTAAATGTGTAATTCATCAATAATTTTCAGGAGTTTATCATCGTTCATATTAATCATTTCCAATTGATCTATTTAGTAATCAAATAAATATAAAATTTCTATTCTAAAAATTATCATTATATTCATCAAGAAGAGCAACCATTACTGATGATGCTGTCAGATCGGCTGTTGTACCCGGATTTAAACTTTTTTCAATTAGATCTTGGTCGAATTTATTTAACATATCCCGACCTTTATCTGTTAAGATTCCGCCTTCAGATATTATCATATTTGCATCTTCAGAAACCTTTTGAGCTATTTCAGCACCATATTTCCGGGATATCAATGTGTCGTCATATATTGACAGTATTGTTAAAAATGTTTGTACTGTTGCATTATTTATGCCATTGGTTTCTTTAACTCCTTTGTAAGTGGGATATCCTATTTCAAATGTAATGGGCATGGTTCTTGTAAGTTCAAATGCAAGCATATCCCATTGGGAGGATAGATCAAGCACATCGTACATATTTATATTTTTATCAATAAGTTCTTTTTTGGCATCAGTGCTTCCAACATCTAGATCTTCCCTTTCTCCCATGCCTCCAGCATCTGCTATGTTGATTGCATCGTATAGATTTGCAGCATCATAGGGGGTTGTGTTTCTCATTATGTTATCCACATTATTTTGGAGCTCATTAACATTGCTGCTCATTCCTGCGGCTGCTGATAAAGGTGTTAAAAGCATGACAATCCCTAAATTGGTGTTGTTGGCTATCCATTTATTTGTTTCAAGCACAGCTTCCTTTATTAATTTACCTATCTCAATTTTATCCAGGGAATCTTTTTTATTATATTTAAATCCTCTTTTGGCAGCTTTTTTCATGGTGTCACCAATTACTACACCGCTTATTAAAAAGTCTTCAAATACCATATCTGGAAAATCACGTGTTCTGTGAACATTACCGGGTTTAGGATGTCCACTAACCTCTAATACAGATGCAATCTGTGCTGTTTTTGCAATGAAATCAGGATCCAATTCATATAACTCCTTTTTAAATCTATGTTCAGATTTTTTAATGAAATCTCTAATAAACTTTTTAGATTAAATGCTTCCTTCCAAAAATTCAGGTGCAAAATGAGTAATAATAAGATCAGCGCCCGCCCTTTTGATTGATTGAAGAGATTCATAGATGGATTCTTTTGTAATATATCCTGCATTTATGCCTGCCATTAACATTGAATACTCTCCACTCACTTGATAAGCCGCTGTTGGCATCTTAAATTCATCTTTCACACCTTTAATAATGTCAAGATAAGGCATTGCAGGTTTTATCATTACAATATCAGCGCCTTCGTCAATATCCATTTTTACTTCTCTTAGTGCTTCACTTGTATTGGATGGATTCATCTGATAGGATTTCCTGTCACCAAAGCATGGGGCAGAACAAACAGCATCCCTGAAAGGTGCATAAAATGATGATGAATATTTAGCTGAGTAGGACATAATAATCGTGTTGTAATGGCCATTTAAATCTAAAGTCTTTCTTATAGCTCCAACTCTACCATCCATCATATCTGAAGGCGCAACTATATCCGCACCGGCTTCAGCATGGCTTAATGCTATTTTTGAAAGATAATTAAGGGTTTCATCATTAATTATTTCATCATCACGTATTATTCCGCAGTGCCCATGGGAAGTATATTGACACATACAAACATCTGTAATCACCACAAGATCTGTTTCTTTTTTAAGTCTTCTCACAGCTTGTTGAACTATTCCGTCCTTATTATATGCCATTGAACCCTTATCATCCTTTAATAGTGGCATTCCAAAGAGAAGTACAGATGACAATCCTATTTCTTCGAGTCTAGAGGCTTCTTCTACAGTATCGTTTATGGAGTACCTGTATTGACCGGGCATTGTGTCAATATGTTCTTTCTGACCATCTTCAAGTCCTTCTTTCACAAACATTGGATAAACAAAATCCTCTGGATTCAGCTTGGATTCTGTAAGTATGGTTCGAATGTTATGATTTTTCCGTAATCTTCTCATTCTTGTAACTGGAAATTCCATTTTATCACTTTTTTCTTTGTTAATGATTTCTTATATGATTATGAATCTAGAAGTATAAATAATAATAAAATTGAAAAAGATTGAATTTCAATATATAATATCCATAATATTAATTGAAATTAAACAGAAAATAAAATGAATATTTAAGATTCAATCTTTTGCTGTATTCATTCGCTTTCAACATTAACCAATTTTTTAACACGTTCGATTGAATGTATAACGGCATTTGGTTCTATTAAAACTTTTAATGCTTCCTCTTTGCAGATTTCAACACATTTACCACATTTTCTACAAATCTGATTATCAATTATTGCCTTTCCATTGTGAATTTTGATTGCATTTACAAAACAGATGTTATCGGCTGCACATTTTCCACAACCTCGGCAAAGATCCTGATTGAATTCTATTTCAACTCCAATCATTGGGGTAAAACCTTTACTAATCTCATCTGGCAATTCTGGAACCATTTTCCATAAACAACAACAGGGACAGCAGTGGCAAATTGATAATAGTTCTTCTTTAGGGCCTGTGTTTAACCATACACTGTCAATCTTATTACGGCCAATAATATGTATTAATCCTGCATCGTGGCATCTATCAATATGTTCTATAGCTTCATCTGGATTTACCATCCGACCAAATTTATGTGATATCCTTTTAGTGCCCTTACCAAGGAACAAACAACCCAGTTCATGCGGATAATCAGTGCAATCAGATGATACTCTACATATGCAGAAATCCATTATAAAATGATATCTGGAACTTCTTACCATTTCCTTTAAAACATCGTTTGGAATAATAGATTCCTCTGAAGCTGGTATTTCTCTGTTTATTTCAATATTTTTCAATTTTAAATTATCAGATTTTAAGGTTCTTGGTATCACCTGTATATCATCCCCATCAAAGAGCAGTTTATCAACTATCTTAGCAATAGGTGGAATTTTTTTACAGGTTTTAGCTAGTAAAAATCGAGATTTAAATGTTAATTTTATAAATTTAACACTGATATCTGAAAAGGATACACTGAACATTATATTCTCCCTTGTAATCATCTTCAATCCTGTTAATGTGCAAGCACTTTTTTGAAAGTCCATTTATATTTCATATTCTAAGTAGTAATCGATCATTTTGTCCATAAGGTTTTTTATTGTAATATCTTTTGGCATGTTCAACAATTAATGCATGATATTCATTATAAACACTTTGTTCAGGTTCTAAATTTGATTCAAAAACATATTTGATCTTATTGTAGTTGTCATTCTCTTTGATTATACCGTTATGTATGAAAATTCTTTTTGTGTAGGCATCAACAACAAATTCGGATTGTTTATAAGCGTAGAGTAAGATTGAATCTGCTGTTTCATTCCCTACACCCTTTACTCTTAACAGTTCTTCTCTTGTTGGAATCGTGCCATCTAATGAAATATAAAAATTTGTAACTGCTTTTATATATTTTGCCTTCTGATTGAGAAATCCAGCACATCTTATGGTTTCTTTGAGGGTGTCATCTCCCAAGGATAGTAATTTTTCAGGATTTATTGCATTTAAATTGTTTAAATTTAACAAGGCTTTTTCAGCAGATGTCCATGCTGTATTTTGAGTTAGTATTGTACCCAGTATGATTTCATATATTTCATCTCTTGTTTTGGGTAAAATATAATTTAGTGGATGATATCCTTTTGTTGCACCTGTTTTAGTGGTATTTGAACATTCATAGTTGATTAATGGCCACCATCCCTGCGGACCATATTGATTGTATAGTTTGGAGAAGATTAATTTAATTTCTTCCCCCACTTTGTTTGTCATAACAATAAACACCTCCAAAACCCCCTATTTACCAGGGATAAATGATTACACATCAATATACTATAAAGAGAATCCAAATTTGTAAAGAAAATGGATTGATATCGTATGAAATTGTTAACCAAAGATATCTTATCAAGATTTATTAATTTATCTGAAGATTCTATTAGAGGATATAGAATTGCATTGTTATTAATACAGTAATTTTTTGAAATACATTAAGAGAGTTTATGAATGAAGCTGAAGAAGAAATATGTATAAATAACCCAAAGATTAAATTTTATAAGGTTTCACTTAAACTTTAAACTGAGATTAAATTTTATTTGTCTATAAATATGTAAACCGGGGATTCTGATAGTGATTATAAAATGTAAAAAATGTGGGAATGAATATGAATTAGGATATAATGAGAACCTTTCAGACTATCAATGTGAATGTGGAGGGGAATTATCCCTTAATAAAAGGGCATCTGAACCTGTTAAAACTCTTAAAACTCAAAAAAAATCTGATATTATAGAGGATTTAAATGAAAAAGGTAAAAACAGAAAAATTTGGATAGCAAGGGCGTGTAGCATTGCTCTCATATTAACTACAGTCTTTGGAGTGATGATTTTTCCCGATAACACTACTTCTGGAAATAGTACTACAAATATATCAAAAAATCCAACAAATATACCTAACAATACTTACTCCGGAAATGGATTAACATTTAACTATCCTGCTGATTGGAAACAAATATCAAATCTCTATAGTCCTAGTAGATGGGGATATCCCAATCCATTCCTTGCATATTATGAACAAAATGGGAATAATGGTGAAAAGTATATTGAAACTTATTTTTACATAAAACAACGAGATGTGGGATCTTTAGCTGAGATGCTCAAGATTTATAGGAGTGATATTGCATCTATTAGTCAAACAGAAGTTTCAGAGCGAAACATCACCGTCAATGGGATGAAAGCAGTGGAACTCATTAAGACATGGCGTACTGGTAATAAACAATATAAAGCCCTGACTGTACACATCGAAGTTATTCCAGGATCCAAATATTATAGAATCGGATGTGTAGTCCCAGCTAGTGAATATAACGCCACCCTACCTAAATTCGAGATGGTTGTAAACAGTTTTAGACCCCTTAATTTAAGGTAAACGTTTTAACAAGAGTTCTTAATAAGTTTATATTTTTTTTTTTTTAAGAGGTTGAGTCATTATTAATTTTTGTAATTTTTTTTAGTGGCTTTGTTTGTTATTTTAGATGGTTGTTGTTGTATTTTTTGCGAGTATTTGTTTTGTTTGTTTTGTTATTGTGTTAAATATTCGTTTTATGTTGTGTGCGATGTATATTAGGTTGTTTTCTGTTTCTATTTGTTTTAATCCTCTTGTATAGTATTCTGTGAACTTTAAGTTTTGTTTTATGTTTCCAAATGGCCATTCAACGGTTTCTTTGCGTTTTGCAAATTCTAGTTTTGCTTCAGGTGTTTCCATTTTTAGAGACATATTTTTTGCTAACTCGCCGCTGTAGTCGGTTATTATTTTAACTCGATTTTTTCCTGTACAGTTAGTTTGATCTGGACATTTTAAACATTCGTTGGTGTAATATTGTTGTCTTATTTTGTTGTTATATTTATATGTCTTTTGATATGGTAATTTTTTATTGTTTGGACATAAATATTGATTATTTTGATGATCATATTTGAAATTGTGCTTAGAAAATGTTTTTATATCTTTTTCATCAATTTTAGCTTCGTGTGCTTGTTTTCTGTTGGGTATATATGCATCTAGTTTATTTTCATATATGTATGCTATATTGTCTTGTGTAAAGTATCCATTATCTGCGCTTATACATGTTTTAGCGGATAATGGACCTATTGTTTCGATTATTTTTTCTATTTGTGGTATTAATTGGTGGTGATCAGTGGGTTGTTGTGTTACACTGTTTGTGAGTATAATTCCAGATTTATGGTCTACACTGATTTGGGAATTGTATGATAGTTCTATTTTATTCTTTTTATTTTTCATCCAGCGTGAATCTGGATCTGTTAAGCTAACTGATTTTTGTCCACTGCTTTTTAGTTGTTTTTCGGCATTTTCTAGTTTTTCTAATGCTTTTTTTGGATTTTCAATCACTTGATTGATAATATTTACAGCTGCTTTTTTTAGGGGTTTATTTTCTGATTCTTTCTCTACTATTTCTTTTAATACTTCGCGTATCAATTTTTTTCTTTCTTTTTTGGTTTTAGGGAATTTGAGTTCGTTTGAATTTTCTTCGCCTTATAATTCGTCTTCTTCTTTGTCGACATCGATTCCTTTTTGTAAAATTTTTTTAATGTCTTTTATTTCTTCTTCAGTTAGATTATTATCATTTGATGCGTTTGCTTTGAATTTTGTACCATCTATGGTTATATGTTCTAAATTAAGCAGTTCTAGCCTTTTGGCTGTGTGTACAGTTGTTTGAAATGCTTTTTCTATTAATCTTCGTGCTTGGATTTTGAATCTTAAAATTGTCCTAAAATCTGGTGATTCTACGCCAGATAAGTACGTATAAACAAAATTTTCATTTGTCAGTTTCATTATTTGCCTTGATGAAAAAACACCATCCACAGAAGCCATAATAATTATTCTCATAAGCATACGTCGTGAATAAGCAGGTTTACCTGCACTATATCGATATTTTTTCTCAAGTTTTCTAAAATCAAGTTCGTTAACCATATCTTCAATAAAATAACAGATATGATTCTTTGGAATAAGCTCAGTCAATTCCAAAGGCACTAAAAAAGATTGACCTATTTTATCTTCTCGTAAAACCATAAACACAACCTCTAACTAAACACAAACAGTATAATAATACTAGAACAACCATCAATATATAATTAACCCCCAAAAAGATATCAAAAAAAATAATAACAACAAATACAAAAAAAGTAATATAATTATGGGTCAGCCTCTTAAACAATAAAATTTCCAACAACAGGAAATAATACTACTAAAAATAATTACCAAATTATTAAACACTCATAGTACTCCTCAGCCCATACAAATAGTAAATAAGTTAAATAAAGTCCAATGTAACTGCGGCTGGTGTATAGAATATATAAATGCTCTGTAGATATTTGAATTATTTTATATTATTTTACATTAAATAAGTATTAAAAATAAATCAATTATATTGAGAATATGAGACTTTTAGCTTGTAATTAATAAATAGGATGGAAGTTTATATAATATTAAGAATGGAGTCAATAAAGAATCCAATAGAATTTCTAATATGGAACTATTGGGGTAGATCTAAATTGTTAGGATGCAAAAATCATGTCAGGAAATAAGATAGGAAAAATGTTCAAAGTCACAACCTTTGGTTCAAGCCATGGTAAAGCTCTTGGAGCTGTGGTAGATGGTTGCCCTGCAGGTCTTGAGATTTCAGATAAGGATATTCAGGTAGAACTGGATAAAAGAAGGCCAGGCACAAGCAATATCACAACCTCTAGGGGAGAAAAGGATGAAGTAAATGTTTTATCTGGTTTATTTAATGGAAAAACAGATGGTACACCAATTACTGCTGTTGTATATAACAGAGACATGGATTCATCGGCATATGAAAACCTTAAAAATAATCCTAGACCTGGACATGGGGACTACACATGGAAAGCAAGATACGGTTTATACGATTACAGGGGCGGTGGACGTGGTAGTGGAAGAACAACCATAGGGCATGTTATTGGAGGAGCTATAGCAAAGAAAATTTTGGATACCTTGAACATTAAGGTTTTATCTCATGTAATACAAGTTGGAAACATTAAAGCAGCTAAAATGGAATTAAATGAAATTGAAGCTAATATTGGCCTAAATTCAGTTAGATGTGCTGATCCAGACGCAGCACCTCGTATGGAAGCATTAATTCTTCACCTTAAAGAAACCGGTGAATCAGTTGGAGGTATTGTTGAAACAATAGTTTCAAATGTTCCAGCAGGGCTTGGCGAACCAGTTTTTAATAAACTTGATGCTGATATTGCACATATTCTAATGGGAATAGGATCTGTTAAAGGGGTTGAAATCGGCATAGGATTTAAAGCAGCAGAATTAAAAGGTTCACAAATGAACGATGGATTTTGCATTGATGAAGGGAAAATAAATACAAGAACTAATAATGCTGGAGGAATTCTCGGAGGTATGTCTACGGGAATGCCAATTACAGCCCGTATGGCTGTTAAACCAACACCATCTATATCCCAAATTCAGAAAACAGTTGATCTCAAGACAATGAAAGATACAGAGATAAAGATAGCGGGTAGACATGATCCATGTATCTGTCCAAGAATTACACCTGTTGCAGAGGCATCAGTATCCATAATCATTGCAGACCATCTTATTAGGGCGGGTTATATAAATCCATGTAAATTAAATCCAAAAAAATAGGAGATTTTTAATATGGACTGGATAATTGTTGCAAAATGTGATGAATGCACAGAAGAAAAAACATATGAAGTATCTGGAAATACAATTCCCTACTCAATAGGGGATGCAATAGAACATTGTATATGCGGTGGCCAGTTTATTGTAGATGAAATACTCGAAATAGGTTAGTATACAACAAAAAAAAATTAATATCTAATGATTCTGATTCAAACATATATATCAACACATTTTTTTAATCTAGTTTACTCTATTGAATTACTAGAAGAAGTTGAATATATAATAGAATAGTAAAACTCATTCAATGATTATTTATGGTTGTTATGATATCATATAATATTTAAAATCCATGAATATTATCCAAGATAGATTTTAATAATCATAATATTTCATATATTTTAACCGAATCTCTGTTGAATATAATAGTATTGCTACTTGATATTTCCATAATTATATCTCCAATACCTCCATTTGTTCTCACATTATTTCCAAATCCTTGCTGCATAGGAATGGTTGCATTTATTTGAGCTGTACCATTAGGAGGGTTATGGGGATTATTAGATGAATTGTGATTTAAATTTTTATTAGCAAGATTTGAAGAGCCTTTGCTAATGTTGAAGGTATCATTTCCCAAACCATTTTTTAGGCAAAAATAAGAATTTTTCTATATGAATCAATTACTTACAAATTAAAAAAAAAATTATATAGAATTATTTTATTGTACAAGTATTTTGTTATTCATTTTATATTAACAGAGCTAATATAAATGGAAAAATAACATGTAATACTATATCTGCTGAGAAGTGGCCTATCATTGCAGATTCTAATCCTTTCTTCCAGTAAAGCCATCCGAATATTATTCCACCAATTCCGTTGAGTAAAATAGCTCTAATAACTATTAACGGTGTAATTGAAGTTAAAGTTCCAGTTATGGGCAGATGTCCTAGACCGAATATAACTGCGGAGATAATTATTGCTAACCAAATACCCGCAGCAGTTGGTTTTCCATCTGCTGTTTTTTTAATTTTAAAAATTATCCACACAATTAAAGTCATCAAGAATAATCTAAGCAATATTTCTTCAGCTATGCCCCCATAAAAAGATGCTAAAAACCCTTTCCATAGTGGAACAGATATTTCGGCATTCTGAAAAATACTTGATACAGGTGTAAAAATGAAACTTACTAAGATAATTATTATACCTGCTAGAACTCCCAGACCGATGGAAATGCCTAATATTGATTTAAGATAAGTTCCTATTTCTTTACCTTCCAACCAACCTTCCAATATAGGCAAATTGAATCCGACTTTTTTAGCTAGAATTAAACCAATGAATATGGCAATTGAAAATATTATCAATGTCTGAATTAATTGTGCAATTAATACTAACGGTGTGAATACTTTCGCCAAAGCTGGACTTAGAGCTAATGTATATGGTAAAACCATTAAAGTTGTAATAACAGTTGTAATAAGAAGAATACCAAATAGTTTCCAGTTGATATTAATTTTCATTTAATTTACCCCTTTTTAAAATATTTCTTAATTAATCTGATTTTTTTTATTCATCCATCTACGAATATGTCCTCTATCTGTACTTTAAAAAATTTGGCTATTTTAAAGGCCAGACTTAACGATGGATCATATTTAAGCTTTTCAATAGCAATGATGGTTTGTCTTGTTACTTTGAGCTCTTTTGCTAAATCCTCTTGTGTTAAATCATGAATTGCTCGATAGACTTTTAATTTATTTTTCATATTTTCCCTATCAAAATTTCCTTTTATAATATGTACGTGATATAATGTTTAATATAAGACCATATAGTGCTGTTATTAATAAAATGTAACCTGTTAATAGGTATTCGGGATAAATATTCCTCAGGGAGACTAGAATAAACCCTACATATATTATAGTCCCAATTAATGCTCCTAAAGTCATTGTTGAAGATTTTTCATTGATCAGTTGAGTTCTCTCATCTTCCATAATTTTATCTTTGTCCCGTTGAAACATCTCTCCAATATTATCTCTGTGGATATAAACCACAGGTAAAACTGCCATTGCAACTATTAGTGCCAGTATAACTAGTGTAACATTTGCCAATATTAATCCTGTAACCCATAAAATTGTTTGAATTGCCGATGTTGTGATTAGTATATTTCTTAAAGTTTTTTGATTCATGAAACTTCCCTCCATTGTATCATTACTTTTACATAATGTCATATATACTTTACCATATGTAAAGGTTTATTTACATAAATCCAAAATGAATTCAAAAATATTGATTCAACCAATGGAAATTTCAACTCTATAATAAATAAATTACTTTTTTTTAGACAATGAATATCCTTCAAAATCAAGTTTAAAAGCTTCATACAATTTAAAAAAACATTTTAATATAACTCCATTTATAATTTGTCAGGTTGTTGACAATGAAATTTATTAATTTCAAAGTGTAATATTATAGTGTATTAAGATGATTTATAAAACATTTGATTGTACTTATTGATATTTTGTCTTTTTTAATAATCTAAAACAAATGGAGTCAACCAATACCCAGTATATTACGTAATTAGAGGGGGTGACTTCCCCTTGAAACTTTTTTTCTTTTTATTTTGTAAATTCGAAATCCCCAAGCTGATACCACTACTGGACATTTAAAGTATAATAAATAGATGAGCCTCGGGTGGGAATTGAACCCACGACCACGAGATTACGAGTCACGCGCTCTACCAGACTGAGCCACCGAGGCATTTTTTACTATATAAACTGTAATGAATTTAAGTATATCTATCCCTCAAAATTTACTGGGATAATCCATTAAGCAATGAATAAAAAATATAATATAATTTATAAAATAATTAAAATATGGTTAAAATTCATCCAGTGTGGGTTGTTTTGTTTGGAAATCATCAAGATCAATACGCATACCATCACGTGCAGCTATTATCTTAATACCAGTATTTTTTTCAACCCTCTGAGCCTCCCTTTCAGGATATTCCATAATGAACTTCATTCCTAAATGTGTCATAATAGCGAGTTTAGGTTTAACTTCCTTTACAAGAACCTCAAAATCATCAACAGACATGTGACCCCTAATCCTTTCACTTCCTGCCCTAATAACACTTGCAATTAAAACATCTGCACCCTCATGATGCTTGTGAAGTTCGGGAAAGTACTCTGTATCTGTTGTATAGGATATTGTGAAATTATCATACTCCAGTTTAAAACCCACAGCTTTAGGATCACCGTGTATAGTTTTTGTAGCTGTTATATCTAAATTATCAAACTGCTTATGGTCACCATCTTCCAATACAACCACTTCTGGTTTGCTTAGATGGTACTTGGATATGCATGGACCCCAAGTTTCATAACCATCAATAACACTTCGACTACCAATTACAGTACCTTTTTTCCGGGTCATACCCTTTGTCATGGCCTCAAGCATTACCTCTGCATCGGTATAATGGTCAGTATGGGAGTGTGATACCATGAGAATGTTTACTTTCATTGGATTTAATCCAAATTGGTAAGTTCTAACAAGTGCTCCAGGACCCGGATCAACATGGATATTTTTTCCATCTATATTTTCTATCCTAAATCCGCCTGTCATCCTTCTCTGGGTAATGGTCGCGAAATCGTCCCCCACCACTTCCTAAAAATATTAGTTTCATATTTTAATACCTCACAACAGTACAGCTTCTTTTTATATCAATGTTTATAATCTCCATTTTGATATCATCATTTATTATAATTTGTTCTAAAAATTAATATTATTTAATATTCTTTTTATTATCTGTATCAGCCCTACAAAGAATAAAGTCACAATTTAATGGTTCTTTTGTTCTATTAATACATAGATTTTCATTCTCAATAACTGCTAAATCCCCTCTAGACACTTTTGATCCATCCTCAGCTGTCATTTCTATGAGTTCAGATGGTTTTGCAATTGTATTCCAATCTGTGTCTAAGGCTTCAATACTTTTATCAAGGATAATCCCAATTTCATTCCCATTAACATATGCAACATTTCCAACAGCACCTTGAATAACAATCTTGGTTGCCATTTGAATATTTTGGGATGTTTGTATAAGGTTTTCCTTCAACTGTGTTCTGTACTCTTCAAGATCCTTAACATCCTGAAGTATGGTTACTCTCAAGAGCTCTTTTGCTTCTTTTGTATCAATTGAAGGATATTTCATCTTAACATCATACTCTGGGCTTACAGTAGGTGTTTCAATAGCAACTTCTTCCATTACACTTTCAAAAATCTTTCTAATTGTTACAAGATTCAACTTTGATTTCCAGTATCTTTTAATGGTCTTTTCAGCTAGTTCCTGGGTATATTTATTTCCAAAAACAATAATAGAACTTTCACCGCTTTTTACTGTCTTCAAGTCTGATCCTAATAATTCAATAATGTTATAAGCTCCGGTAGTGGCATAGATACGTTTACGTTTGGTTTCATATACCGTTTTAGACCTTACTTCACCAACAACAACATCCCCAATTTCATGGATTTTATCTGCATCATCAGAAATTTTTATGTTAATTCCAAGTTCATCAGCTTTTTTTAACAGTTCTTCCTTTGTGTTGATGGATCCAGAGTAGAGTTTTTCTTCAAGATTTTCCCTAGGCCCTTCTGGGCCAAAAAATCCGATTCTCCTCTTATCTCCTGCCATTACGCATCCTTTGCTTCCAATATAAGTTATTATGAGACTCATTTAAACCACATTAATCAAGGTATATTTTTATATTTAATCTTTAATTCTCTTCTTATAAATCAGTTATTTAACTGGTTTTACAAAAACCAATTAATAATACAGCTATGAATTAGAATGATATTCCAATATATAACTTTAAAGTTTGTTTTATGTTTCTTATGAATGTTTAAGTGTATGAACATTATAATATTTCTGATCACATGGATTCTGATAAAATTGAAGAAAAGAAAGTTAGGAATATAGCACTACTTGTAGTTGCACTTGGATCCTTCCTTATACCGTTTATGGGATCATCCCTAAACATTGTTCTTCCTATAATACAGAAGGATCTAGCAGTAAATATAATACTGCTAAGTTGGATACCAACAGTTTTTGTTTTGGCAAATGCAGCATTAATACTTCCATTTGGACGCTTAGGGGATATGTTTGGCCGTAAAAGAATTTACACCTATGGTGTGATTATATATACAGCTGCATCTCTTTTAGCTGGTTTATCAAATTCGGGTATTATGCTAATTGTATTCAGTTTTATGCAGGGTTTTGGATGTGCTATGATATTTGCAACTGGTGTGGCACTTCTCAGCAGTGTTTACCCATCAAATCAACGAGGTGAAGCACTCGGATTATTTGTTACAGCTGTTTACATAGGATTATTTTTAGGTCCATTGTTAGGAGGTTTCCTGGCCCAAAACTTTGGTTGGAGAAGTATTTTCCTTTTTAACGTACCATTTGGTATTTTTCTTTTTATTCTTATTAAAATGAGACTTCATGGAGAATGGAAGGGTTTGGGAGGTAAATTTGAAATTAGAGGATCTTTGATATACAGCCTGTCAATAGTTGCACTACTCTATGGATTTTCAACACTTAACAGTAACTTTGGTAAATTATCACTTTTTACAGGTGTAATTGGTCTTTTAATATTTGTTTTAAACGAAAAAAGATCCATAAATCCAATACTGCGGCTTGGTATATTAAGAAAAAAGGTATCATCATTATCTGCACTTGCTATTTTGTTGATGAACATTGCGAATTCGGCAATGTGGGTACTTTTAAGTCTTTATCTTCAGGATATAATGCATCTTGATCCTCAACAAACAGCTCTGATAATTTCAGTCGAACCATTGATGGTTGCTTTATTATCCACCCCTGTTGGCAGACTCTCTGACAGGATTGAAAACAGAATATTTACTGTTATTGGAATGATAGTTACAACTATAGGATTGTTAATATTATCACAATTAACAACCAACAGCAGTCTATTAATACCAATTATAGGTTTGATACTGGTGGGTATAGGCTTAGGTCTTTTCTCATCCCCTACAACCAATAGATTTATTGGAAGTGTTGAAGGAAGAGACTATGGAATGGCATCAAGTGTACTTTCAACCATGACATATGCAGGTCAAACAATGAGTCTTGGTATTATGCTTTATATTTTTGCTGTGTACCTAGGCAATGTTCAAATCACAGAATCAAACTTTCCAGCTTTTCTCTTTAGTTTAAAAACAGCATTTATAGTATTTGCAGTATTAAGCGGGTTTGGTATTATTGTTTCAATATTAATTGGTCCAAAAAAGATTAAAGATGATTTGCAGAGAATTGATTAGATTGTATAATTTCTTATTGTTTCAATTAGTTTTTACAACTAGAATAGATTTTTTATCCCTGTGTTTCTAGTATTTGATCCAGTTCTCCTGCAACAGCCTCACTTTCAGCATCAATTCCAACAATATTTATTTTATCAGCACTTTGTACACCAACACCTAGTTCAGCTGCCCTTTTGATCTGTTCCAATTCAAATATCTTACCCTTAGATATGTCATGTGTTGAGCCATAGTGTCTTAATACTGCAACTCCTACTGCATCAATTGCAATTCTATCATTTGACATCAAAAGAAGATTAGGTTCAACAACATGTCCCTGTTCAGGACCTTTATCTACAAATGCTTTGATTCCATCCATTAAAACTAGATCCATATTATAATGATTGTTTATTTCCGCAATCATTGATCTCTGGTAAGGTGATATATGGAGCTCACCCATATAATTGTAGACTCCTCCTGGAACTTTCTTTGCAACAATTCCAACAGAATTTTTAAGCGATAGAGTGAAAATTCCACCAAATCTATGGGATTTAAGGCAACAAGTTTGAACCACCTTATCAGCGTCTTTAAATATCTTTGATATATAAAAACCTTTCATCCAGTGATTTCCATTTTTTTCAACTTTTACCCAGTCATCAGCATCTTCTTCATCCAGAATCCTGACTTCAAAATCTTCATCTTCTGCTATATCCATTACACCCCTTGTTTCAAGCACAATTCTGGTATCACCCATTCCACTTCTCTCTGCAAGAGTAATTTTTTCAGGTTCCCCTTTTTTAATGGATCTAACAAGCGTTCTTAGTGTATCTGGATGTGTTGATGCAGGAAACGGATCTGCACTGTTAAAATTAGCCTTCAATGCAATATTTTTGGATTTGAAATCTGTAATATCAAAATTCTCAATCAGTCTTTCTATACCTTTTTCCCTTTTATCGGTTTTCAACAAGAAAACTGTTCCAATATCATTTGACATTAAACCACCCTAATACTATAATATGTGTTTAGAGGTTAATTTAATCTTGCATTTTGGGTTATGGTTAATACCAAATTCATTTGAGCTTAAAACTTACTCATTCCAGATGTTTGAACTGAAATCTGCATGACGGTGATCCATCCACAATGGTTGATCTTCTTTCCATACCTCCAGAAAGACCTGTCCATTTGTAGCTTCGATTCATCATTGCCTGACAATTCAAACAGAAAATAGGTTTTTTCAAAGCATCTTCATGCCATGGGCAATTCAAAAATTCTATATATGATCTGTTGCCCTTATGGTGTACAATTGTTTTAATACCAAAGTCTTTAAAAATATCAGAAAGCCATTCAATATAATCTGCAAAAAGCTGATCATTAGTTTCAATATCCTCTGGAGAGAGTTCTTCAACAAATCTAGGGTAAAGATCTTCGTCTAAACGTTCGGCAAATACCTTCAATAGCAACTCTCTCATTTCGATATCAGTACCGGTGCTACTAGTTGGCATTGCTGTTAAAATAAAGTCATAAAAATCTGCTAACACTCTTTTTTTGATGATTTCACTTTTTTTCTTGTCACATCCATGTTTATATATGGCCATTTGAATATTGGCATTTACTTCACTCTTTTTAAATGGTTTTAATATATAACCGTAAGGTTCGGTTATTCTAGCACGTTCCAAAACCTCATCATCAGAATAAGCTGTCAGATAAATGATTGGAGTGTCTTGTTGCTGGTGTATTTTTTGTGCAGCTTCAATACCATCCATATCACCTTTAAGAACAATATCCATAAGTATAAGATCCGGCTTAGTTTTTAAAGCAGTTTCCACAGCTACTTCACCAGTTGCAACTATTCCCACAACAATGTAACCTAAATCCTCTAATTTATACTTAATTCCCATGGCAACAATACTTTCATCTTCAACAACCATAATTCTCTCGTTACCCATTATAGTCTCTCCTTGTATTCAAGTTCCTTAAAAATGATCTTAAATTCTTTATTTTCTCTGTTAAAGTCCAATTGGCCTTCAATTTGTTTAACCAGGTTTTTTATTAATTCCAAACCCAATGTTTTGCTCGAAGTAAAATCTACTTTATCAGAAAATGGAACTCCTGTATCACTTTCAACTAATGAATATTCTTCATCAGCTATTTTATGGATTTCCACATTAATTTCTCCAGTTTCATTTCCTGTAAATCCATGTTTCAGGGAATTTGATACCAGTTCATTTATAATGAGTCCGCATGGAATAGCTGTTTCAATCCCCAGCGTAACATCCTCTATATCCAAATTCAATTTGATCCTAGATGAATCAACTCCGTATGAATCAAACAAATCTGATAACAGCCCCTTAACATATACCTCAAAATTAATATGGGCAAGATCATCTGATTGATACAGATTTTCATGTATAAGTGCAATGGACTGTATACGATTCTGACTTTCCCTGTAAAGATCATTAACATCAACTTTATTTGATTGGGATGATTGGAGAGAGAGTAAAGTTGAAACAATCTGCAGGTTATTTTTTACCCTATGATGTATTTCCCTTAAAAGAAGTTCTTTTTCTTTTAATGACCTGAAAATTTCATTTTCACCTTTTTTACGTTCAGTAATATCGTTACCAACGCCAAATACTATTGATTTATCTTTTAAATAAACTGGTGTGATCGTAATTTCAAGAATTTTAAATTTACCGTTAATATCAAATTTAACTTCTAATATATCCTTTTTTTTCCATAAATCCTTATTTTCAATGTTTTTCAAGTCTTTCTCATATAATATAAAATCTGAAAGGTTTTTGTTTAAAAGTTCATTTTTGGTTATTTCCAAAAACATTAATGCAGCTTCATTGGAATCAATAAAATTTCCCATCTCATCAAAAACAATTATAGGATTTCTATTCTTTTCAAACAGGGTTCTGTATTTTTTTTCACTTTCCAAAAGTGATTCTTCGGCCTTTTTATGTTCAGCCTGTTCATTAAATTCATTCAATGCCCTTTGAACTGCATGGCTAAGTTTGGGCAGGTTACTTTTAAGCACATAGTCAGTTGCTCCTTTCTTTAGCATCTCAACAGCAAAATCTTCACCTATTTTACCACTTACAAATATGAAAGGTATGTCTGGAGATATTTCCTTTGCAATATTAAGTGCTGAAACTCCATCGAAATGTGGAAGCGAATGATCAGCAAGTATCAGATCTGGTTTGAATTCTTGAAGTTCCCTACGGAAATCATGCTCTTCTTCAACACGTATGGATATAAAATTAATTTTAGCTTTTGTTAATTCGTGTTCAGTGAGTTCAGCATCAAGTTCAACATCTTCAACCAGCAGAATTTTAATCTGTTCCATGACTTACCTCTGATGGTGGTTTGTTTATCAAAATCCAGTAGAATCCCATGGTTGAAACAGCGTCTATAAACTCATCAAATTCAACTGGTTTGCTGACATAACTGTTAACACCCAATTTGTAGCTTTCTACAATGTCTCGATCTTCCTTTGAAGATGTTAAAACAACTACTGGAATTCTTTTAGTTCTGTCATCTGCTTTGATCTCGTGCAGTACTTCTAGCCCGTCAACCTTCGGCATCCTTAGATCAAGAAGTATCAATTTTGGAAGGTCGTTCATATTTCTATCCGAATATTTACCCTTTGCAAATAAAAAATCTAATGCTTCTGCCCCATCTTTAACCCAAACTAATTTATTTATGAGATTTTTCCTTTTCAAGGCCCTCATTGTAAGTTCAGCATCTGTTGGGTTGTCTTCAACCAGAAGAATTTCAATTTCATCTAAGCTCATAAAAATATCCTCCAATTAAGTACTAATTTTTACTTTAAATTTTTTGGAATTGAAAAGTATATTGTTGCTCCATTACCAACTTCACTTTCACCCCATACACGGCCACCATGTCGGCTTATTATACGTTGTACAATAGATAGTCCCACACCTGTACCTTCAAATTCTTCTTGGCTGTGTAATCGCTGGAAAAGACCGAAAAGCTTATCATAGTATTTCATGTCAAAACCAGCTCCATTGTCCTTGACATAGTATATATTATCTTCATTATCCGATTTAAAACCTATATTGATCTTCGCATTTTCTTTTTCTCTTGTAAACTTTATTGAGTTGCCAATAAGATTTGTTAAAACTTGTGTTATAAGTGCCCTGTCAGCCTTGGTTTTTGGCAGATCTTCCACAGTAAAATCAATATTTCTTCCCTGGGTGTCCTGATTGAATTCCCCGTATACATTTTTTGCAAGTGAAGAAATGTCTAGTTTTGAAATTGTCATTTCTTGACGTCCTGCTCTTGATAATAACAGTATGTCATCGATAAGCTGTCCCATTTTTTTGGTATTTTCCCTTATTATATTTAGAAGTCTAACTCCTTCATCATCCAATTTATCCTCATAATCTTCAATCATTATACGGGAAAATCCATCAATTGCCCTTAAGGGCACACGAAGATCATGGGATACAGAATATGCAAATGCTTCCAATTCATTATTTGCATCTTCAAGTTTGATTGCTTCTTTTTTAAGCTCGTTGTTAAGGTTTTTTAATGTTCTTACCTTTTCAACTCTTTCTGTTAATAATGCAACCATTAAAACAACTAATAATAACAATAATAAGATAAAATAATCTCCAGCTTGTAGAACTCCATTGTAAAATGATTCTAAAAATGGTATGGCTAAAAGAACAGAACTTAAAATCAATTAGATCCCCCTATCTATATTTTTTAAATGGAAATAGAAAATAATCTCGTTAAAAAAAAACGAATTCAGTGATTGGTAGTTAATTTTCCTTAAATTGATTAGAAAAAAGTGTAATGTTAGCGGAAAAGTAGTTATCAATTGGGAATTACTATCACTGTACATATGATTTTATTCTATAATTTACCTAATATATAATTGCTTTTGTTTTAAATTACTGTAATTGAATGATTAAAGCGTAATTATTAGTTAGATAAATATCATATGAAATTAAACCATTTATGGAAAAATAAAATAATTTAAGATGGTTTAAACCTTCTATTATTTGTCTTTTGTTGATGAATCAACTAATTCTTTCTCTGGAATCATTTGTCCCCGCATATGTGGTGTAACACCATCTAAAACATCCTTTAGATATTTTCCAGTATAACTGGTGCTCAATGAAATTTCCTCAGGTGTTCCTTCAGCAACAACAAGGCCGCCTTCGTCTCCTCCTTCAGGTCCGAGGTCGATTATATAATCTGCAGTTTTTATAACATCTAAATTGTGTTCAATTACCAGTACTGTGTTACCTGAATCTCTTAATCTTCCAAGTACATCTAACAACTTTTTAATATCTGCAAAGTGGAGTCCAGTTGTTGGTTCATCGAGTATGTAAAGGGTTTTACCAGTGCTTTGCCTGCTTAATTCCTTGGCTAGTTTAACACGTTGAGCTTCACCACCAGAAAGTGTTGTTGCAGGTTGTCCCAGTTTTATGTATCCTAAACCCACATCGTCAAGTGTTTTAAGTTTTTTATGTATCTTTGGAATATTTTCAAAGAACTCTAAGGATTCCTCAACAGTCATATCAAGAACTTCGGCAATATTTTTACCCTTGTAACGCACATCTAAGGTTTCTCGATTGTATCGTTTACCCTGACAAACTTCACAGGGCACATATACATCTGCTAAAAAGTGCATTTCAATTTTAATAATACCGTCACCACTACAAGCTTCACAACGTCCACCTTTAACATTAAAACTAAACCTTCCAGGTTTGTAACCTCTATTTTTAGCAGCTAATGTCTGTGCAAAGAGTTCCCTTATATATGTGAATACTCCTGTGTAGGTTGCAGAATTTGAACGTGGTGTACGACCGATTGCAGATTGGTCAATAATTATTGTCTTGTCCAAATGTTCAATGCCTATGATATCATCGTGCTTACCTGCAAGCATATTTTTCCTGTTTAACTTTCCATTGACTCCCTTGTAAAGCACATCGTTAATGAGAGTGCTTTTACCAGACCCTGAAACTCCTGTTATACATGTAAATACTCCGAGTGGGAATGTAACATCTATATTCTTGAGATTATTTTGTCTTGCACCCTTCACTGTTAGGTAATTGCCATTTGGTGAATGTCTGTGTTCTGGTATGTGTATTGTTTCTGCCCTTGAAAGATACCTTCCTGTAATTGAATCTGTATTTTCCATTATTTCCTGCGGTGTTCCCTCGGCTATTACCTTTCCACCATGCTCTCCTGCTCCAGGTCCTATGTCAACAACATAATCAGCGCTCATTATTGTTTCTTCGTCATGTTCAACAACTATGAGTGTATTTCCAATATCTCTAAGTCTTTTTAATGTTTCTATAAGTCTTGCATTATCCCTTTGATGCAATCCAATACTTGGTTCGTCTAATATGTAGAGCACACCAACGAGACCAGAGCCTATCTGTGTTGCAAGACGTATTCTTTGTGCTTCTCCACCAGAAAGCGTTCCGGAAGATCTGTCGAGGGTAATGTAATCAAGACCAACATCTTCTAAAAACTTGAGACGCTCCTTTATTTCCTTTAAAATCTCTTTTGCAATGAAATGTTCCATTTCAGTCAGATCTAATTGGTCGAAAAAACTTTTTGAAGTTTTTATGGGCATTTCAACTACTTCTGATATGGATTTACCACCAATTGTAACAGATCTGGCTTCGGGACGCAGTCTGGTACCTTTACAGACAGGACATTTTCTGTCGCTCATAAACTTTCCAACGTAACTTCTCATGTAGTTTGATTGGGTTTCCATAAACAGACGTTCCATTCTTTTTACAACACCTTCAAAACGTCGGTTAACCTTATGTTGTCTGTTTTTTCTTCTGAAGATAAATTGTACCTTGTCGGGTGTGCCGTATAGTATGTATCTCTGATATTTTTCGGGTAGCTCTTCAAATGGTGTGTCCATGCTAAAGCCATAGTGATCAGAAACTGCCTGGAGCATCTGATAATAATAATTGTCCTTGTTACCTGATTTGCTCCATGGAAGTATGGCTCCATTGTTGAGTGAAAGATGTTTATCAGGTACAACAAAGTCTGTATCAATTTCTAATTTACTTCCAAGACCATTACATTCTGGACATGCACCTTGTGGATTGTTGAATGAAAACATCCTGGGACTTATCTCTTCGAAGTTTATTCCACATTCTGTACATGCAAAATGTTCACTGAATACTTTATCAGTTGATTTCCCTTTTTCTTCCATGTAGGATACAATTACAATTCCTTCACCTAATTCTAGTGCTGTTTCAACAGAGTCTGCTAATCTTCGTTTAAAGTCCTCATCCGATCTAATGACCAGTCTATCCACAACTACCTCAACAGAGTGTTTTTTATTTTTATCAAGGTCAAAGTCTGTGTCAAGATTAGATATTTCACCATCAACCCTTACACGTACAAAACCCTTCTTTTTGAGGTCTTCAAAAACCTTATGATGTTCTCCTTTCCGATCCTTAACAACAGGTGCAAGTACCTGTATTTTGGTATCTTCCTCTTCTGTGAGAATAGAATCAACTATCTGCCCTGCGGTTTGTTGCGAAATTTCTTTTCCACATTTGTAACAATGAGGAATACCCACACGTGCAAATAATAGCCTGAAATAATCATATATCTCTGTTACAGTACCAACAGTGGATCTGGGATTCATTCGTGTAGTTTTTTGATCAATGGATATTGCAGGTGAAAGTCCTTCAATATAATCAACTTCTGGTTTTTTCATCTGTCCTAAAAACTGTCTTGCATAAGCTGATAAAGATTCAACATATCTTCGCTGCCCTTCAGCATAGATAGTGTCAAATGCTAAAGATGATTTACCAGAACCACTAAGTCCGGTAATAACAAGGAACTTGTCCCTTGGAAGGGTGAGCTCTATATTTTTAAGGTTGTGCTCACGTGCTCCCTTTATATTTATACTTCCTTTTTTGGTTGTTATGTTGTTCATCAGTTTGAGGCTCCTTCTAAAAATTGTATCTGATCCCTTATCTTGGCAGCTGTTTCAAAGTCAAGTTTGAGGGATGCTCTTTTCATTTCATCCTCTAAATCTTGTATTATTAGAATCAATTCATCCTTTGGAATATTTTTAACATTATCTTTGTACTTAACATCCTTTTTAGTTTTTTCTTTAACAGATCTTACAACTGATTTAGGTTTTATTCCATGTTTTTCATTGTATGCAAGTTGAACATTCCTTCTTTGGGTTGTTATATCAACTGCATTCTTAATTGAATCTGTGATTTTATCGGCATAGATCAATACCTGACCATCTATGTTACGTGATGCCCTTCCTATTGTCTGTATAAGCGATGTTTGAGATCTTAGAAATCCTTCCTTATCAGCGTCGAGTATACCTACAAGGGATACTTCTGGAAGGTCAAGCCCCTCCCTTAAAAGGTTAACACCGACAAGACAGTCAAATGAACCCCTTCGAAGTTCGTCTATAATATCTATCCTTTCAAGTGTTGTTATATCTGAGTGCAGATACCTTACCTTGATACCTACCTTTGCATAGTAATCTGTTAGATCTTCTGCCATCTTTTTGGTCAGTGTTGTTACCAAAATTCTTTGTTTATCCTTAATCTTCCGCTTAATCTCTCCAAGTAGATGGTCGACCTGTCCAACAACTGGTTTAATTATTATTTCAGGATCAACCAGGCCTGTTGGTCTTATAATCTGTTCAACCATGTTCTGGCTCATTCCAAGTTCATACTTAGCTGGTGTTGCTGATACATATAACACCTGATTTTGTAACATTTCAAATTCAGAGAAATTTAATGGCCTGTTCTCTCTTGCAGATGGTAATCTGAATCCATAATCAACAAGGTTATCTTTACGTGCTCTATCTCCTGCATACATTCCACCGATCTGGGGTACTGTTACATGTGATTCATCGATAATTGTTAAAAAGTTGTCTGGGAAATATTTAATTAATGTTTGTGGTGTGTCTCCCCATTTCCTACCAGACAGATGCATTGAATAGTTCTCAATACCTGTACAATATCCCATTTCCTGTAACATTTCAAGGTCAAATTTGGTTCTCTGTTCCAGTCTCTGAGCTTCAACTAGTTTGTTCTGTGAATTCAGTACCAGTAATCTTTCTTCAAGTTCTTCTTCAATATGCTTAACTGCTCGCTGGATCTTATCCTTGCTGGTTACAAAATGCTTGGCTGGAAACACGACTATTCTATCCATTTCCCTTCTAACACTGCCAAGAATTGGATCAATTGTTGATATTCTGTCAACTTCATCCCCAAATAACTCTATACGTATGGCTGTATTTCCATGGGCGGGATGTATTTCAATTACATCTCCCCTTACCCGGAACTTACCCCTTGTAAAATCTATGTCGTTTCTTTCGTACTGCATCTGAACAAGGGTTCCTATGATCTTTTCCCTTCCATCAGAATCCCCCACATCAACAGACAGTACAAGTCCACCATAATCTTCGGGTGATCCTATACCATATATACATGAAACACTGCTCACAACAATAACATCATCCCTTGAAAGTAATGATTGCGTGGTTGAGTGCCTCATCATATCAATTTCATCATTTATTGAAGCTTCTTTATCGATATAGGTATCTGACTGTGCTATATATGCCTCTGGCTGATAATAATCATAATAACTAACAAAGTATTCGACTGCATTATCAGGGAAGAATTCCTTAAATTCTTCGTATAACTGTGCAGCCAATGTTTTATTGTGTGAAATTACAAGGGTTGGTTTTTGAACCTCCTTAATAACATTAGCCATTGTAAATGTTTTACCCGAACCAGTTACACCTAGCAGTGTTTGATGTTTCAGACCATTTTTTATCCCATTTGAAATGGATTTGATTGCCTTTGGCTGGTCACCCAAAGGTTTGTAAGCTGATGATAGTTTAAATTCTGACATTTTAAATCCTCTCATAAAAATAAAAATAACATTCACTATTGAATGAAGAAATTTAGGTTTAATTTAGAAATAGACTTTAAGAACATAACTGTAAAATTTTATATAATTTTCTCTGAAATTTTTGAATATTTAATTAAGTTTCATTAAATAATTTAAAGTAAAATTCCCTTTTTATATTATACTATTAATATAACCTCATGTTATAGTCGTGCTTTTGATTATTATTTTGAACTTATCGTACAAAATGACATACTTTTTCAAAGATTGATAATACTCTATTTCTATTACTTTTTGTACTGTTACATAGTAGTTTGGATCATATAATCTTTAGCGTTACTATTAATATCAATACAGATTTTTCATTATAATTTTCATCAAATTTTCTTTCAAAATTATGATTACATGAAAAGGATATTGAATTTTGTATACTTTTTTTAACTTATCGTAGTTTTTATAATACTATTTTATACTTTTATAATACTTATTATTGTAATAAAAACATAGTTAGTATGCAGGCTACACACCTTTATAATTTGGTTAGTATCCACATTTTTTTAAAAATAGAACAATAATGTTAATGATGCATTGATAGAAATGTATAGGTTAAATATAAAAATATCTCCGAATATAATTACTGAATTTTTATCCGTAGCTATAAAATCACTTGAAAATATTTAAACAACCGTTTAATACTTCTTTTAAATTAACTATTGAAAATAATTTCACTTGGGACTTTTTAAATGATAACCATCAAAATAAAGCAATTCTTTGCTGAAAATATAGAAATCTATAATAATAACGATTGACATAGAATGTTATACAGCGAAATACATTTGAATTAAATGAAATTGATATAGATTTGTTTTAGTTATTAGGCTGTGTTTAATGTACCAACCGTAGAAGTGAAAATATGAACGGATCAGATCCAGTCTGTTATATGTTATAGTAGTTATTAATTGCGTTAATTATCCTTTTAAGATTATTAAGAATATTATAAACAGAACTTAAATCAATTATAGAGAAAATTGGATTACAATATAAGAAAATTGTGGAAGGGGATAGAATGGTAGATAAAGATGAAATGAAAGAGAAAATGGGTGACATCAAATCTAGTGTTTCTGATAAAAAAG